>JAJYJJ010000018.1 GCA_021789595.1 Nitrospirota bacterium | reverse complement strand
CCTGTGCCTGATACCGTGTATTGTATATTGACAATGTTTGATGGTATTGCAGATGCCTCCCTGACACGCATCCATTCTTTTAGAAGGTGTTTTACGGATGCAAAAAGGGTATCCTTATTTATCTCAATCTTTGCAAAATGGCTGTCGCTTAGGGTTATGATTACTCTCGATGTCCCCTGATATGTGCCGTTGCTGTTACCGCCTCCGCAGCTTCCCATTGCTATCGCAAAGGATATAAGGATTAATGCTATGCCAAATCTCTTCATATTCATCACCTACTGTGGAAATACTGGATGTATGGTTACAGGCGTTGTATTCGCCCCTGGCTGCTGCTCTATTGGCGGTGTGCCTATAGGTGGCTCTATCTCCATCCAACCTTGGCCAACCCCTATCTGCATCGGCCCTGGTATAGATAGCTCATAAAAGCCGGTATCTGTATCCCTTAAAAGTCTATCAGTCAAATCCCCAGTCGCAGGTTCAGGTTGTGTTGGTGGCTCGCCTTCCCATACTATGGTCATCTGTCCAGGTTTAAGGGTCACGCTCCCCATTACCTTTGGGTCTATATTTCTTACATCAACCATCCCTTCAAGACATATGATGGTTGTAAACTTCCTGCCATCCATTACTCCTACATGAAACAGTATTACCGTCCCCCTGGCTGCCGCAACCGCAGTCGGCGTTTCTACCTGAAACCCTGTCTTTCCAACTATAGACCTCATCTTTCCATCAAGGAGGTTGAAGATTGAGCTTCCCCTGCCTTTGCTGTATACAAATTCCTTTATGACCACCTTTGATTTCTCCCCGAGTGTTAGAACGCTGTCGTCTATAAACAGCATCTTTGCCTTTGATCTCTGTTTTGTCTCTATCGTATCTTTAAGTTCTATCCTGTCCTTTATCTTTGCCTCTATCGCCTTGTTATCCCTTTCGATAATTGCCTTCCCACGGATTGCTATCATGCTTCCTACATCCTGTGCATAGGCAATGCCTGTGAATCCAATGAGAAACAGGATGCTGATTATTGCAGTATATTTGATCTTCATCGCCTAAAACCTCGCATTCAGGAAAAGGCTCGTTATTGCCCTCCTGTAGTCATACAGGCCTATGTTTGAGTTGTTTCTTATATAACACTCACCAATGGTTATGCTGTATCTGTCTGTCAGCGCCCTGGTAAGGGATGCTGAATAGGTATGGATTGTATCCTTCCTCTCTGTCCCTGAGATGGGATTAACACCTTTGTAGTCCTTTCTGTAGTATTCGCCATAGAGGTCAAGCAGTATCCTGTATGGCATGTTCAGTTTTATGCCTATGAAGCCTTTATCCCCCTTGTAGTCCCAGTAGTCCTGCCTCGTTGAATCCTTATCATACGAATAGCCAATCCTTGCGATGATAGATGTGGTTACAGGTATGTTCTGGGTTATCCCTATGAGGTTGTTTGAACCTGTCCTGTCTGAGTTGTCTGTGAAAAGCGCTGTGTCCATGAAGCGCTCTTTTCTGTATTGATATTCTATGACTGTGGAAAAACCTCTGCCCTCTGAGATGATCAGAGAGGGCGTAAGTGTGTGTGCATAGTCATAGTCATGCCCTCCTACCAGGAGGTATTCAAAGGAGTATCGGCCTGCAAGGTTTAGTGTTGGCAGAATCTTGTAGGATGCATTTAGTGTGATAAGGTTCTGGGTTATGTTGAAGTCTGAGAGTTTGCTGTGCAGGCTCTGGTATAATGAATAGCTTATTGAACTATTGATTTTCTCTGACCTCAAAAGGTTATACTGGCCTTTTATGTATAAAACTGCACTCCAGTCCGATTTCCTTGAGATCCCCTGGGGCAGCGGGCCGTTTTCTGCCTCAAGCACTACATTGCTGTCATACTGCATGCCTGCTGATATGTTTATCATCCACGGCTTTCTTGACGCTGCCCTGTTTGCTATCGCCTTCAGATATTCCTCTGCCTTTGAGGAGACCTCTGTATTCGGCGCAAGCCTTACAGCTTCTTCAAGATAGTCCTTTGCCTCTTCAAAGAGGGATTTGCTATAGTAGTAGATGCCAAGCTCAAGGTTCGTCCTGGGCTCCTGGGGATTCATTGAGAGGGCCTTCTTTAGTGTCGTCTCCGCATCTTTATTGCCTGAACGGCTGAGGGCTATCCCGAGATAAAGTATTGCCTTTTCATCATCTGGTTTTTCCTTCATTGCTGCCCTGAATTCCTCTATGGCAGATGAGTAATTATTTGTCTCAAGGCTTAATATGCCCTTTGCCATGTGCTGTTCATAGGCTTTTTCAGTCGCAAGGACAATGGATGGATTAAGGAGAGAAATAAGTAACAGTAAAAGGAATGTATGTTTCAAACCCATCCTCCCCCCATGTTTAACTTGTTAATTCCCCGCAGCTTGCTGCGGGGAGATTCATTTTAATTATATATGGTTTAGGTGATTTGTCAAGGGATTTCCGCGCCTATGTAGTTGAGTTTTTGGCCTTTGTAGTTTATCATAATAAAAATGACAATGGAATTTGCACCGAAATGGATAGCCTGGGAAATTACGAGGAGATGTAACCTCAAATGCGTGCACTGCCGCTCTTCATCCGAGATGGTGGTCAAAGGACATCCGGATTTTGGCACAGATGAGGCATTCAGAATTATAGAGGACATCTCAGGCTACGCAAAGCCTGTTATAGTTTTATCAGGCGGTGAACCTCTCATTAGAGCGGATGTCTTTGATATTGCAGGATACGGCACTAAAAAGGGCCTGAGGATGTGTCTTGCCACCAACGGGACGCTTGTTACAGAGGATGTATGCTCAAGGATAAAGGAATCAGGCATAAAGATCGTATCCCTGAGTCTCGATGGTTCAACAGATAAGGTGCATGACGATTTCAGGAATCAGGAGGGTGCATTCAACGGGACAATAAACGCTGCAAGGTTGTTCAGAAAACATAATATCGAGTTCATCATAAACTCGTCCTTTACAAGGCGCAATCAGGAAGAGATCCCAAAGGTCTACAGGCTCGCAAAGGAACTTGGCGCTACTGCCTGGTATATGTTTATGATAGTTCCTACAGGCAGGGGGGAGGAGATAATGAACGAGCTTATATCAAAGGAAGACTATGAAGAGATCCTCGAATGGCACTACCAGATGGAAAAGGGGGAAAAGGATATGCTTGTGAGGCCGACATGTGCTCCTCATTATTACAGGATTATCCTGCAGAAGTCAAAAGAAGAAGGCGCCAGGTTTGAAAGAAGGACACTGAAATTTTCTACAGGCGGTTCAAAGGGCTGCATCGCAGGCCAGTTGATATGCCTCATAGATGTTGACGGCAATGTTCTGCCATGCAGCTATTTCCCGATGCCTGCAGGAAACATCCACAAGCAGTCATTTAAAGATATATGGGAGGATTCTGAGTTATTCAGAGAGCTCAGGGATTTCAAAAACTATAAGGGCAGGTGCGGCTCCTGCGAGTATTTAAATGTCTGCGGCGGCTGCAGGGCAAGGGCGTATTCTGTTTACGGCGATTATCTTGAAGAGGAACCATTCTGCGGATATACACCAATAAAACTGAAAAAGAAGGTGCTAAAATGAACGACACATTTCTTAAGGCATGCCGCGGAGAAGATGTGCCATACACGCCTGTATGGATCATGCGGCAGGCAGGCAGATACCTTCCTGAATATCAGGCAGTGCGGTCCGGGATTGATTTCCTTACATTGTGCAAGACCCCTGAGCTTGCAGCAAAGGTAACGCTTCAGCCTGTAGACATTCTTGGCGTTGATGCGGCAATACTGTTTTCTGATATCCTCATACCTGTTGAGGCAATGGGTATGAGGCTTGAGTTCTCGGACAAGAAAGGACCTGTTCTCACCGAGCCGATAAGGACAAGGTCGGGTGTTGACAGGCTCGTCATACCTGACACAGAGGACGCAATGCCTTTTGTAATAGATACCATACGGATCCTGAGAAGGGAGCTTGAAAACAAGGTGCCGCTTATAGGCTTTTCAGGTGCGCCGTTTACACTTACAACATATATGATTGAGGGCGGCAGTTCAAAGAGCTTTGTCCATACAAAAAAGATGATGTTTCAGCATCCAGGTCTTTTCAGCATGCTTATGGACAGGATAACAACAACTGTAGTTTCCTATCTCTCTGCCCAGATAAACGCAGGCGCCCAGGCAGTGCAGCTCTTTGATACATGGGCAGGCGCACTGACACCGGAGGACTATAAAGGGTTTGTCATGCCGCATGTAAAGAGGGCAATCTCTGAACTCAAGAAGGAAGGCGTCCCTGTGATATATTTTGTCAACGAATGTGCAGGTCTGCTCGATGAGGTCAAAAAATGCGGAGCCGATGTAATAGGCATTGACTGGAGGATTGATATAGAAAAGGCCATAAAACGGCTCGGTAAAAAAGTCGCTGTCCAGGGAAATCTGGACCCTTGCGCCCTCTTTTTGCCCAGGGAGAGGATGGAGGACAGGGTAAAGGATATCCTGTTGAAGGGAGAATCTGCAAAGGGTCATATCTTTAACCTCGGCCATGGCATCCTTCCAGAGACACCTGTTGAAAGCGCCATAGCAATGGTTGAGGCAGTGCATAAATACGGGGGAAAGCAATAGTATGTAATAAGGACGCATATTGATATTGCTGGATAAAACTGACATGAAGACCATTGGGGTCATACTCCTGAATCTCGGAGGGCCTGATTCGCTTAAGGCTGTAAGGCCATTCCTCTATAATCTCTTTTCTGACAGACAGATAATCAGGCTTGGTCCCTCTTTCATGCAGAGGCCGCTTGCATGGCTTATATCCACACTCAGGAGCAAGAAGACAGAACAGATGTACAGGCTTATAAGCGGGAAATCCCCGATTCTTGACATAACAACAGCACAGGCAAAGGCCCTGGAGGAGATGTTGAATTGGAGTATTGGAGTATTGGATGAAAAGAGCAAAGGAGCAAACAAAGCAGCCGATACCATTACTCCAATTCTCCATCACTCCAATACTCCAAGGTTTAAGGTCTACGTTGGCATGCGATACTGGCATCCATTGATAGAGGATGCTGTTGAACAGATACATAAAGACGGAGTGAATAGATTGATGGCCATTAGTCTATACCCCCATTACTCTCTTGCAACATCAGGCTCTTCTGTCATGAGATTCCAGGAGGTAATAAAACAATACCCTATTAAATACTTCTGCATTCCATCATGGTTTAACCATCCACTTTATATCGAAGTCCTCATTGATGCAATAAAAAGAGGGCTTGAATCATTCACAACTACCTCAGAACTTAACCCCCATAACTCAGAATTGAATATTCATGTCCTTTTCAGTGCCCACAGCCTGCCTATGAGGATTGTTGAGGCGGGAGACCCGTATGTGCAGCATATCCAGGGGACGATTGAAGAGGTAACAAGGAGAATGCCTGTAAAGTGGCATCTTTCCTATCAGAGCAGAAGCGGCCCTGTGAGGTGGCTTAAACCATCAACAGATGAAAAAATCAAAGAACTTGCCAGAGAAGGCGTCAAAAACCTTCTGATAGTACCAATAAGTTTTGTCTCAGACCACATAGAAACACTCTATGAGATTGATATACTATACAAAGGGCTTGCTGACAGGCTTGGGATAAAACTCATACGCACAGAATCCCTGAATACATCGCCAAAGTTTATAGAAGCGCTATCAGACATCGTGATAAAAAATGCAAAGGATTTGGGGTGGATATAATAAAGTGGGCAAATACGACATTATCATAATAGGGGCTGGCATCAGCGGATTGAGTCTGGCCCATTACTGTTCCAGGGAAGGGCTCAAGACCTTGGTGATCGAAAAAAGCGAAAGGGTCGGTGGCACTTTGCACTCCCACCGTTTTGAGGATGCCGGCGGATTATGGATCGAGTTGGGCGCCCATACCTGCTATAACTCCTATAGAAATTTAATAGGGATAATAGAGGACTGTATGATCCTCGACCACCTGATCCGCCGTGAAAAAGTTCCATTCAAGATGCTTGTTGACAGCCGGATAAAATCCATTTCCTCACAACTCGATTTTTTAGAGTTTCTCCTCTCGGTGCCGCATATATTTACCATTAAAAAAGGGGGGCAGAGTATTGAGTCGTATTATTCCAAAATCGTCGGTCGTACAAACTTCGAGCGGGTCATCGCACCTGCCATGAGTGCCGTGATATCACAAGAGGCAAATCGTTTTCCTGCTGACATGCTCTTTAAAAAGCGACCCCGGAGAAAAGATATCATAAAAAAATATACCCTGACCAACGGGCTCCAGATGATCACTGATTCGATCGCATCACAAAAAGATATCGAAATTGTAAAAGGGAAAGAGGTGCTCGCTGTGGAGTTCAGAGACGGCCTCTTCCAGATCACTACAGATGGCATAATTTATGGAGCGGACTGTCTGGCCCTGGCCACTCCAGCATCGGTGGCGGCAGGACTTCTGCGTGAGCCTTTCCCTGATGTCTCGGTGAAATTATCACAGATTAGGGTCGAAGCAGTCGAATCGGCAGGCATAGCGGTAAAAAAAGATTTGGTTTCAATAGCCCCTGTTGCAGGGATAATCCCCATTTCGGATAGTTTCTACTCTGTCGTATCCAGAGATACGGTCAGGCATGACGAGTATCGGGGCTTTACCTTCCATTTCAAACCGCGGCTTATGAATTATGAGGCCAAGCTCAAGCGGATTGCCGAAGTGCTTGGACTGAGGCAGGGGCAGCTCGAACACGTCGTAGTAAAAGATAATTTTGTTCCTTCGCTCAAAACAGGTCATGATACACTGGTTCGCACGATCGAGCAATCGATCTCCAGCAGCCGCCTCCTCCTAACAGGGAATTATTTTGACGGCATGGCAATAGAAGACTGTGTCATAAGGTCGCTGAAGGAGTTCTTGCGCCTAAAGGAATCGATCGGTCTTTCACATTGAGCCAAACTCTGCCTCCGCCCCAAGACTAATAGTTCTTTATCTCTTCATACCTGCATCTTGTCCCGACATTATGATTTACATCATAACCAAGAGGTGATGCCCTGTTGTAGAGTTGAATAATCGTTCTCCTCAGGCAAATAAAAAGGAGGTGGATAAGATTGCTTTGACGCTGTGATATGCAGCAAAGGATGCGTGGAATAAAAGTGCAATTGCTTTAATGAAAGTGCAGGAAGAACAACAATGTTTATCTTTCATTAGAAAGGAGGAAGATTATGACAAAGGCTCAGGCAAAGGCTATATTCGTATGGGGCACTGTTCTTTC
This sequence comes from Nitrospirota bacterium, assembly GCA_021789595.1. Classification (GTDB taxonomy): domain Bacteria; phylum Nitrospirota; class Thermodesulfovibrionia; order UBA6902; family JAJYJJ01; genus JAJYJJ01. The sequence continues at coordinate 34,498 of JAJYJJ010000018.1, read as the reverse complement.
AGCAGTTATCCTGCTTGCACTCACCTATAATTCTCTCTCACAGATACCACAGAGAACCCATGCAGATAGACTGGATGCACAGGTAGCTACTGGAAAGTGGGTATGGCAGAAGCATAACTGTAACGACTGTCACACAATCCTTGGGATAGGAGGTTACTATGCACCTGACCTTACAAAGGTTATGAGTTACAGGGATGCTGATTGGATGAGAAGGTTTCTAAATGACCCCGGCGCGGTCTGGCCTGCAAGCAGGAAGATGCCGAATCTCCATCTTAAAGATCAGGAGATAACTGATCTCATCGCATTCCTCAGTTGGGTTAATGGAATAGACACAAACAATTGGCCTCCAAAGCCAATGGCGGCTACAGCTTCAGCAGGGACTGTGGAAAAACCTGGAGAGGCTGTATACAGGGCACAGGGATGCTCTGCATGCCACTCGATAGGCGGGGTTGGAGGACATGTTGGGCCTGACCTGACAAAAGTGGGAAGCAGGAGGGATAGAGAATGGATAGAGGAACAGCTTAAAGACCCTAAATCACATAATCCAAACTCTATTATGCCGAGTTTTGCAAAACTCCCTGAGAAGGATAGAGAAGACCTTGTTGACTATCTTTCTGGGCTAAGATAAGGAGGCGTAAATGAAATACGAATCTCAGAAGATTGCATATAAATATTTTGTCCTGGCCACCCTTCTCTTTGGCCTACAGGTCGTCTTTGGCCTGATAACAGGCGCAAAGTATGTATGGGATTTTGACCCATTGATAAATATCCTTCCATTTAATACCTCAAGGGCGATACACATAAACCTCCTTGTTGTCTGGCTGCTCTTCGGTTTTATGGGAGGGACATACTACCTCGTCCCGGAAGAGGCAGACACAGAGATATACAGCCCATGGCTTGCAAATCTACAGCTCTATCTCTTTGCAGCAATCGGTGTCACTGCCATCGCTGGATACATCGCAGGCTGGTCGTGGGGTATGCCATTTCTTGAACAGCCGACAATCCTCAAGATTGGCATCGTGGTTGTTGCCCTGATATTCCTCTTTAATATCTTTATGACAATGATGAAAACAAAGAAATGGACAGTAATACAGGGCGTGCTTTTGGGCGGTCTTGTCATGCTGGCTGTGATGTTTCTCTTCGGCATATTCTTCATGAAAAATCTGACAACACAGTACTATTTCTGGTGGTGGGTTATACACCTGTGGGTAGAAGGCGCATGGGAAATTGTAACAGGCGCTATCATGGCATTTGTGCTCCTTAAACTTACAGGGGTTGACAGGGCTTTGGTTGAGAAGTGGCTTTATATAGAGGTGGGTCTTGTTCTGTTTACAGGGATAGCAGGCATAGGACATCATTACTACTGGATTGGCACGCCCAATTACTGGCTGTGGGTTGGAGGGATATTTAGCGCCCTTGAACCTGTTCCGATATTATTCATGGTCATAGACACACTGCGTGATGTAAAGGAAAGGAAGGTTGAGATAACAAACAGACTCGCACTTTACTGGGCTGTAGGTTGTGCGGTTATGCATTTCCTTGGTGCAGGTGTATGGGGCTTTGCACATACCCTTCCTCAGATAAACCAGTGGACGCACGGGACACAGGTTACAGCCGCCCACGGACATTTTGCCTTCTTTGGCGCCTATGCCATGCTGAATCTCACTATGATATACTTTGCACTTCCGCAGATAAAGGGACTTAAGGTTTTCAATCAGAGGCTTGGTATGAAGGCCTTCTGGACAATGAACTTCTTTATGATCATGATGGTCCTTGCACTTTCTGTTGCCGGTGTCATACAGACATACTTCCAGAGGGTTCTCGGAATGGACTATCTTACAACACAGGGTTTTATGAAACTCTGGTTTGCCGTATTCTGGGTGTCGGCATGGGGCTTTGCAATAGGGGCTCTCATGTATATAGTTAATTTCTTCACTATTGGGAAAAAACAGGTTGCTGTGTAAAATAAAAACGCGGTTAAGGAACTCAGGGGGTACCCCTTCGTTCCTTAACCCTATATCGCCGTAATGAAAGGAATCACATTGAAGACATCATTTAAACTCCTGGATAGCTATGTTTACTGCCACAAGAAATCCAGATAATATGGGGTATATAAGAGGGATAATTCTTACTGCCATCCTATTCTTATTTATCCCTGTAGACAGCCATGCAACCGTGGATTATGCAAGGCAGACAGGGTATACATGCAGCGTCTGCCATATTGACCCGTCAGGCGGAGGCCGACTCACAAAGGAAGGGCAGAACTACAGGGAGGAGCTTGTCATAAAAGGCATATACAGGCCGCTCTCAAAAACAAAGAGGGTTGTAAGGTTCTTTATCGGCTACATACATCTACTAACAGCAATAGCATGGTTTGGAACAATCCTCTATGTCCATATCCTCTTAAAGCCAGCATATGCTGCGAGGGGACTTCCAAAGGGCGAACTCCTTTTAGGATGGCTCTCTATAGCCGTCCTCTCTGTTACAGGCGTCCTGCTTACTATAGCAAAGATACCCACATGGAAGGCTTTATACACAACACGGTTCGGAATACTCCTTAGTGTCAAGATCGCTCTGTTTCTGATAATGGTACTGACAGCGGCTATCGTGACATTCTTTATAGGACCAAGGCTGAAGAGAAGATTGAGGGTAAAATGGGAGGCTGATATCCGTAAGGGAAAACTGGATTTAACCATGGAAGAACTGCACAGTTTTGACGGCAAAGAAGGAAGACCTGCATTCATCATATACAAGGGAAAGATATACGATGTCACAAAGAGCAAACTCTGGAAGGATGGTTCTCATGCAAGGAAACACCTCGCAGGTCATGACCTTACTGATGTCCTCAAGACTGCACCACATGGAGAAGAGCGGATACTGTCCATGCCTGAGGTTGGAAGATTAATCGAGGCAGGACAAAAGATACCGAGACCTCTGCCTGAAAGGATATTCTATTTTTTTGCCTACATGAATCTCGTTTTGGTATTCCTCATTGTATTTGTAATAGCCCTCTGGAGATGGGATTAGCTATTCGGGCGATAAAATCAGATATTAAAATCAACAGGGATGGATTATTAATCCATCCCTGTTTTGTCCTATCGTAAAGGTCAGTTTAAAGCCTGCACTATCGTTTCTTAGAAGACCTTCCCCCTGCCTTTTTTAATTGCTCAATGCTATACTCTATAAGCCTCCGGGCATACTGACTATTATGGAAACCTTTACTTTTGTCCGCATTTATCGCAGCAATGGCCTTCTCAGCATTATCAACTTCAGCCTCTGCCTCCTTGTTGCCTGTTACCATGGCCTTAACCTGCTGCAACCTCGATGTGACATCCTTCAGCTCCTTTGTTATCCTCGATTGTATCTCATTAACCTTCTTAGGGAAGTTCGGCTCATGGCATTGAGAGCACGCCTTCTTTACATCAGACAATGAATGCCCCTTGGCAATGCCTGCATGACATATATTGCAGTCAACAATCCCATACATCTTATCAGCAGGACCTTTTACCTCCTTAAATGCAGTCCCCTGCCTCATAGCATTCTGGGTGGGATGACAGCTTACACAACCGACCTTTTTCTGGGTATGGTGGCAGTTGAGGCATGCTGCCCTGTCCTTGGTTATACTCCCATGCTGCATCTCGTTGTTGTGGCATGTATTGCATGCAATACCCATTGACAGGTGTTTCGTATGATAGAATTTAAGACCGTATATGTCTATCTCCTTCTGCTCAAAGCCCTCGTGACACTTTTCACACAGTGACTTGCTTATTTCCTTACCCTTGGGAAGCAGACTAATAAGCATCTTGCTTCCCTTTGTGTGACACTTCAGGCAGCTTGTGGTCTTCTGGTCATGGCAGGCAAAGCATGCCTGCATCCTCGGCCTGTTGGTCTGCGGCAGTTCTTTGTCATGCTTTATGTTATAGTGGCAGTCTGTGCATACCGCTGCAGCCTCTGTAAGATGAAATTTGTGCGGTATCTTTATATGCATTACATTAAACTTAAATCCATTCGTATCATTCCTTTCAAGCATATTCTTATGGCATCTTATGCAGTTTGGGTTAATCCTGTCAGGGTGCGCTGAGAAGTTTTTAGGCGGTATGAAAATGCTGTGTTCTTTTGCATGACACTCTGGACAGGTAACGCTTGCAGGATGCACCTTCGAGGTAACAAGAAAATCCTTGCCCCACATCTTATAATGGCAGGTGAGACAGAACCTGTAGTTGGATGTTGTATAGTGCTCAAGGCTTAAGACAAATACGGTTGGTAATAATAACAGGAAAGGGATTATTATTAACAACCATTTCCATTTCATTCTGATCTTTGGAATCCTTATCATCTTGCCTCCCCTTTAATCGCTTCATATTCTGAAAGGATAAATTCCTTTGTAAGTTTTGATACGCCTTTATAGAAATCTGTATTGGCTTTAGAATATACTCTATCACAGAATTCAGGAATCCATTTAAGAAGGTGTTCTTCTAAGAACCGCCGCTGGGCATTGTTATCCTCTCTTTCAATGAGGTGGCCCATAAAACCCAGCTCTACAGAGATATGGTCAGGCAGGATACCGGTTGACTCATCGATATGCACTCCATAAGCCCTGTAGAAGCCTGCCACATCCTTTGTGGCCTTTCCCCAGAGAGACGGCTCTTCATCTGGTGCACGATTATAAAGAGATTCAAAGGGTTGAAGGCCATTGCCAGGGACAATAAACATTGTTGCAAAATCAACCTCTATACCCTCTATCGTATCCTCTATACTGCAGGATATAGCCTCGTTCAGAAAATCGAACATCTCCCTCGTAGGTTCGTTGCTAAAGAAACCTGCAAGGATCTCATACGCCCTGGCCCTTGCTGTATTTTCCGTAGACTCCATCATATCTTCTTTATCCTCACCTTTGTATCCATCCATCCCTCGCCACCCCCTATCGGGTCTGAAATTATTGAGATGATAGGGTTTGGAGTAACACCCTTTTCCGTCCACCAGAGGAGTTTTGTAGTAGTCACATCGCTTTCAAACGCCTTTGCCTGAGCTATTCTCCCATATTCCCAGTGTCCGCAGCTATCACCAATGGCTACTACATTCGGGTGTATTCCCTGTACAACCCTAGCCTTTGTCTTGATAGAGCCTGCCTTTGATATAACCTCAACCATATCGCCATCCTCTATACCCCTGAGCCTTGCAGTTTCAGCATTTATAAAGACCTGGTTTTCATGCACTATCTCTGAAAGCCACATGCAGTTGGCTGTCCTGTCGTGGGTATGGACGCTCCACTGATATGTTATAAGGAAGAGTTCATCCTCCTTCATGGTCAGATGCTGCTGTATTGGTTCGTATGTCGGCAGGGGATTAAATCCATACTTCGCCATCCTTTCGGAATATATCTCGAACTTCTTTGAGGGCGTGTCGAAACCCTTCTTTTCATATGTTCTGAAAGAAGGCTGGGCATCTTTATCGTACCATAAGCCGTTTTCTTTGAGATAAGAAAGTCCACCTGCCTTTTTCAGCCCATCGATATGTGTAATCCTATGCTCAAGATAGCCCTTTGTGTCAAAGTTAAAATACCGCTCCATACCGCCTCCAATCCTGTGTGCAAGCTCAATAAGTAAGTCTGTTATGGCAACCGATTCGCCGAGGGGATTGATAAAAGGCTGTCTCAGCGAAACAAATGGAATCATATCAAAGGCAGGTGGGCTTTCAAGCTCCAGCCTCTCGGTATAGGTAGCTGCAGGCAATATCATGTCTGCAAGGGCAGCAGTCTCTGAATATACAGAGTCTATAACAACATGGAATGGGATCAGATCCTCGTCTTTTAGCATCCGTGATATCTCATGTCCCTCAGGATGTGAATATGCTGGGTTATACTGGTATGTCATATAGAATGACACCTTTGCCCTTCCCTCCTTTATCATCGGGATAACCCTCTGAGGAACCTCGTAAGATGCAAGAGGGAAATCTACTGGATGGGCGAGTTCACTTCTCCGCTGGGGCACAGGGGGGATAGGGTCTGGTTCAGCGAATTCGTAAGACCTCGGCAAACAGTAGCCGCCCTTTACATCAACATTCCCTGTGACGGCATTCAGCAGTGCAACGCATCGTTCTGTATAGACGCTATTCTGGTGTTTTGTTACACCGCCGGTTGATACGGTCGTTGCAGGATTTGTGGCTGCAAATTCCTTCGCTATCCGCTTTATATCCGAGGCAGGAACGCCGCTAATCTTCTGCGCCCATTCAGGTGTAAATTTTTTCAGATACCGGGCCAATTTGTCTGCTGGATAGTTACACCAGCGGCCTATGAATTCCCTGTCGTAGAGCCCTTCATTCATGATAACAGATGCCATAGCAAGGGCGACTGCACCGTCTGTCCCTGGTTTTATAGGATGCCATTCATCAGCCCTGCCAGAGGTCTGCGTAAGTCTCGGATCAAAAACTATCAGCCTCGCCTTTGGCTTAACCAGCCTCGCCTCTGTCCTCAGTCCCCTTGCCTCAACAATCCTCTGGACAAAGCTTGTCCGCATGTAATGGGCCTCAAAAGGGTTTGAGCCGAAGATAAGGATATATTCAGTATTGGCGACATCAGGGATCTCAAAATCCGCGCCCCAGGTAAGCATCTGTGCTATCCTCTTGTTCCAGCCGCCTGGAGAATGATTTACAAGTGCATTTGGCGTTCCATACGCATAGCAGAATCTCCTGCATATATCCTGGGTAGTTATATCTCTGTCGCTCTGAAAGACAAACTCGTCCTCCTTGCCGGCAGCCTTTAACTGTCTCAGCTTTTGAACAACTGTAATGTATGCCTCTTCCCATGTAATTCTCTTCCACTTCCCTTCGCCCCTTGGTCCGACCCTTTTTAACGGATGCATTACCCTATCAGGGTCGTAAAGAAGATTAACGCCTGCCTGACCCTTTGCACACATGCGGCCCCTGCTGTTGGGGTGCTCAGGGTTTGGTCCAATTTTTATAAGTCCGCCATAGGCCACAAAACCGAAGTTGCCGCACCTTGCATAGCAGTTTAAACATGTGCTCGGTATAGGCTTAAGAAATTTTCCTGTTGTCCTCGATACCTCTTTGCCGCCCGGGAGTAACTCCATGGCATTTGCAAAGAGATTAAATCCCCTGCCAATAGTAATGGCAGAGGTAGAGATAGCACCTATCTTTAGAAGCCCCCTTCTGGTTATCTTCATGTATTACCTCCCACCTCACTTCTTCCTTGAATTTTGAATATCTAATGTAAAGGCACAGACTGTCCGCCTACAACCACTGTAAAACGCATTGCATAAATACCGATCATCACAAGTACAGATGCTATGGAAAGCCACTTGAAGGTCTTTGCTGTCTTTGGATAAAATACTAAAAAAAGCGGGATAATACTTCCAAAGAATAGCTCAACGCCGATAAACTCAAAGGCAAATTTACCCCACAAAAGCAGATGTGCTGTCTCCCATGCCTCTTTAGAGGATGTGAGAAGCACAAGTATGTCATTAAACAGGAGAAACAGGTCGGCGATGATTGCCCCGCCAAGAAACTTTCCAAGGCCGAGGATAAGCTGCCTATCCTTTTCCCTTTCCTCGACGGTCTTATCCTTCATAAAGAACATGTTCCTTACAATTGCTATGAGGATCATCATCGCAATACCGGAAACCATTGCAGAAACTATAAACAGGGTCGGCATAAGCGCTGTATTCCACAGCGCCCTGCCCTTGCCGAGTGCAAGTATAAAACCTGTGTAGCCATGGACGGATATGGCCAGGGGTATTCCGATGATAGCAAAGACCTTTGACCACTTCATGTTGCCTGTTAAAACAAAGTATGCATAGATGGTAGCGGATATAGGATAGGCTGTGAGGAGTATTACACCGTATGTAATTGGGGATTTGAAATTTATATAGCCAGGCAGGTAGGTCATCAAGTGCCAGAATCTGAGCGGCTGTGCCATATCTGACAACAGATTCATCGGAGCAAGGATAAGACATAACGGCGCAAGGATAGCGCCTATCTTGCCGAGCGGCTTATACTCTACCTTTCTGCCAAGTATGGCTACAACAGAGATAACAAATGAACCCGCACTCAGACCTGTAAGATAAAAATATTGGGCTATCAAAAGACCAAGCGGTATCTGATGCGGCGAATTATAAAGAACTGTTACCTGACTTCCAACATCCATAATGCCTCCCCTTTATAATTTTTATTGAATTATTATTTTAATCAGTACGGTTCCATAAACCTTATCTTGTCTATATCTATACCCTTTGTTGGGTCCATAGCATCAGCATCAGCAGCGATATAAAAGACATGAGGGTCTGTCCCGAGTTCTGGTTTTAACCTTACAACAGCATTGGTGGCCAGAACCTGTGATATCTCGCTGTTTGGATCATTTATGTCGCCAAATATAAGTGCCCTGCCAAGACATGTCTCAACACATGCTGGCAAGAGCCCTGCATCAACCCTGTGTGCACACCAGAAGCACTTCTGCACAATCTTCCTCAAAGGGTTTACATATCTGACATCGTAAGGACAAGAAGCCATACAGTACATGCATCCGATACATCTGTGCATGTTTACCATGACTATGCCATCTGGCCTTATATATGTTGCATGCACAGGGCAGTTTCTGTTACAGATAGGGTTTTCACAGTTATTACAGAGGGCAGGGAGAAACTGGCGACTTACATCAGGGTATCTGCCCTTTTCAATGATCTTTACCCATGTGCGAAACTTGCTGAGTGGAACCTCATTCTCACTCTTGCAGGCCACAGAGCAGCTCTGGCAGCCAACACACCGTCTGAGATCCACAAGCATTGCATATCTGATTTTTCTTTTTTCCTCTTCCTTTGCCATACTACCTCCTGCTCATAATCGTGTCTTACCGTATTAACTTAGAAACCTTTTAGGGTCTCTATATTCATGACATTTTACGCAGTCCTTTTTCGCCTGCTCAGGTGTTACCCTCCATATATGCGCCTTATGGCAGTCCTTACAGCTTAACCCCACAGTCTTTATATGCAGGCTGTGTTTTCCTACATTAATAATATTCTTATGACATCTTATACAATCACCCCAGTCAAATTTCACCTTTTTGTGCGGGTTATGGCAGTTGTAACATGGAAACTGCATGGGCGAATTTTCAGGGAATGTGCTCATCCTGCTTGCCTTTTCGATAACCTTGGGGCTTGGCATAAAGAATTTAACATCGATTGTCTTATCAGCGAGGAGCGCTCTTCTATCCTTATCGGTTCCATGGCAGAAAAGACATTTCTTTCTGCTTGGCAGAAGGTTCGGTGTCGTGTCTGTATGGCAGTTAATGCATGCAAGCCCCTCCATACCATGAACCTCTTTTCCCTTATGACATTTCACACAGAAAGTCGCCGATGGCAGGAAGCTGTGGACCATGTTATTGACAATATAGCCGTGACATTTTGTGCAATCTATCTGCTCCATAAAGACATGCTTTGCATGAAGAGTGGAGTTATTAATCATAGGCGCATTTGGATAACGCTCATCCCTCTCCCAGTGACACTTTATACACATCTTCCATGGAACTATTATCTCACCGTGTCTTGGCGGAACAGAGGCCGGCCTGTGAAGGACAAAGGTAATAAGCAGTCTGTTCTGTTCGGGTATACTCAGATGATGGCATTCGTGGCAATTAACACCCTTATGCACACTCTTCTGCCATGCCGTAAAGGCAGGCTTCATCAGATGACAGCTCACGCAGAATTTTGGATTATTCTGTGTAAAGTTGTAGAATTTGAAGGCTACTATACCGCCACCTGTCATAATTATCAGCAGAAGCACAGCGATTATAATCTTGCCCTTTAATGGTATACCCTCTTTAAGCCACCTGAATGGATTAAACATATATTCTCCTTCCTACCTCACAGCTCTTTAAATGCTTCATAAGCCGCCTTCACAGTAGCTTTAATATCACTCTGTGTATGTGCAAGGGAGATAAAACCTGCCTCAAACTGGGAGGGCGCTAAATTTATTCCCCTTCTCAGCATGCCGTGGAAGAATCTTGCGAATTTCTTTGTATCAGACCGCTTTGCTGTTGCGTAATCAAACACATCATCATCTGTAAAATAGGTGCAGAACATTGTTCCTGCACGATAAAATCTCACATTCACATCGGCCCTGGCAGATGCATCCCTGAGGCCGTTTTCCAGTGCCTCTGCCTTGTCATCGAGTATTTTATATGTATCCTTTTTTGAAAGTATCTTCAGCGTCTCGATACCTGCTGCCATTGCAAGGGGATTGCCTGAAAGGGTGCCTGCCTGATACACAGGGCCCTCAGGCGCAACCATCGCCATTATCTCTTTTCTGCCGCCATATGCACCAACAGGCAGTCCACCACCTATTACCTTGCCAAGACAGGTCATGTCAGGCACTATTCCAAATGCCTTTTGTGCACCGCCGTAAGCCACTCTGAAACCTGTCAATACTTCATCAAAGATAAGGATGATATCGTATTTATTCGTGAGATTTCTAAGACCCTCAAGAAAACCCCTTCTTGGAAGAACACAGCCGATATTCCCAACAACAGGCTCAACTATAATGCAGGCAATATTTTTGTACTCCTTTTCTATGGTTTTTTTCAATATCCCAATATCATTAAAGGGGATTGTTATTGTATTTCTGGCATAGTCCTTCGGAACCCCTGAGCTGTCAGGGATGCCAAATGTTAACGCACCAGAACCTGCCTTAACAAGAAGGCCGTCTGCATGCCCATGATAGCATCCCTCGAACTTTACTACCTTATCCCTTCTGGTAAAACCCCTTGCAGCCCTGATTGCACTCATTGCAGCCTCTGTGCCAGAGTTGACCATCCTGACCATGTCCATGGATGGATATGCCTTTAATATCATAGAGGCCAGCTCAACCTCAGATGGGGTAGGTGCACCGTAGCTTGTTCCGTTTTCTACAGCCTTTTTTAAGACCGATACAACCTTTGGATGGGCATGGCCGAGTATCATAGGACCCCATGAGAGGACATAATCTATATACTCATTGCCGTCTATATCATAGAGTTTTGAGCCCTTTGCCCTTTTTATAAAAGGCGGCACGCCGCCAACCGCCTTAAATGCCCTCACAGGACTGTTTACTCCGCCAGGTATAAGGCGCCTTGCACGGTTAAAGAGCAATTTTGATCTCGTTAGGTCTATGGGTTTGTGTATCACCATTAATATGCCGCTCAGAAGGTGCTGTTATCTCAGTCTATAAATTTAAAGTGTATAATCATAAAGATATAGATTATCATTGAAGCTAAAAAAATCATTCCTTTTATTATAATGCGTTTTAACGCCTTTTTATCCATTGTAACTGTGGGCTCGTCAGTAAACTCTATATCATCATTAACAATGCTTACCGCTGTGATACCCATACTCAGAAGCAGGGCTATATATACTACAGCAAGTTCTACGACCGTCAGGGTTATTTCCATAATGCCTCCTTAGACATATCAAATTTTCATTTTTAGGATATCTAAAGATTCAAATCGTAATATTTAAACATAAAGCTAAATTATTTGTCAAAGAATTTTTAATCGGCACTGATAAAATTTTTCTTGACAAACGCATAGGTTTTGCTGTATTTTTTCTATTCAAAGGGGGTGATAGTTACCCAAGATTTTATCTCAGAAGGGGGGTAGAGGATTGCATGCTTTAGGTACCCATTTATTACTGGAGTTGAGGGAATGCAACTCCAAGACTCTTCGTGATTTAAAGGAAGTGCAGGATGCATTGGTTACAGCGGCCATAAAGGCCAGGGCCACTATAATCGATGTTGCATTTCATGAATTTAGTCCTTTCGGGATAAGCGGCATGGTGGTCATAGCCGAATCCCATCTATCAATCCATACATGGCCTGAGTATGGATATGCAGCCGTTGACATCTTCACATGCGGTGATACGATAAGACCTGAAGACGCAGCCAGTTACCTGATAGAAAGGTTTGACAGCAAAAATCCTTCTATTGTGGAGCTGAAAAGAGGAATAATATCTGCCGCACACAATGAGAAACTTCCACACAAGGTAGCTGCGAAAGAGCTCGAGGAGGTTTCTTCTACAAATCATTGACCTTGCTTTTCCTGTCTGCTTGCGCAGGCAAGCCGAGGCAGGCCGCAGAGGAGTCAGTGACTGACGATATTATCTTTCCTGTTTTGATGCCTTTGCACTCAGGGCTGCAATCCCAGGCAGTTCCTTGCCCTCCAGGAGTTGTAATGCCGCTCCGCCGCCTGTTGAGATAAAGGATATGCTGTCTGAAACCCCTGCCCTGTAGACAGCAAGGTCTGTATCTCCGCCTCCAACAATGGTCAGGGCATAGGCATCTGCTACAGCATGGGCAACAGCAAATGTACCCCGTGAGAATGCGTCTATCTCAAAGACACCCATCGGCCCATTCCAGAGTATTGTCTTGGCATTACTGAGCGCCTCGGAGAAAAGCCTTACAGAGGCAGGCCCTATATCAAGCGCCCTCCAGCCTCTCGGTATCTCCTGTGTTGGAACTATCTTTGTCTCTGCGCCCGGCTCAAGGCTCTGGGCAATAACACAATCAACAGGCAGATAGAATTTTATATTCTTCTCGGTAACCTTTTTCCTTATCCTCTCTACAAGCTCAAGCATATCATCCTCTACAAGGGAATCGCCAACCTCATAGCCCATTGCCTTAAAGAATGTATATGCCATACCGCCTCCAACAATAACCTTATCCACCTTGCTCTGAAGATTCTCAAGGACTCCAATCTTGCCTGACACCTTTGCACCGCCGAGTATTGCGACAAAAGGCCTGACAGGATTACAGACAACGCCCTGGAGGTATTCTATCTCCCTGCGCATGAGGAATCCTGCAGCGGACGGCAGGAATTTTGGTATTCCGACAATAGAGGCGTGCGACCTGTGGGCAGTGCCAAAGGCATCATTGATGTAATAGTCTGCGAGACCTGCAATGGCCCTTGCAAAGCCCTCATCATTGTTTTCCTCCCCTGGATGGAACCTCAGGTTCTCAAGGAGCATGACATCGCCCTGTTTCATCCTCTTAGCCGCATCATCAACAAGAGGGCCCACGCAGTCAGGGACAAATATGACCTCTTTGCCGAGGAGCCTCTGAAGCCTCTTTGCAACAGGAGCAAGGCTGTATCTCGGATCAACCTTTCCCTTCGGCCTTCCAAGATGCGACCCGAGTATTACCTTTGCACCTCCGTCGATTGCATAGTTTATGGTCGGCAGTGTTGCCCTGATCCGGGTGTCATCCGTGATATTAAGGCTGTCATCAAGGGGGACATTAAAATCAGCCCTTACGAATACCCGTTTGTCCTTTACATCTAAGTCCTCTATTGTGAGTTTATCGAGGATGCCCATGATCGGTATGTGGATGTTATTACCTTTCGCCATTGATTACCTCTTGCCCGTAAGATACAGGATAACATCCCTGAGCCTGGAGCTGTAGCCCCACTCGTTGTCATACCATGCAAGCACCTTAACCATATTGCCTTCAATGACCCTCGTCAGTGTCGCGTCAACAATTGCAGAGTGATCGTTTCCATTCAGGTCAATGGATACGAGAGGTTCTTCCGAATATTCGACTATGCCCTTTAAATGGCCTTCAGCAGCAGCCTGAAGGCTGCTGTTTACCTCATCGGATGTGGCCTGCCTTTTCATCTCTGCAACAAGGTCGATTACAGATACATTGGGTGTCGGCACCCTTATGGACATCCCATCGAGTTTCCCCTTTAACTCTGGAAGCACAAGCCCGACAGCCTTTGCAGCCCCTGTTGTTGTCGGAATCATGGAAAGCCCTGCTGCCCTTGCCCTCCTCAAATCCTTATGCGGCAGATCCAGTATCCTCTGGTCATTGGTATATGAATGGATGGTGGTCATAAGGCCCTTTACAATCCCGAATTCATTATGGATCACCTTTGCAACAGGCGCAAGGCAGTTGGTTGTGCAGGAGGCATTGGATATAATCCTGTGTGCCTTAGGGTCAAGCATCTCCTCGTTTACCCCAAGGCAGACTGTTATATCAGGCTCCTTTGCCGGGGCGGATATAATAACCCATCCTGCGCCTGCATTCAGGTGCTTCGATGCAGAAGCCCTGTCCGTAAACCTCCCCGTGGATTCAACTGCAACATCAATCCCCAGATCCTTCCAGGGCAGCCTTGCCGGGTCCGTCTCTGCAATCACCTTTATCTCCCTGCCGTTTACTGAAATCGCTCCATCTTTTGCCTCTACATCCGCTTTGAAGATCCCATGGACAGAGTCGTATTTGAGGAGATGTGCAAGGGTCTTTGCATCTGTAAGGTCGTTGATGGCAGCAATCTCAACATCCCTGTAATTGATGCTGGCCCTGAAAAGATTCCTTCCTATCCTGCCGAAACCATTGATTGCAACCTTTACAGCCATATAAACCTCCTTTAACTGAATTTATTTATTACCATCCCTGTCAGCAGTTTGGGATAAAAATATGTTGATTTCTGGGGCATCCTCTCGGAGGCAAGTGCAACCTCTTTTACATCCTTCACCTGCGGCGGATTAAGGAAGAATGCAGCCTCGTATTGACAACCCTTGACCCTTCTTATTGCCTCATCAGGCTGCATCTCATAATCAATGCCCTTTACCCTGAGAAGATTCTCAAATATGAGCTTATGAAGGATTGTGACATCAAGCCCTCTGAGCGGCGGCGGAGCATCAATCATGTCATCAAGCCCCTGCCTCAGGACAATATGATAACAGCCTCCAGTCTTCAGATAGACGCCAAAGGAATGCCCTGTCCTTTTCAGCATAGAAAGGAGTCTATCTTTTATAACCACTTCATTATTACCATTAAGATTGACAGGGGTAATGTCAAAACATCTCTGAAGCTCATCTATACTGCCCTTCATCTCTTTAACGAGCCTGTGGACAGGAAGGAGCGTGAGACCTCTGTCAGGGCCGGATTCCTCCATATTCGATAAAAACATCATCACATAATTAAACGGCTCAGCGCCTGTTTTCAAAAGCCCCCTTGCAGTCATCTCGTCTTTAAAGGAAAGGGCTGTCTCATACCTGTGATGCCCGTCCGCAATGAATATTGCCCTGCCCTCAAGCTCCGTCATCAGTGCCCTGATGCGGACATCATCCTTAATGGGCCATACCCTGTGCATAAAGCCGTCTAAATCAACCGCACTGATAAACGGCATCTCATTTGAAACCTCATCCAGTATGGAGGTAACAATCTTTTCCTTACTGCTGTAAAGCGAAAGTATCGGGCTTGTGTTGGCATTACATGCCTTCAGGAGGTTGAGTCTGTCCATCTTCGGGCCGGGGTGTGTGTTTTCATGCGGATGTATCCTTCCTTCTTCAAGCTCCTCAAGCCTGACAAGGCCGATAAAACCCCTGAGCCTCTTTTCCACAGGGCCGATGCTGTATTGAATCTCGTAGCAGTAAAAGGCAGGACGGCTGTCCCTGATCAGTATACCCTGTTTCAGCCAGACAACAAGGAATCCTGATGCCCTTGTATAACGGTTATCCTTCTCGGTGTCGCCAGGGAGCTCCTTTCCATAGTCTATGTGGACCATGTTATACGGGCTCATGTTATAAAGGTCCTCGTGCATAGACGGCGTAATAATATCGTACGGCGGGGCCATCACCCTGCCCGCATCTACCTTATCAGGATTATAGAGGATTGCACTGAAAGGGATAACCCTCGGCATCTTGACTTCGTCCTGCACCTCAACCTTTACGGAGTTCAGCAAGCATGTGCATCGTGCAGCAGCTCCAATGTAACTTTTTTTACTATATACCCTACCGCTGCCTTCATGAAACTCTCCTGTTGTCGGTGTATCTGTTAAGTTTAGCAGAGATATATCTTAAATGCAAACAAAAATCTGTCCACATCCTTCACCTCCACAGCATCAACATAGCAAAAACATTGATGGCTGTCAACATGCAAATTGCCTGTGCGGAAGCATTTCCAATTCCGTGATGCATTCCTATAGTGTGTCATTCCGAACCTGCCTGTGCGTCCGCACGCAGACAGGCTTGTTTCGGAATCTCAAGGGATGCTGAAACGAGTTCAGCATCTTATGGCTACGGATTTCTGAGTCTAAGATAAATTATCCCACAACACGGAACCCTTTCATTAATAGCCAATGTCCCGAAATCAGAATCATGAGTAAGAACGAATCCTTTGTCTTCATAGGCCTTTCCCAAAAGATATTAATCGTCCTTACCCTGCCATCCTTCCTCTTTTACATCGATAGCATCTATCCCTTTCTGTCTGAGAAAAGATACAACACAAGGTGAGACATTTTCGTCTGTGAGGATTTTAAGAGATGCAAATCTCATGCAGTAGCAGTTTCCATCTCAACAATTATCTCGTTCTTCAATGCACGGGCAGCATACTCAAGGCAGGCGTGGATATCCTCTTTCGTTAGATGCTGGTAATCCTGGAGAATTTCATCTTCCGTAACACCTGATGCAAGCAATTCAAGAACGAACTCTACAGATATCCTTGTGCCTTTTATAATGGGCTTTCCACCCAGGATTGTCGGATTTGCGGTTATCCTTTCCATCATAAAACCCCCTTTTGTCCACATCGCTTAGAAATTTAATTTCATTATATCACAAAATATCACAAATTAACTCCCCCTTAACACCCATCCTGCACCTCCGAGGTGCAGGTGTCTGGCATAAAAAAAGGCGGGGCATTCGCCCCGCCTCTATCCAATCCCTGTAGGGGCAATTCTTGAATTGCCCCTACATTTGATCTATAATCTCTTGACATTGTCATGCAAACGTCATACAATTATTACATGGTTATTTTCGATGCATCAACGCTGATCCTGCTTGCAAAGATAGATATGCTCGGATTTTTTGTTTCAGACTTTCATGGCATGGTTCTGATTCCGGAAAAGGTCAGAGCAGAGGTCTGTATAGAAGGAGGGAGAGAGGAGACTTCCCTGATAGTTAAATTGATCAAAGATAAGAAAATTACTGTTTCAAAAGCAAAAAACACTAAGCTGGTAAGGAAGCTTATGGAGGATTTTGCTATAGACGCAGGCGAGGCAGAGGTATTAACGCTTGCCTTACAGGGAAAAGCCGCTATTGTCGCTACAGACGACAGAAACGCAATAAGGGCATGCAAGATATTGAAAATTGATTTTACAAATGCGATTGCTGTTCTGATAAGGGCATTTGAGAAGAAACTGATCGATAAGGATGAGGCCATTATTAAGTTGCAGGAACTTGAGTCTGTTGCCAGGTATAACAGGGCAATAATCGAAGACGCAAGGAAACATATAGGAGGAGGTGTATAAAATGTCGACAAAAACCTTAAGCATTCGAATGAATGATAAAGATTACCGCTTCCTTTCAGCCCTTGCTGAAGAGGAACGGGAAGATGTTTCCAAGAAAGTGAGAGAGCTCGTTGATCTCGGCAGGGTGATGCTCGCCATAGAAAAATATAAAAGATCAGAGGCATCTATCGAAAAGGCTGCAAGGATAGCTGGAGTCTCTATCTCGAAGATGCTGGATATATTCAAGGAGCATGGCATTGAAGCAAATCTGGAATATGAGGATTATCTCAAAGGACTGAAGTCACTGCGAAAAGTCTGGTAACCAAAAAAAGGCGGGGCATTCGCCCCGCCTCTATCCAATCCCTATAGGGGCGGGGTAACCCCGCCCCTACTACATTTATCTGTTTATGCCATTACGGCATCGGCAATACTGTTTGTTAAGTGAACAATGAAGAGATCCCTTTTTTCCTGGCTCTAATTATGGAACTATGAGAGTTCTTTAATGAAGGCAGTAAAATCCCTGATAGCTATAGGGATACTTTTATGCACAAGGCTATAGTCTATCTCCTCATATTCGTGGATAAGTATATTCCTCAGCCCTGCTCCGAGGGCAAGATTTTTGCTTAACGCCTCACTGATTATACCTGTCTCGCCTGCCCTCAAAAAAGCTGCCTTATATGAAGTTGGTACAGGTTCTCCCCCTGCTGAAATTAGGTGGAATACTATATCGCTGGCAGTCATCACGAGCAGTTCAAGTAATCGTTCTATCTCATAGTGTTTCTTCGTGAATTCATCGAAAGAGATGTCTTTATATGGCAGCAGGTCATTCAAATAGGTTGTCATCGATACAAGTTTTTTCCTGATAACATCAGGTGACATTAGAAACCTTCTCTATAAATTCCTTCAGATATTTTTTCTGCATCATCCGTACCCTTTCTGTATCGAGGTAAAGCTTCCATGCCCTTAATCTCTCTGCATCAAAAATGCCTGGATTCTTTTCATAGATAGGTCTTCCGCGAGAAAAAATCTCATATAGGAGCAAGGGATCAGTATCAGGCGTGAGGATAACAAGGTCGAGATCCTTACCATCTAAAAAATCACCGAGCTGATAAATCAATTCGAGCTTTGAAATCTCTGCTTTCTGTCCGGATTTGACAGCCACATCAATATCCCTTGCAGGATGCATCCCTCCTGAGGCACAGGAACCAAAAAGGACAAGCAGCTCAATGTTATTTTCCTCGCAGAAGCTTTTGATTTCTCTTTCTTTCATAGAACTATCATAGGTTAATACAGAGGAGTTGTCAAGGGTTGGGAGATGATTTTTTATGTAATAGCAGCCATAAAAAAAGGCGGGGTTAACCCCGCCTTTTTAGTGCCTTCATCTTCCCATAGCGGCTACACGAGCCTCCAGAGAAGCAAGCCTCTCCCTTATCTGGATAGCAATATCAATCTTCTCATCAAGGCGTTTAATCTCAGAGGTGACTTCAGATTTAAGGGAGTCGATCTTCTCATCAAGCCTTAAAAACCCTGAGTCGATCTTCTCATCAAGGCGTTTAATCTCAACCTGAATCGCTTTAAGCTCTGGAGCAACAATATCCTGCAATGCCTGCTTTACCTCTTCATATACCCCCATCATGCCTCCTTGTTACCTTTCAGGAATCTCAGGATAAGTTTAGCAGAGAATGCCTTAAATTGCAAATAAAAAAAGAAGGCGGGGCATTCGCCCCGCCTCTATCCAATCCTTGTTCTGTTCAGGGCTTCACTTTAAAAGTGTTGCTATTATTGCAAGAAAGATCGTTACCTGAACACCAATAATCCAGAGGAAATATCTTGAGAACTTCTGGTCAAGGGCATCTATCCGCCTGTCAATACCCTCAAAACGCCTATCGATTGCCTCAAAACGCCTATCGACCTTCTCCTCGAAGTTGTTAATACGCTGCTCAAGACTGATGAACCTCTGCTCAAACTTCTGTTCCATGTGGATGATATGGTCTTTTATATCCCTCCATACCTCAGAGTGTTCCTCTACCTTGCCCTCGAGATATGCTACTCTCTCTTCTAATGTTGCAGGCACTTAACCTCCAGAATTGGTACGAGGCAGGATGCCTCGGCTATTTTCCTTTAGATGTAGAATAGCAAAATCTATTACGAAATGCAAACAAAAAATCCTTTAAAGACAAAGGAAGGAAAAAAGCCATAAAAAAAGAGGCGGGGCATTCGCCCCGCCTCTATCCAGTCCCTGTTACATTGTCATTGCGAGCCCGAAGGGCGCGGCAATCTCATCCTTTGGGATTGCGGAGCCTGCCCCGAACGAATGAGATTGCTTCGGGACTTCGTCCCTCGCAATGACAAGTGATATTATGTGATTATCTCTTGAAAAAGATTTGCAGGATGGCTATTAATGAGGCTAACTGACCGATCCAGAAAAGAAACATCCATTTGATAATGTCTGACCGCGTTTTTTCTATCTGAACCATAAGTTCTGTCTTTAGATTTGCAAGGTCTTCTTTAGTTGCCAGGATATCCTTCTTCTCTTCAAGTTTCTTCTCAACTTTAGTTTCGATATATTCAACCAAAGTCCTGGCTTCTTTGTCGCCAATCTTTTCTTTTAGAATCTCATAGAGTTCTATTTCTGCTACCTGCATTAGAAACTCCTTTGTTGTCAGATTGGAAATCTCAAGATAAGTTTAGCAGAGAATGCCTTAAATTGCAAATAAAAAAAGAGGCGGGGCATTCGCCCCGCCTCTATCCAGTCCTTCCTGTTTATGCCGTTACGGCATCGGCAATACTGTTGTCAGTATCCCTGTTTTCGGTGTTACATCTGTCCCGTCTATGTAGATGAACCCTAACGGCCCGTTCATATAGGCTACACCGCCTGGCACGCTGAGTGTGACGGTTACACCATTGCTTGAAACCTTTGTTGTGGCTGAGGATGTGTCGAGGTCTATTACTCCGCCTTCGCCGCCTCTGCCATTGGTCATGGATGCGTTGCCACCGTTTGCGCTTGCATTGGCTGACTCTGTTACGCTTGTTACAGCATGCATCAGGAATTCTCCGCCAAGTCCGCCAAACAGCGGGCCATAGCCTCCAAGCACATTGATTACCCCTGTGTTTGTCGCTGTTTTTGGGTCATAATAATCGCCAACTGCCACATAGCCGCCATTGCCTCCCATGCCTGCTGCTATATCAGAGGCTACACCGCCATTGGCTGTTATGTTGCCATAGTTCTCTGCCCTGTCATTTGAGTTTATACGCACACCCGCTCCATATCCGCCATTGGCCTTGCCATTTCCTCCATTGCCTGTGATGGCGCCTTTGTTCACGACCTTTACATCTGACCAGAGGGAAACATAGCCGCCGTCGCCGCCGTTTCCAGCAGGGTCGTTTCCGCCATTGACATTGACATCCGCCTCATTCCAGGTGAGTTGGCTGGAGGATATAATATAGTTTCCTCCATAACCGCCTGGCGCTGCAGAGCCGCCATTGATGTTTGCATGGTCATAGCCAAACAGGGTTACCTTGGGCGCGTAGACATCAATTGGTCCGCCATATCCGCCATTGCCTGTTGTGCCGTTTCCGCCGTTGGCTGAGAGGTTGCCTGAGATGTTGGCAACACCCGAATAGGCGTAGATGTAGATACCATAACCGGACCAGGGCCAGTAGTAGTCATAGCCAGCTCCGCCATTCAGCGAGCCATTGCCGCCCTGCAGGGTGAGGTTTCCTGTATTAAAGATGTTGTTGTCAGCATACATGTAGATGTCAAACCAGCCTTCCTGTCCTGCATAGCCGCCTGTGCCGCCTGTGCCTACTGTTGCATTGCCGCCCTGCTGGGTGAGGTTTCCTGTGTTATAGATCTGTCCGCCTGCTGTTGAGGAGCCCTCGGCATACAGATAAATCATATATGGCATCCCGCCTGTGGCATTGGTGCCTGTGGAATCGCCGCCTTTTGTTGTCAAGGCTCCTGAGTTATAGAGGTTTCCTGGCTGGCCGCGATAGGATATTGTATAGTAGGCTTCTAAGTCGATATACCCACGGCCGCCGCCCCATGTGCTGTTTGCTGAGGATGCTCCGCCATTGGCTGTGAGTGCACCTGTGTTATAGGTGTTTTCAGAATCGTATATGTCGATATAGCCAGCATCACCGCCAACAGTGCCACCAGTGCCACCATTGCCTCCGTTTGCTGTTATGCTGCCAGTGTTAATGGTCTGAAGTGCATTGTGATTATTCTGGTAGAAGTATACACTACTTGCATATCCGCCATTGCCTGTGCCAGCGCCATTACCGCCATTTGCTGTTATTGCCCCTGAGTTGAATACGGTCTGGATGTGGTTATTGTGGTTTGTAGGCGATGAGATATCTCTGCCACGGATATATACCACTCCGCCATTACCGCCAAAGCCTGCTGCGCCTGCGCCATTGCCTCCATTGGTGTTTATGGCTGCTGCATTGTATATGGTGCTTCCTGTTAAGGCCTCAGCAGAGACCATTATATCTACCCCTCCGCCATAGCCGCCATTGCCTGCTGATGTTGAGCTTCCGCCGTGTGTGTCGAGTGTCCCGCCTGTGATACCGAGGCTGTGGTCTACCCATGTGTATGTCCAGCCGCCTGTGTAGTTAACAAATTGGGTGGAGATGCCAATAAACCCGCCCAATCCGCCATTGCCTGTTGCATTAAGGCCTGATGTATTGATGGACTGTATCTGGCCTGAGTTATATGATGGACCGTTCGGGAAGCTTCCGCCTACGGCTGTGGGTGATTCACCTGTATATATATAGAGGTTAACGCCGTCAACACTTGCTCCTCCTGCCTGTGCAACTATGCTTGAGCCTGAGCCCATCACAAGCTGCCTGCATATGATGTTTACGCTTAATCCTGTGCTTGCGCCGCCTGATGGGTAGTTGATAACGAGCTTTGAGTTATTGCCAAGGATTATATCATAGGGAACAAGGTTGTATGTAGCGCTCCCGCCATGGGCTA
The DNA here is from genome assembly GCA_021789595.1 of Nitrospirota bacterium. Lineage (GTDB taxonomy): Bacteria > Nitrospirota > Thermodesulfovibrionia > UBA6902 > JAJYJJ01 > JAJYJJ01. The sequence goes on along the minus strand of JAJYJJ010000018.1, from coordinate 12,257 downwards.
CATAGGTGTTACTACCCATGATTATATAGACACTGCCTGGAGCATTTCCATTATTGGTATTGACTATATTAAGGTTTATCACTGCTGTTTGATTGTCTGCTATTACAAGGCCTGTTGCTGGCATGTTGTCATTCGGGGCTGATGCCCTTACCTGATATACCCCCGCTCCATAAGCCTTGACTCCATCTGCCCACACTCCCCATGCGGTAGTGTCTGCAAGGTCGGCTGAGAAGTCTGCTGAAAGTGTGATGTTCTTTGGATATGGCCCTGCCCCTGATGTTACTGCTGGCGCAGTTACGCTCGGTGTTGTGAATGATGCACTTGCCACTCCTGTCCTTAATACCTGGGCAATTGTTGCACCTGAGACGTAAAATTCACCACCATTCCCTCCAGCGCCTCCAGTTGATGAGCCTGTGCCGCCATTGGCAGATATTGTATATGTGCCTGGTGGCATTGTAGGTGTAGGTGTAGGTGTTGGCGTCGGTGTCGGTGTGGAAGTCCCGCCTCCGCCTCCTCCGCCGCAGCCTACTAAGGCCAGTGAGGAAATAAGTATTAGGCCGATTAGCAGGCTATATGCAATTCCTTTTTTCTTGCTTAACTTCATTTTAAGACCTCCTTTTCTAAGAAAGATTACGAGCTGCATTTTTTGCAAGGCTGATGCCCTGCCTTACACCGCTGAGAAAACCTTTTGAGAGAGTACCAACCACCTCCCTTCCGTTTTTAAGATTAGATAAAATTATGTAAGACCTGCCCAATCTTAATACCCTCCATAAATGCTGTCATATGGCATATACATACCTTCATGGCAACTCATTGGACTATTTATATCTAAATCAGGAGAATTTGTCAAGGGGAAAATGCATGTATTAAAAAATCTTTTCATCCCCTCCTTTAATACATATCCCGGCCCGATTCTTATTGTTGTCCATGCAGTATCCATAATACGCCTTAAAAACTATCAGAAAAAAACAGCTTTGTCAAGAGAAAAAGATATAAATTTTTTAGCGTTTAAACAGGATAGCGAGGAGTATCGTTATCCATGTTGTAATCTGGATGCCGACTATCCACCTGAAGTTTCTGCTAAGCTCTGCCCTCACAGAATCTATCTTTGCATCAAGCCCCGCCCTTACAGAATCTATCCTGCTATTTACAGAATCTATCTTGCTATTTACAGAATCTATCCTGCTATTTACAGAATCTATCTTGCTATCGAGCTTCCTATCAACTGCATCTATCCTGCTACCGAGCTCTGCCCTCAAAGAGTCTATCCTGTCGTCAAGCTTGTTCTCAAGGCTGATTATCCTCTTTTCAATCTCCTCCCTGTTTCTATCGCCCCTTTCTTCAAGCAGGGTAAGCTTTACGCTTATAGACTCAAAGAATTTTGAGTGCTCATCGAGCCTGCCCTCAAGCCTTGCAACCTTCTCTTCAATCTCCAAAGATGGCATCCTTCACCTCCACAGCATCAGCATAGCAAAAACATTGGAGGTTGTCAAATATGCTGCCACGCTTCACGATTCACGATAGGGTCTGCGACAAAAAAGCAGGTAAAAAAATAATTTCCCTCTTTGGCAAAGAGGGATTAAGGGAGATTTTATGAATGATTTTATTCTTTCAAAAATCCCCCCTCAACCCCCCTTTTTCAAAGGGGGGAATTAAAGAAGTTCCTTAAACTCCTCAACCGTCAATCCAGCGCCATCGAGAATATTTAAGAGTGTCTTCCTCTTTATCGGGTTATTTCTTGGTATTACGACTATGTGATGGCCGTCTGTCATAGTTATATGTTTGCCTTGCCTCACTATTTTGAAATCCCTTCTTTCCAATGCCCTTACAACCCGTTTATGGTTGACTGAAGGAACCTCTCCCAATTAAGCAGTGACCTCAACTTCATATGTCTTTTTACCAGCGGTTATTTCCTCAAGCACTGCAAGATAATCTGTTATTGCTTCTTTTATATTCTGAAGAGTTTCTTCTTCGGTCTCTCCTTCTGAGACACAGCCCCTCAATGCAGGGACATATGCAGTGAATCCGCCTTCTTCGGCTGGCTCTATAATAACTCTGTATTTCATCCTCTCACCTCAATTATAAGGTTCCCATAAAAAAGGGCTTTTGTCAAGGATTATGTCAGGCCCGCATGTGCGACAAAAAAGCAGGTAAAAAAATAATTTCCCTCTTTGGCAAAGAGGGATTAAGGGAGATTTTATGAATGATTTTATTCTTTCAAAAATCCCCCCTCAAACCCCCCTTTAATTCCCCCCTTAGTAAGGGGGGATACAGAGGGGTCAAAGGGGGGAATTTAATGAATCAAATCCAAAACACAATGTTATAATAGTAGCCGATGGAAACAATCAGGCTGACCAAACCGCCAAAAAAGATACTCGTCATCAAGCCGAGCTCCCTCGGTGATGTTGTGCACAGCCTGCCGTTTTTAAATTCGCTCAAGGAAGGCTTCCCCAAAGCCAGGATACACTGGGTCATTGCAAAAGGGCTTGAAGGGCTGCTCGATGGACATCCAATGATAGACAGGCTGTGGATAATAAACAAGGAGCAGTGGAAGGACATCTCACGGCTCACAGCCACATTAAGGGAATTCAAGGGCATATTCAGCGACCTCAGGAATGAGGGATATGACATGGCAATAGACCTTCAGGGCCTGCTCAGAAGCGGGCTGCTGACAATGGCAAGCTCCTCGGCATTAAGGATAGGCTTTAAGGATGCAAGGGAAGGAGGCAGATTCTTTTATACCCACAGGGTAGAAACCGGCAAGGACATGCACGCTGTTGACAGGTATCTGAGGATCGCCGAGGCAGTTGGATGCGATATATCAAACATCATCTTTCCGATGCCCTTAATAAAGGACAGCGACATCGAGGATATCAGATGGATAAAGGATGAGCTCAGGGAATATGCCGTCATAGCGCCGGGCGGAAGGTGGCAGACAAAGAGGTGGGATGCTGAATCATTCGGCAGGCTTGCATCCCATCTTCCCTTAAAGACAATCGTTGTCGGCAGTAAGGCAGATGAGCCTGCATCTGAAAGGATTGTGGGACTGTCAAAGGGAAATGCAATCTCTCTTGCAGGCAAGACCGATATCAGGCAGCTTATCGGGATTATGAGGCACGCTAAGTTCGTTGTAAGCAATGATTCAGGAGCCATGCATATAGCGGCGGCGCTCGGCGTCCCTGTAATTGCGATATTCGGGCCGACATCACCTCAAAGGACAGGGCCATACGGCAGAGGCCATATCGCCATAAGATCTGATATAGATTGTTCTCCATGTTTTAAAAAGAAATGTGTTAAACTTGACTGCATGAAGGGGATAACGGTTGAAAGGGTATTGTCCGAGGTCAGAAGGATAGAGGATTTATAGGGATGAATCATAGGGGATGGAAATTAATCATTTTATTGCTTGTTGTCTTTTCCCTCACAGCAGCATCCGGGAACGGGGAAACTGGAAATGGGAAACGGGAATCGTTGACCGTGAACCGTTCAGAGAAATTCCTCTATGACCTTACATGGACAGGCATAAATGCAGGGACAGCATCCCTTGAATTCACACAGGACGGAGATAAAAGATATATAGTATCAACAGCGCATTCTGCAAAATGGGTATCTGTATTTTACACGGTTGAGGATTTTGCAGAGAGCATTATGATAGATAACCGCGCATCAAACTACAGGATAAGACAGAGGGAAGGCAGATACAGGAGCAATAAGGAAGTGGTCTTTAAGCAGGACAGGGGAAAGGCGATATTCTACAACCACCTCAACGGACAGAAGGAGGAGCATGATGTGCCCCGGGATGTATTGGATCCGCTGTCAGGCTTTTATAAGCTGAGGACCGAGCCTCTTGAGATAGGCAGGCCGACATACATAGAGATGTTTGATACAAAGAAGGTGTGGAAGGTAGAGGTTCAGGTGCTCAGGAAAGAGAGGCTCTCCACTGCTGCAGGGCAGTTTGATACGATAGTTGTCAAACCGCTTTTACAATCAGCAGAGGGTTTTTTCCAGCGAAAGGGCGATGTGTATATCTGGCTTACGGATGACAGCCGCAGGCTTCCGGTAAAGATGCAGACAAAGGTTGTGGTAGGCTATGTTACAGCAACGCTTGTCGGCGGGGATTTCTAAGGGGGATTTTCGGGAGGAATAAATGCATATAGGGATTATAGGAACAGGTTATGTGGGGCTTGTTACAGGCGCATGTTTTGCTGAGTTCGGGGTAAATGTAACCTGCGTTGACAGGGACGAAAGGAAGATAAGGCTGCTGAAAAAGGGACGGGTGCCTTTTTATGAGCCTGGAATAGAGGAGCTTCTTGAAAGAAACATCAAACAGGGACGAATTGAATTTACAACAAGGGTCTCGGATGCGGTTGAATCCTCCCTTGTAATCTTCATAGCCGTCGGCACACCGCCGAGGGGAGACGGCTCTGCTGACCTCAAGTATGTTGAAGAGGTTGCAGGAGAGATCGCCCGGCACATAGACGGCTACAAGGTCATTGCCATGAAAAGCACTGTGCCTGTCGGCACAGGAAAGAGGATAAGGGATATTATCTCAAAGAGGCGTAAAGAACAGGTTGACTTTGACATAGTCTCAAACCCTGAATTCTTAAGGGAAGGCGCTGCGATAGATGATTTCATGAGGCCGAACAGGGTCGTGATAGGTGCAAAGAGCCAGCAGGCTGTTGCGATAATGAAGGACATCTACAGACCGCTTTATCTCATAGAGACGCCGTTTGTCATTACAAATATAGAGACGGCAGAGTTGATAAAGTATGCGTCAAATGCATTCCTCGCAACAAAGGTATCCTTTATAAACGAGATAGCGAACCTCTGCGAGGCAGTCGGCGCGGATGTCCATATGGTTGCAAAGGGCATGGGCCTTGACCAGAGGATAGGCTCCAAGTTCCTGCATCCAGGCCCTGGCTATGGAGGCTCATGTTTTCCAAAGGATACCCTTGCCCTTATACAGATTGCAAAGGAAAAGGGCGTTGACATGAAGATAGTGCAGGCCTCGGCAGAGGTCAATGAGGCACAGAGATTGAGGATGATAGAGAAGATAAAAGGCGCAATAGGCGGAGTAAAGGGAAAGACGATTGCAATACTCGGGCTTTCCTTTAAACCAAACACCAATGACATCCGGGAGGCGCCGTCCATTGCCATCATAAACGGCCTTATCAGGGAAGGGGCAAGGTGTAAGGCATGGGACCCCGCTTCAATGGAGGATGCAAAGGCTCTGCTTCCAGAGGTGGATTACTGTAAGGACGCCTATGATGCGGTCAAGGGGGCGGATGCCCTTGTTATTGTTACAGAGTGGAATCAGTTGAGGAATCTCGATTTGCAGAGGATAAAGAGGTCTTTAAAAAGTCCATTCTTTTTTGACCTGAGAAATATATATGAACCGGCCAGGATGAAGGAGCTGGGGTTTAAGTATTACTCGATAGGCCGTTAAACCTCCTTTAATACCCCGTTGCTCATTCTCAACTGTCTCTTTGCCTGTCCTGCAAGCTCTGTGTTGTGGGTGACAATGATAAATGTTACCTTATCATCTGCGTTCATCCTGTTGAATATGGAGATTATCTCCTTCTCTGTCTCCTCATCGAGGTCTCCTGTGGGCTCATCTGCAAGGATTACCTTCGGAGTGTTTATAAATGCCCTCGCAATGGCAACCCTCCTCTGCTGCCCGCCTGAAAGCTGGGAGGGGTAAGAGTTTATCTTGTCAGAAAGCCCCACCATCTCCAATAATCTGACCGCATATTCATCAACCCCGGCATTGTATTGTCCGAAGACAGAAGGCAGACAGACATTCTCCTTGACAGTAAGGGTGGGTATGAGGCTTGCAAACTGGAAGATGAAGTTTATCTTTTTGTTCCTGAACTCTGAGAGCCTGTTGTCGTCTATATCCCAGAGGTTGACGCCGTCCATCACCACTGTTCCCGAATCAGGCCTTGTCAGGCCTCCAAGGAGGCTCAACAAGGTGGTCTTGCCACTTCCTGAATGGCCCACGATGGAGACAAACTCGCCCTCGCTGACATCGAGGGTCACATTGTCTACCGCTGTTATAACCTGCCCTTCTATATTGTATGTCTTTGTAAGATTTCTAACCTCTATCATGATCCTCCCTCGCCTTTTTTGATCTCTTTCATCAGGTCATCGGCAATGCCCTCGTCAATCTTTTTAAGAGACCTGTATTCAGCCATTGCAGCCTTCTTATCCCCTGCCTTCAGATACGCTACTGCCAGGTTGAACCTGGCAGTAGCGTAATCCGGCCTCAACCGTATAGCCTTTTTGAGAGCCCTTATCTCTTCAGTTTTTTTACCGAGTTTAGCATATGCCACAGCCAGGTTGTTGTAAGCCACCGCAAAATTGGGCATATATCTTATCGCCTTTTTAAAGGCTGCCACCGCATCCGCTGGCTGGTCGAGATGGTTATAGGCGGTGCCTATCTTAAAATAGGCATATCCCATATCAGGCTTTAGCTGCACTGCCTTTTTATACGACTCAATGGCCTCTTTATATTGTCCATCCCGCTCCTGGAGGTCTGCGAGATGGTACCATAGATCCGGGTCGTCGGGTTTTTCCTTGAGCTTCTGCTCAACCTCATTGTAGACAGACTCGGTTGTCCATGGATTTACATTCTGCACAGACTGCTTTTCAGGGGCCTCTCCCTTTTTACACGAAACAGGCAGCAGTGCAATTAAAACCAGTATTGCCAGAAGGTGTATATTCAATACAAGTCTCAGGTTGTATTTCATCCTATTCTATTCGCCTTTCCTGATTGCGTCATAAGGCTCCATCTTGCTCACAGAATAGGCAGGGTATAAGGCAGCGATTGCCCCTGTGATGATAGACAGGACGATACAGCCCAGCACAAGGACAGCTATCTTGAAGCTGGATGGCCAGAGATACGGCATCTTGAGGGATGCAATCAACAGGTTCTTGAAACTATAGACGAGGATGCCGCCAACAGTAACCCCGAGGATGCCGCCGAGGCCTGACAGCAGTATGGCTTCTGACATTATCAGGCGGAATATGCCTGACTTCTTTGCGCCCATAGCCCTCATCAGCCCTATCTCCCTCTGCCTTTCATTTACGATCATGGAAAAGACGACGGCTATCATCAGGAGCGCCATTATCCAGGCAACTCCTACAATAAGGAATATACTCCTTAGAAGGACAAACATCTGCTGCCTGACCGTGGATATTACCTGGTCTGATACGATGGCCTTTACCCCTGGGATATCATGCTCTATCCTGATGGCCACCCGGTCAGGCGTAATATCAGATTTTACCTGAACCAGGACAGCGGATATATCATCGCTGCTTATGTTAAGGACCTGCCGGGCCTTTTTCCTGGACTGCTCTGCCATCCTGTATGCTGTTTCAAGGGGCATAAAGACCGTGTTATCAAAAAACTTCATGCCTGTACCCTCAAGGGTTCCAACAACCTTGAACTCTGTCCCATAAAACGGTATGTAGTCGCCTACCTTTACAGGGATCTCTCTGCCTGTTACAATCTCATTGCCTTCAGGAATGGTCTTGATGCTCTCCTCAAGCCACGGCTTTATGGTAAAGTCTGTCCTGGGGTCGAAACCCACAATGAATACATTTGCTGAATAGCAGCATGAAAAGCTTGCCGGCTGTATAAAGACCTGCGCCGATACATTCTTTACCCCATCGACTGCCCTGACCTTGTCCAGCGCATCCTTTTTCATGTAGAAGCTCGTTGGCTCTCCTGCAAGCAGTGCATTCCTTGCAGAGGCCTCGTATTTTTCAGGCACAACAAGCACATCTGCGCCGAGGCGGTATGTGCCGATCCTCAGGCTGTTCTGGATGCTCTGCATAACTATAGTTGCAGAAAACAATGTGCCTGAGACAACGACAACGCCGAGGACCAAAAGGACAGTCCTGACAAACCTCCGCCTGAGGTTTTTCATGGCAAAGGAAAACAGATTAAGCCTTTTCAATTCGTTCTGCCCCTTTTGAACTAAACAGGGATATCAAAGACATGATTATAAGCAGTCCGCCGAGAAGGTTCAGCGATGGGAGCATCCCGTAATGGCAGGGCATCTCTGGGGATGCACATACGCCAATAAGGTATGATGGTATGAGGATGGTCATAAGGCCAAGGCCGATGAGTATGATGCTGACGGCCCTGACAGCCTCCCTGCTCTTCGAGAAAAACATCGTTATCCCTCCAATTGTTATAACGATGCCTATGGCAAGCTCTGCCCTCCGCGTATAGGAGCATTTCATCGGCGAGGACACCTGCCTGATATATTCGCAGGAGGGAAATACATATCTTGGGATAATGACAATAAGGACCCCTATCAGGGAATCTATCACGCCAAAAAATTTAGACATTTATTTATATATCTTCTATTTATATATCTTCTTGTTCAGGACCTCTTGGAAGGTCAGCATCCCCTTTGCCTTATGCTGCTTCATAAAGGCCTTAGCAGAGGCCATGTCCTTAAAGGCTATTATACCATAATCCATCGGGCCCTTTACATCACCTCCATAGAGATAATATGCCTTATCCGCCTCTACCCATCTTTTTGTAGAAAAATCCTTCACATACACTGCTGCAATCCTGGATTTATCCTCGCTGTCATAATAATTGAATAGGTCGCCGGGCGAGCATATGAAGGCGACCCTGCCATTTTTGTAGATCACCTCCGCTGCAAAGCGCATGTCCTCTACCTCCATGCCGCATTCTGCACAGGCGGCTCCTTTTTTGATATCAACAGGGCCCTGGGCCCCGGCCTGGGTTAAAGGCAGCAGAAAAAACATGGGGCATGACAGCAATAAAAGAAATAAGCCCTTCAGCCTCAGCATAATGGCCTCCTGAAATAGATTTAAGGCCCCTGGAGGTTCCAGTGGCCTCGAGTAGGGTCATCTGTTCTGTTTGTTTATTTTTTCCAGTCAACAACTATCCCGCAGAGAAGCGGCGAACCCTTGTCTATCGAGACCTTAATGCCATTTGCACCATGGCATGAATAGCATACAGATACGGTCTTCTCTATCTTGTCTGTCTTTGTATCCATGACCATAACAACGCTGTCATTGCCGTATGTCCTTGCTGTGACAAGGACTGTCTTTCCATCAGGGCTGAAGGCCATATCATGTGCGAATCTCTCCTTTGGAAGGGTAATCCTCTTTATAATCTTGTCTGTTGCTGTGCTGATTACAATCAACTGTGATGGGTGCGTAGGCGGCTTTAATCCAGGGTCAAACTCGTTTGCTGCCGCTACCCATACCTGCTTGCCGTCCGGGGTCATCTTGAGCTGGTGGATAAATGTCCCTACATTCTTTATTACCTTTATGGTCTTCTTTGTCTTCCAGTCAAGGATATAGACAACGCCCTGAACCATATCAGAGACATATGCCTTTTTGTCATCGTGCGTCCAGGCGATTCCGCATACAGCCTTTCCAACAGGTATCTTGTCAACAGGCTTCATCTCCTTGGGGTCCCATGCATAGACATCTCCATTAGCCATATCCTCAAAGTAGACATTACCATCAGGGCCGACATTAGCGCCGCAGAACTTCTCACCGACCTTCATGGGCTTTGTCTTTTTGCCTGTCTTGAGGTCATAGACCACAACATCGCCATCGAGCAGACCAACTGCGAGCTTCTCATCAGGCAGCAGTGCTGCGCCGTGGCTTCCGCCTGCCTTTTTGGCCTTCTCAAAATTCATGCCTGCGATAACCCCTTCCATCTCAGAACCTGCCTCTGTGATTACTATCCTGTCCTTTTCAACATCGGTTGGCGACTTCATGGTTGCGAGGTTCAGGATTGCAAGGTGGCCCCCATGACCTGATATGTAGGCTATGCCATTGAGTTTCTCCATAGCCTCAACGCTGCCTGTCCCCAAGGCTAAGAAGTAGCCTGCTACTGCGATAGCCAAAACAGCTATCAATACTACAAATCCTTTTTTCATCTAACTCCTCCCCTAACTTCCTTTTTTAGGGCCCCATTGAGGGGCCCATTATTTTAATGATCAACTGATTGCACTAATAGCCAGGAGCAGGTTTTGCCGGCTTTTTTGCTCCTTCCTTCTTCTCTCCTTTTACTGCTGCCTTAAGTATTGTAAGTCCCTTGCAGATGTTCTTTCCATCCTTCATCTCGTGCTTACATCTGACCTTATCGCCAACCTTCACATCCTCAATGGTCTTTTTTGCCTTGCCCATCATGATCGGTGTCTCGGGGGTTATGTTGACAACATACTCCTTCTTCCCGCTCTTGATGGTTACAGTATTGGCAGCGGCGTCAACAGCAGTAACAATACCTATGTGTGTCATCATCATTGCTTTTGCCGCCTTCTTCTCAGCAGCGAATGCCCCGGCTACAAAGGAGATTGCTACTAAAACTGTCAGGATACCTATTAGATACTTTCTCATCGGATTCACCTCCTTTCCTTTAAAATATAATTATACAAGAATCAGGAGTTTAACATCCCCTGCTACTTCTTTTCTAACTTCTCTACAGCCTTGATGGTATTATTGATCTTCACAAAGTTATACCACTGCTCATCCTCCACGGGATACTTAACATTGCTGCCCCAGACCTGCCATGAATCGTCCCAGTTGGCAATATTATGGTATCCAAGCTGTCGGAGCACAAGATATGTCCAGGTAGACCTTGTCCCTGTCTGGCAGTGGACGATTACCCTCTCGTTCTTAGGGACATTTTTGTAAATTGCTGCCTGCTCACTGAGCGGGAGCATCCTGTAGGTCTTAGGATCGAAACTCTTCTGTACAGGTATGTTTATTGCGCCCTTCAAATGTCCGCCCCTCAATGCCCTTATATCAGTACCCTCGAACTCGGCAGGTGTCCTTGCATCTATTATTACAGCATGCTCTTTCCCCTCAACCACCTTGAGCACTTCAGCCGATGTAGCTAACCTGGCTGGGACCACATGGGCTTTGAATGCAGCAGCAGGAAGTTTAGTTTCCTTGGTCTCTGACTTGCCTCCATCTGCCACCCATCTCTCGAAACCCCCATCGTAGTAACTCACTGTGCACTTCAAGTTAGAGCTATTGCAACCAAGGTATTCCAGTATCCAGAAGGGCACTGTGTTTTCGTAAGTCTCATGCGCCTTGCCGTACAGGATTATGTGCTCATTATTACTTATACCAACACCACCTAAAATCTTTTCGATTTTGGGGACTATTGTATATGCCCTTGAAGTGGCGTCTCGCAGGACCTTGGCTCCCATACCGCCCAGGTTTACTGCTCCGGGTATATGTCCTTCATGATACTCCTTCGCATCCCTTACATCCAGGATTACCCATCCTGACTTGCCTTCTTTTTCAGTCACAAATTTTGTATCCACAACCAGTTCTGCTGCATAGGCTGCAAATACACTCCCAAAAAAGAATAGAGCAGCAATTAAAACACTAAAGATATTCTTTTTTCCTCTCCACATGATTACATTACCTCCTTTTAAAGTTTTCTAAGCCTCCTAATTCTACCATGGATAACCATTAGATTAAAACATCAACATCGCCTCCTTACCTGGGCAGCCTGCCTTAACGCGCATCAGCAGAGAACACTTAATAATAAGACCATTAGTAAAGCCACATAGTGTCATTCCCGCTTGCCGGGAATCTTTCTTCTCCAGAAAGATTGCGGACAAGCCGCAATGACAAAAATATATATATTAATATGGAATCACAACATCATAGTTAGGCAAAGCCCTGGCAATTTCCTCCGTGGTCATCCGTTCGAATTTGTTCTCAGGATTATTGGAAAATATCTTACAGTCGAGATCCCCTAATGTCTCCAGATTGAGGGCCATTTCTTCGTCTGGTTCCAATTTCTCATCCATGATAAACACATTCACCTCATCATCCGCAAGCGTGAGCCCAACAGCCATCCTCAATGCCTCCTGTCGTCTATCCCTGACGAGCACTGCAATCTTCTTTGCCATTTTCCCCTCCGATTTTACTGCGTTTATTTTTTAAAAGCCTACCGCTAAATTTCTGTTTAGATAATGCATATTTTTATCACAAAAATGGTTTTTAGTCAAGAAATAAAAGAACCATATGGAATATAAGCCCCCTTTTATTTCATAATAGTAATATGGATAAGTGCATTTCAGTTATTATTCCAAACTACAATGGAGGCTCAACCATAGGGAAATGCCTCGAGGCTGTATTTTCCTCAAGGTATGGAAATTTTGAGGTTGTAGTTGTTGATGATTGTTCATCGGATAACTCTATAGAGGTTATAAAGAGATTCCCCTGCAAGCTCATTC
>JAJYJJ010000035.1 GCA_021789595.1 Nitrospirota bacterium | reverse complement strand
GTTGACAAAAGGGCTTGAAAAATATACACTTTTTAATCTATGGAAGAGGCCTTGAGAAAAGAGATAGGCTTTAAAGTAAGGGCACTCAGAAAAAGATTGGGTCTTACACAGGCAGGGCTTGCTAAGAAGGTTGGTAAGGGCATTGACCCAACCTACATAGGGAAGATAGAAAGGGGCAAACAGTTTCCATCTATAAAGATTCTAAAGGAGATTGGAGATGCCCTATCTACGCCAATTGTTTATTTCTTTGAAGAGGAAGGCCAACCGCGGGTTGTAGATCGAAGGAAGGCAGAACTCATAAGAACGATTGAGACGCTGAATCATCAGGATATCTCCTTTATCTCTGAGGTGATAACTGCCCTCACGAGGCACAGGACACAGGGGCTCCTTAAAGTTGCAGAGGAAACCCCGCCTTACAGTAAATCAAAAAGAAGAGGTAGACAAAGAAGGCAGAAATAAAGAGTTTTCTGCTATAATATCCGCTACATACAATGGAAAAGGGTTATCTTACATTAATACTACATGCACATCTGCCTTTTGTAAGGCATCCTGAGCATGAATACTTCCTTGAAGAGGATTGGCTCTATGAGGCTATAACAGAGACCTATATCCCCATACTTGATGTGTTTGAGAAGCTCACAGAAGACAGTGTTGATTTCAGGCTTACCATATCCCTCAGCCCTCCACTCGTTGAGATGTTTAATGATGAGCTTCTCAGGGAAAGATACGACAGGCATCTGAATAAGCTCCTCGAGCTCTCCTATAAGGAGATAGAGCGCAACAGAAAAGATGCTGCATTTGAGCCCCTTGCAAAGATGTATAACGAGAGATTGAAAAGGGCAAAATACCTCTACGAGGAGAAATACAAACGAGACCTGACAGGTGCATTTAAATACTTTCAGGACATAGGGAAGATAGAGATAACAACCTGCGGTGCGACCCATGGTTTCCTCCCCAATCTCTCTGTAAATCCAAAGGCTGTAAGGGCACAGGTTCAGGTCGCAGTTGATAGTTATAAGAGAAATTTCGGCCGCCAGCCAAGGGGGATATGGCTCCCTGAATGCGGGTATTATCCCGGCCTTGACATTATCCTGAAAGAGGCAGGAATAGATTTTTTTATCCTTGAAAATCATGCACTCATATATGGGAAACCGAGGCCGAGATATGGGGTCTACATGCCTGTATATTGCCCATCAGGTGTTGCTGTCTTTGGAAGGGATATAGACTCATCAAAGCAGGTGTGGAGCTCTGAGGAAGGTTATCCAGGGGACTATAATTACAGGGAGTTTTACAGGGATGTGGGTTTTGACCTTCCACTTGATTATGTGATGCCATATATACATCCAGATGGGATAAGGATAAATACAGGGATTAAATATTACAGGATTACAGGGAAGGTTCCACTCGGCAAAAAGGCTCCGTACATCAGAAAGTTGGCCGTAGAAAAGGCCATAGAACATGCAGGAAATTTCATGTTCAACAGGGAAAGACAGATTGAATACTGGCACGATACATTAAAGATAAGGCCTATTATTGTTGCCCCTTATGATGCAGAGCTGTTTGGACACTGGTGGTTTGAGGGTCCTGAATGGCTTGAATACCTCATAAGAAAATCTGTTTATGACCAGAAGGTCTTTAAGCTTGTTACGCCATCTGATTATCTTGAGAGATACAGCAATCTCCAGGTCACCCAGCCGACAATGTCAAGCTGGGGCTGGAAGGGTTACAGCGAAGTGTGGCTAAATGGAAGCAATGACTGGATATATCGCCATCTCCATAAGGCAGTACAACGGATGACCGAACTTGCAAGGGAAAATCCTGATGCCAGGGGGCTAAGATTAAGGGCGCTCAACCAGGCAGCAAGGGAGCTCCTCCTTGCCCAGAGCAGCGATTGGGCATTTATCATGAAGACAGAAACGGCGGTGCAATACGCAGTCAGAAGAACAAAGGAGCACATCACGAACTTCAACACGCTATACGATGGAATAAAGAATGATTTCATAGATAAACAATGGCTTGCAGAGATAGAGTCAAGGAACAATATCTTCAGTGAAATAGACTACAGGGTTTATGCTTAACCTTCGAGGAACTTCTCAAAGTGGTAGTTTTTAAGGAAATTCATGAATTCAACAAAGATGTGCGATGAGAATATGTTCTTGGTGTATATGAGAGTGAAATCCCTCAAGAAGCGGTCCTCCATGAAAGTGGCAATCTTGAGGCTCCCATAGCGGCTTTCCTTCCTTGCTGCCCACCTTGAGACGATGGATACCCCGGCACCATCTTCAACAGCCTGCTTGATAGACTCTGTGCTGCCAAGAACAAGGGAGATCTTCATGTTTTGTGGATAGATGCCGTGCTTCGCAAGATACTTCTCAAGAACCTGTCTTGTCCCGGAACCTTCCTCCCTCAGTATAAACGGCTCTTTTACGATATCTGATATACGAATGTTGGCGCGTTTTGCCAGGGCGTTTTTTGGCGACATTATGAGCACAAGCTCATCTGAGAGGAGTTTTTCTACGGTAATCTTCTGCCTGCTTACCTCACCTTCGACAAGGCCGAGGTCTATAGTCCCCTCATTTAGAAATTCAACTATCCTCCTGGTGTTTCCAACAAGCAGGTGTGCCCTTATCTTCGGGTATTTTTTTCTGAAATCAACTATAACGCGAGGCAGGACATAATTCCCGATGGTAGAACTTGCGCCAATCGTTATGCCTCCTTTAACAACCCTTGTTAATGTCCCGAGTTCCTTTTCAGCAGAGGCGTAAAGAGACAGTATATCCTTTGCATAGTTGTAAAGGATCTCTCCAGCAGGGGTTAAGGTTACTGTGTTGCTTGAACGGTCAAAGAGCCTTGTCTCATATATCTCTTCAAGTGCCTGTATCTGGAGGCTGACAGCAGGCTGGGTGAGATGTATAATCTCAGAGGTTTTTGAAAAGCTCTTTGTCTCTGCTACTGTGCAGAAAACCTTAAGTTTGTGGTCATCCATGTTAATCTCCTAACTAATCTAAATAATACAATTAATTTATCCCCTCCCCCTTCCTAACCGCTTATTTTTCCTGTTTAATTGCCAAAGTGGGCCATAAGCCGAGTTCTGTATTCCCATAAAGGGGTGTGGCCATTCATCTAAGGGGCTCGGTTGCCCGAGTCCTCTTGCGACCGCAACCCGCCTGCCATCCTGAGGGGATTCGGGTGGGTAACCCTATTCAGGCTATCGCCCAAAGGCAGGACCTATTCGGTCTTGCTCCAGGTGGGGTTTGCCATGCCAGGGGTGTCACCATCCCTGCGGTGAGCTCTTACCTCGCCTTTTCACCCTTATCCGTCATTGACGGACGGTATGTTTTCTGTGGCACTTTCCTTGGAGTCACCTCCAGTCGCCGTTAGCGACCACCCTGCCCGGCGGAGCTCGGACTTTCCTCTCCTCATCAAGGTTTCTACGCCTTCAAAGGAGCGGCCACGCGGCCCACTTTGGCATCTATGCCGTCATTTGCCAGTTTATCAGCCTCAAAATTCTCTTCCCTCGGTATATGCCTTATTGAACAGTTTAAACTGTTCAATAAGAGCCGTGCCTCTTTCCACAGCGGAATAAGGTGAGGGCTTCGAACCTTGTATGTGCCATTTAGTTGTTTTACAATAAGCTCTGAATCAAGAAATACATCCACTCTATCTGTTTTAATGACTGTTTTAATGGTTTGAAATATCTTCTGGACTTCTCTGAGCCCCCTTATAAGCGCCGTATATTCAGCCACATTGTTTGTAGTTGAACCTATATATTCCGAGACAGCGGCTATTACAGCATCCCCCTTTTTTATTATAACACCAATGCCTGCATCCCCTGGATTTCCCCTCGAAGCCCCATCCGTATAAAGCTGTAACGACCTATGGAATTCCATTGTATCGGCTTCCACAGTTTACTTTCTGTATAGCAACCTGTGACAATGAGGACAGGACAATATTTCTTCGGTATCGTTCAAATCACTATAAAGCTGCGGCGGTATGTTTGTATGACATCCGGAACAAACCTCATCGCTTGCAAGAACAACAGCAAGACCTTTTTTATTTGTGAGGAGTTCCATATATCTCCTGTACATATCCTCTGGAAGCCTGGAGTAGACCTCTTTTCGTTTGTGTTTAAGCGCTGACACCTCGGCCTCAATAGCGCTGCCTTCCTCCTCTATCTTCTTTTTTACCTCGTTCCACTTATTGTCTTCTTCCCTGACAAGCAACTCTACTGCCTTCAGCTCTCTTGTTGATGATTCTATAGATTCCATTATAGCTAAAACCTCATCTTCAGCCTTTAGCCTTGCTGCTTCTGCTGAGGCTATCTCTTTAAGATGTGCCTGGTACTCAACATTTGTTTTAATGTCCTTTGTCCTGTCTTTTAGTTTAGCTATCCTTTCGAGTCTCTCTTCGAGCTCGCTGTCCTTGTCCTTCTTCTGTCTAATCAGCCTATCCAATCTCGCCTTTACCTCAGCCTCTTTCCTCTGGACTCCCCTGATCTCATCGGTTGACTCATTCAGCCTTGCAGGGAATTTGTCAAGGATTGAGGTCTTCAGGAGTATTTCCGTATCTATCTCCTGAAGTGCGATGAGGAGACTCAACTGCTCATTCACCTTTCCTCCAAATATCTTTTGGTCGAATATCTTTTGGTGGGCCCACCAGGACTCGAACCTGGGACCAACCGGTTATGAGCCGGTAGCTCTACCAACTGAGCTATGGGCCCTCCTGCAGAACATAAAATATCCTATAAGAAATTTTAATAAGTAATTATATTCTACGCAATAGACAAAAAGCAAGGGAGCTTTGGTTTTGTGGTTAACAGATGGGGTCCCGCTTGACCAGTGTGTATTTCACTCCGGCATTGTATACATCCGTATCAGGGATGGGCAGATAGACCTCGAATGTTGTGCCTTTGCCTGCCTGGCTATTTACATTAATCACACCCTTATGCTCCTTCACAATCCCGTAAACCATAGCGAGACCCAGTCCTGTCCCCTTTGCATTCGTTTTTGTTGTAAAAAACGGTTCGAATATCCGGTCCTTTATATTATCCGGGATGCCTGTGCCTGTATCAGATATTCTCAGGACAACATACTTCCCTGGGTTCAACAGTGGATGTACGAGATAGGCGTCATGTTTGAGGTTTACCGGAAAGGTCTTGACAACTACAGTGCCGCCCCCGGGCATGGCATCTCTTGCATTTATAAGGAGATTCATGATAACCTGAGACATCTGGTTACCATCACCCTGGATGAAGGGGATGGTAGAATCGAGGTCCATTTTTATATTAACCTTCTTTTTGAGCAGTGTCTTTTCGAGGAGTTCAGCAGTATCTCTGATAACATCATTAAGGTTAATCGGCACACTTTCAAAACTGCTCTTTCGGGCAAAGCTCAGGAGCCTTGAAACTATCTGACCTGCCTTCCGGGCCGAACTCTCAATAATATTAACCTTCTGTATTGCAGCGGCATCTAAGTTGCTGTATTCATGTAATAGTTCTACATTGCCTAAGATGGCTGTCAGGATGTTGTTGAAGTCGTGAGCCAGGCCGCCTGCAAGCAGGCCTATTGACTCCATTTTCTGGGATTGCAATAACTGTTCCTGGAGCCTCTTTTTCTCGGTGATATCCCTGTGGAATGACTGGATCAGTACAACGCCGTCTACCTCTATTGCGTTGGAGCTGATCTCCAGGGAGACCCTGCTTCCGTCTTTTCTGTAATGCTGTGTTTCAAAGAGCATTGGCTCGCCATTCAGGATGCGCTCTTTTTTCTCCCTGAATGACTGCTTGCTTTCTTCTGTTTCAAGGAGTTCAATGTTTGTCCCGATAAGGGCATCCTTATTAAAACCGTGTATCTCGCATGCCTTCTGATTGACATTGAGTATTATCCCATCTCTGTCCATAATCACTATCCCATCATTGGCATTTTCAAAAAGAGACCTGAGCATAATCTCGGATTTATGCAGTTCCTTTGTTCGCTCCTGAACTAACTGTTCGAGCTGGGTGGAATAGATTTTGAGTTGCTCTTTATCCTTGGCAAGGTCATATTCGAGGGAGAGCTTTTTGAGAAAAAGTGTATCGTTAAAATATCTCCAGGCAATGCCAATAAGGGCTGTAGTTAAAAGAAAAATATTATTACTTATAAAAACTCGAACGTTGTTGATATTATCAAAAACCAATATTGGCAGCAAATAAATGGAGTATATCATAAGGGCCATGATTATAGTGTTTTTAATATCAAAGAGAGGAAGAAATCCGAGACAGAACATAAAGACAATAATCATACCAGCGTAATATATAGATTGATGACCGCCAAAAGACAATATCATTAATTCGACCATTGCTGAAACAATTGCGGTACCTAAAAAATAGATGCCTATTTGAAAATATTTATTTTTCCATTGTTTGTTTAATAAATATATAATCATGAATAAAAAAGCTGTTATTAATCTGTATGCTAAGAATTTACGGAAATTTTCTGGAGTGACGAAATAATCTAATACGCTCAATGAAATAATAACAAAAGATCCTGCGATAAGAGCAAATGATGCCCAGAATCTGAGTAACGTTAAAATCTCTTGTTCTATATAGCTTTTTTTATCCATGTTAAAATTATATCACTTTTTACATAGAAAGCGATTGTATCTAAGATAGTCGTAATGCGTTCCAATCATAACTTTAAAGTAACGAATTGTCTTATAAAAGTATTCCTCTGGAGCTCCTTTCAGGTAGACTTTAGACATCTGAAGTTCGCGTAATCGCACACGAAGACTTCGATCTACTATGTCGGTTGTATCTTCACAATGAAGCACAGTAAACCCTGTCCTTTCTAATAATTGTATAGTTTCCGCAATATTGTTTTGAAACCATATACCTTCGGCATAAGTACCGGGAAAGTCGCCACCGGCATCATTAAGATCTCCTTTATAGCCTCTTACCCAGTCATGAAAACCCATAATCCCGCCCTTTTTAAGTGCCGTGTACAATTTTGCTAAAGCAACTTTTTTATCCATCCAATGGCAGATTGTCTCATTGTGGAAAATCTTATCAAATGTTTCTTCGGTAAAGTCCAGATTATGAACATCTTTAATTTTTCTTTCTATTAAATGTGTTACGCCTTCAAGGCGGTCGCAGTCAATAGCTTTTTCTATCTGGTCTGGATTAATATCGAAACCTATAATCTTACAACCGCATAATTTAGCAATAAGTCTTGTTGGAGCGCCGTTTCCACAGCCAGCGTCTAATACTAAATCATCCTTAGCAATATTCATCATTTTTATTAATTTAATAACCTCTGCTTGAGTATGATGGGAAAGGCTTTCTGTATCGAAGACCCTCCTATCCATACTCTTTGGGTCTACACCAAAAACGCTATACATTCTTTGTAGTTCCTTTGCTGTATAAACCGGAAAACCTTTATTTTCGGAAAAACTTTTTATTATATTTTTTGTCACTCTTTGTTTATTAAGCATTTTATTTACTACCTCCAGGTTTGTAATGCTGCTCCGCGATGAGCACTTTCATTCCTGCCTTAGCAAGATAACACCCGCAGACAAGGCCGCCTATACCAGCACCAATTATTACAGCATCATACATGTCTTTATTGGCCATCAGCTATCAGCGGTCAGCCCTCAGCTTTTGGATAAATGATGTTAGCATACGTTTCACTTCGCTCACCAGTAAGTTGTTCATAAAATTAACTTTTAACATTTTACAGCATTCCCCTGACTCAATGATGTATTCACCAGTTCAACTGCATCTTTAACAGTTGCAATTTTCGGTACATCCTCATCCCTTACGGATATTTTAAATTTTTTTTCGATTGCAACAGTTATTTCAATTGCCTTAATCGAATCTATTTCCAAATCCTTATAGAAATTTTTCTCAGGTGTTATCTCTTCCTCATCAAATCCCGAGACATCTGAGATTATTGATATAATCTCCTTTTCCACAGTATCAGCCATTCCTCAATATCCTCCTTTATTTATATAATAAATTTTGTAACTATTCAACTCTATTCATATCTCAACTCATATTTCACCGCAGAGAACGCAGAGCACGCAGAGTTTAGGGAAAATATTCCTCTAAAATATTTCAACATTATCCATACTCCTTTATCTCCTTTCATCTTCAACTCAGCGAATTCTGCGGTGAATAATTGCTAATTTTCTTTATCACCAAACAAGCATTATTGCCTCCAAAGGCATAGGAATTATTTAGAGCTATATTAACAATGTGTTGTCTTGCCTTGTTCGGCACGCAGTCAATGTCGCATTCAGGGTCAGGTGTTTCATAATTAATAGTGGGTGGAATGATATCATTTTTTACAGCGAGGGTACAGGTAATCGCTTCAAGGGCCGAGGCAGCGCCCATTGTGTGGCCCAGCATAGATTTTATGGAACTCACAGGGATGTTCTTATAATGGGGGCCAAAGACCTCTTTGAGAGCAGCACATTCATGCTTATCATTAGTCAATGTCCCTGTGCCATGGGCACTTATGTAGTCCACATCCTCAATCGTGATGTTTGCCGCTCTCATTGCTTTTTTCATACAAGCAACTATACCCTCTACAGAAGATGTTGTCATATGATAGGCATCGCAACTTAGGCCGTATCCCAGTATCTCAGCATATATTGGTGCATTCCTGTTTAAAGCACTTTCAAGGGATTCAAGGACAAGTATCCCTGCGCCTTCTGCCACCATCATGCCTTTCCGATTTTTGTCAAAGGGCTGGCATTTTTCGGGAGCCACTGCTGAGAACTGATTGAATCCTGTAAAAGATATCCGTGAAAAAGGGTCTGAGCCACCAGCAAGGACAATATCAGTCCTACCAAAATTAATCAGATCGACCCCATAACCTATTGCGTAATTCCCTGCCGCACAGGCAGTAGAGAATATAAAATTTGGGCCATTAAGATTGAACTCTTTAGCGATAACGCCAGGAGTCGAATGAACTGGTAGTTGACATATTAAATCTTTTTCTATCGTCTCATTTTTTATTAGTTTGTCATCAATGTGCTCTATAACCTGGATCGATCCTGATGTTATCCCGATGCAGGTACCTGTCCTTCTATTTGAAATATCTTCCTCGGGAAATTTTGCGTCCTCTATAGCAAGTTTTGCTGCTGCAAGGCCAAGCTGTGATGCCCGGCTGAGTGAATTTATTTTATCTTCAGGAACAAATTCCTCAGGCTTAAAATCTTTAACCTCTCCACCGTTGTGGGTGAAATGGTTTGATGTATCAATGGATGTTACCGGGCTTATGCCTGATTTGCCCTTTAGGAGATTATCCCAGAACTTCTCCCATCCGATACCGATGGAGGATATAACACCGAGACCCGTTATAACAACCCTGTTATCGTACTTTCTCATTTAAGCGGGTAAATCCCCTCCTTTACAAGGAGGGGTAGGGGAGGTATTTCGTTTCAGCCAT
>JAJYJJ010000004.1 GCA_021789595.1 Nitrospirota bacterium | reverse complement strand
CCTTTGTGGGTTTAGCCAACACCTTTGCACTGTGCTCCTGATTGGAGTAGATTACAACACCTTCCCCTTTCTTCAAAATCCTCGTTTCATCTTCGACAGTAAACTCCATCTCACCTTCAATAACATAGGTTATCTGCTCATGCGGATGTTTATGTGATGGAATCACTGCATTTGGTTCAAATTCAAAGAATGTCATCATTGTTTTATCACCAGAGACAGCCTTGAGAGTAATGCCTTCAAGGATTTGTTTTGCCTTTAAATCTGATTCTCTGAAAAAGTTTATGATTGCCTCCAAACTCAGGCAAATTGTTCCACTTTTAGTCCTTTAATCTTCCCATAATCCCTCATGTCAGATGTGACAACTGAAAAGCCAAGCGATATAGCAGTGGAAGCTATCATGAGGTCGTGGGACCCTATGCTGATTCCCTTTTTTGCCAAATTTGCCCAAATCCTTGCGTAGAACCTTGCAGCGCTTAAATCAAATGGATAGATTGGAAAAGTCTCTATAATCTTTTCAACATAAGCCTCTCTTTTCAATCGTCTTTTTTCTGAATCCGCCCTGTGAACTCCATGCAGGAGTTCAGAGACTGTTATTGCACTTATGCCAAATGGCTCGTCCTCTCTCCCCTTAATAAAATTTTCGATATTCAGAGAGCCTCGTTCTATGGTAACAAGAACACTCGTATCAAATATTACGCCCATCGGCTTTTCTCAGGCATTGATGGCTGATGCTTTATAATCTCCTTTAAATCCACTTCAAACTTTTCAGCTTCGTCACCAAGTCTTGGAATTTTCTTCAGCAATTCTTTTAACTCACCGAGGCTTCTTTCTTTTACACTAACTTCTACAGGAGAAATAGAGGCTACAGGTTTGCCACCCCTCACAATTAAATAGTGGTTTCCTCTATACTTAATAGAATTCAAAATTTCTGAGAATTTTCTGACAGCCTCTGTTGCATTAATTGTTTTTTCCATGGTTACTCCTTTATGTAAAATATGATAATCATATTTTACATCTTATATCGGATTGTTGTCAATGACAAATTGTATCTATTCAAAAACAGGACGCATGAAGGTTCATTCATAACTTATAATGCATCTTGTTTTTTCAGCAAAGGCAAAGGCTGCCTGGCAATCCGGATCAGTTTTAATCTTTTCCCGATATTCTTCATAAGCTGCCAGACTCGGAAAACTGAACAGCGCCAAAGCAATGTTATTTGCTCCTTCATGTGGTAGGAAATAACCATGGTGTTTCCCGCCGAATTTATTTACCAGTGGTATCCACATCCTGGCATATTTCTCAAAATCTTCAACTTTGTATGGATCAATGACATAATGCAGGTAACAGGTAATCATATCAGACCTCCCATAATTTTATTTTTCATCCTTTCCAAAGGATTGCAGATTATCAAGAATTCGTTTTAAATAGGCCTCAAATTCGTCCATCTCCTTTGCCTTAAACCCCCTGTAAAACAGTTCTGTCATCTCTTTGGATATTTGGATGTAAACATTCTGTAATTTCCTGTCCTTTTCAGTAAGGTTTATAATTATCTTTCGGCGGTCTTCTGCAGATGGAACACGGGCAATATATCCGCTCGCTTCCAGCCTGTCCAGCATGCTCGTTAAAGTAGATTTGCCGAGTGAGGTCTTTTTTGTCAACTCCTGGATTGAGATGCCGTCGCCCTGCCACAGGGCAAAGAGAATTCTCCCCTGTCCTGGATTGATTGCATTAAGTTTGTATTCCTTTAACTTTCTCGCCAATATACGTCCTCCCAGATGGTGTATCTTTGCAATAAGAAAGCCCGCCTTTCTCTGTATCTTCATACCTCAACGCCTGAAACTAAAATTTGCAAAATTAAGCTGATGATAATACCTTGCAAACATCGGCAGAAGGCGAAGAACTGTGTGGTCAGGGTCATGAGGTCCTCCGGGATAATACATCTCCCATTCCTTCTGCCAGATGGCCTCTTTTATTGCCTTATCTGTAACAATCTCTACTTCTCCACCTAACATCAGCCCCCTCCATTCACTCGGTCTGCAATAATAAATTGACACCTTTGGATTTTTCTTGATATGAGCAATCTTTGATGAGGATGTGTTTGTTGTAAGATAGACAAGAACATCATCTTTATGCTTCTCAAACAAATCGGTCAGTTTTGGAAACTGCTCTTTTCTCCTCAGATTAAACATAGCCCTTGTCTGCGGAAAGCCATCAGGAGCAATTGTGGTAACATAAGCCGCTTCTGCTATTTCCATTAACTCAAGACTTAACTTCTTCGCATCTTTTTCGTCCATTTTTATCCTCCTTGGCAATTATTGCATCCTTATCAATCCCCTCACCCTGCCCCTCTCCCGCAAGGGGAGAGAGAGACAAGCTATTAGTTTTATATAGTATAGTTCTATATAGAACTATTTGTCAAGGAGAAACTAATAATTTTGCTTTCAGTAACTCCGTTTTAATTTGCACTACCTTTTCACTATTTCGGTCTATTCTTCTATAAACTACGAATAATTCATTCGTTACCGGCAAGGCATACAAAAGCCCCAATCTGGCAGGCACATGTTGAGGTAAGCGAAAGCCTTGTTACAAGCCAAAATCCTGCCTCTGCTGAGCAAGTAGGACGGACAATGGTTAAACTGCTTTCAAGATAGGTTTTACATGCGTTGGGCGAATAGCCTCAATTAGAGGCTATTCGCCTTTGAACTCCTTTAGTTCTCTGTCAATAAAGCAACTGATAATAGCTCTGTAAATCTTCTCTGCTATATCTGGGTCAAGGCCTGCCCCTACAGCTTTTGACTTTACTTTATTTATTACCTGTTCTACACGCTTTGGGTCCCACACTCCCTGCTCGTCTTTCTTTAGTTCTCCTGCTGCAGTTACCAGATCAGACCTTTTTGATAGAAGCTCTATTATCTTAGCATCGATTTTGTCTATTTCTTGCCTTATTTCTTCAAGTTCCATTTTTTATAGTCCTCCATTATTCTTATAATAAATTCCTGGTATATGCCCTTCCAGAACTGTATCCTGACGCCATGCTATAACCGTCTATCAGGCCATATACCGGCCACCGTTTACATTAATAACCTCACCTGTTATAAAAGATGCCGCAGGACTGAGTAAGAATAAGACAACCTCAGCTATTTCATCAGGCTTTGCAATTCTCCCTAATGGGATGAGTGATTCCATTCTCCTTAAATTTTCCTGATCTTTAAGAAAGTCCTTTGTCATTTCGGTCTCTACAAGGCCTGGGGCAACAGCATTTACTCTTATATGAGGCGCCAACTCAGCAGCCAATTTCCTCGTCAGTGCTATGACTCCACCTTTGGTAGCAGAATAGGCGGCAGATGCAATACCTCCAGTTTGTCCCGCTATGCTGGAGATATTCACTATTGCTCCATTATCGGACTTCTTCAATAATGGCAAGAAATACTTCGTTACTAAGAATACTCCTGTCAAATTAACTTTAAGCACATTATCCCACTCACTCAAATCAATAGCTTCAAATCCCTTCATATGAATTACACCAGCATTGTTCACTAACCCATGAAGCATCCCAAAACGGCATTCAACCTCTTTTACTGCATCTTTCACTTCATCCTCGATACTAACATCCATTTTCACAGAAAACCCCGCACGACCCCTTTGATTTATCTCTTCAAGAGTTCCCTGAGCCGCTTCTTTATTTCTTGAATAACTAAAAGCAACATCGTAACCAGCCGATGCGAGCTTGAGCACAATAGCTCGCCCAATACCTCTACTGCCACCTGTTACAAATGCATACATAGATTGTTCGACCTCCTTATGTAGTGGTAAGTCCTCCGTCAATGTTAATTATACTCCCTGTTACCCACCTTGCCTCATTCGATGCAAGGTAGACAGCGATTCCACCAATATCGTCTGGCTCGCCAATCCGCCCTAAGGGATATATCGTTTTTATTGACTCCTGAAATTTGGCTCTTTCTTCCTCGGAGAGTCTATTGATGTTGCTCTGAACTAAAGGGGTATTTACAGTCCCCGGTGCAATCGCATTAACCCGAATACCTTTCGGCCCTAATTCATAGGCTAATGCCTTTGTAAAAGAATTGATAGCCCCCTTTGTCAAGGAATATGCTGTTGACGGTCTTCCGGGCAACATCCTTTGGGCAAAATAAGATGAAATGTTTATGATACTCCCTTTTGCTTTTTCCAATGCTGGTAACAATCTCTGCGTCAACAGATAAGGCGCTTTGACATTCAGGTTCAGATGAAGATCAAATTCACTTTCCGTAACCTCTGAGAATGGGGTAAACCTTGCAATCCCTACATTGTTAACCAATATGTCTATTTCATTCCATTCCGAAAGTATTTGTATAGATACTTTTTCTATTGCAGAAATATTTGATAGGTCAACTGATATAGTCTTTATATTAACTCCATAACTTGTCAATTCAGCAGATGCCTTATCCAGCTTTTCCATATCTCTGGCGATCAGTAAAACATCTGCACCGTTTTGAGCAAATGCCTTTGCAATACCTAATCCAATCCCGTCACTTGCTCCGGTAATAACCGCTTTTTTGCCTGAAAGCATTTTCATAGTGTTCTCCTTATTTCTTTTTACCTTTCTCGTCCCTTTCTTTAAAGACCTCTTTTGCTGCAAACATCCCGTTCAACGCTGCAGGAAAACCTGCGTATACAGTCATCTGCATGATAACCTCCACAATCTCCTCACGGGTGCATCCCACATTCAAGGCTGCATTAATATGAACCTTCAATTGTGGTGCTGCATTACCTAAAGCGGTAAGCGCTGCTACAGTGGCAATCTCCCTTGATTTCAAATCCAATCCCGGTCTCGAATAAATATCACCGAAGGGAAATTCAATAGTGTAACGACCTAAATCAGGAGCAATATCCTTTAGGCTTTCTATTACCCTTTCTCCGGCCTCGCCGTCGATTTCCTTTAGTTTTTCCCATCCCCGTTGATAACGATCCTGCTCCATTACTTTCCTCCCTTCTGCTGATCAATTACAGCAAATTCTATAATTTCATCAGGTTCTCCCGTATAAATCACCAAACTGATTGTCTCCACATCGCAATATGTGCCGTGCGGATGTCCTTCTGGATTAAGAATATAATCACCCGGAAATTTGTGTTGTTTACCGGTTCTATCGCAAAAACCGCCTGCAAGGATAAAGATATGCTCATCAGATCTGGCTTTGCCTACCGCTTTAATGATCTTCCCTTCGGGAGGGCATAGTTTTAAAAGGTAACTAAGCCCCTTTCCTTCGCTACGGCGGTCGCTTAAAAACTTTAAATATACCAAGTCCTGTCCTTCATAAATAGCGCTGTTACCGTAAATTTCGCTTCCCTGAACCCATTCCATCTCGGCTGTTCGGCAAAATGTTGCTTTAGTTGACATTCTAATAAACCTCCTCTCCGTGGAAAATATATTTTTTAAATCCTGAAAACCGCCCCACTTATTAAGGAGAGCAGTTTATTGGTTACCTTTTTGAACTGCAAAGTCTTAAATCCCCCTTCTCCCCCTTTAGTAAAGGGGGATTTGTCGAGTGTAACCTATTAACCACTCTGAGTAATAAATTCAATCAATTACTATATCTTCAAGTTTTAGCCTTTTCCTCGGTGGAGGTGATTCGTCTGGATACCCAATCGGCAGTAAAGCAACAACATAGATGTTTTCATCCCAACTAAAAATATTTTTTACCATTCGTTCATCGATCAGCCTGACCCAGCAACTCCCCAATCCAAAATCTAACGCCCTCAATACAATATGTTCTACAGCTATAGCGACATTAAAAGCTATTCTGTGGCCGAGTTGTTCTATGCCCATAGTTTTTATCTTCTCAGCCCTTTTAAGAATTATCTTCACTATTCTGTCTTCAACTGCGCCTATCTTACCAAGGTCTTGAGTTCCTGAAACAGTGCCATGTAAATAGCCTTTTATATCTGCGCAGCAAACTAATACTACAGGTGCCTCTGCAATAAATACTTGGTTATAAGCGGCTTGTGTCAGTTTCAATTTTGTTTCTCTGTCTTTAACGATCTTGAAGCGCCAGGGTTGGGCATTAGAGCCTGATGGGGCTAATCTGGCAGCATCCAGAAGGGCAGTTATATGCTCATCCGGAATAGAATCAGGCCTAAACTTTCTTATGCTCCGTCTCTGTTCTATTGCATCTTTGATTGTTAGCATAAAATTATTCCTCCTCTTCGAGTTCCACTTTTATCGGTCCTCCTTTATTACCCTTTGATGCAAATCCTATTGCCAGACGACCTCTGGGTTTTAAAGTCTTGTAAAATTTTTTTAGTAATTTTTTGTGATCTTTAATCCAGTGCAAGACAGAGTTGGAGAAGATGGCATCAAACTCATTTTCATAATCTATAGAGACAGCATCCTTCAACTGGAAGGTGATATTTTTAATACCCTGTTCCTTCTTATTTTTTTCTGCCTTCCTCAGCATTTCCTCTGATGAATCTATTCCAACCACAAATCCCTTTGGACTTTCCCTTGCAACCTCGATGGTCAGAAGTCCATTGCCACATCCGACATCCAGTATCTTTTCTCCATCTCTTACATTTAAGAGTTTGATCAGTTCTGTTCCCTGCTCTGTCTGATACCTTGAAAATTGCTGATAATCTGCGCCATCCCATTTAAAAGATTTCATCGCCTCTGTCTCCGTAATTCTATTTCTTCCCTCCATACATCGTGAATACCCCGTATTTATAAAAACAATCCACATCCTTGAACCCAATCTTTTTCAAGGCGCCCAGTTGATCACCCAGTGTATCGGGTTTGTTATCTTTATTGTCTTTGTATCTGCGAATAATGTCATCATAAAGGTCGCCGGCTATTCCCAACAAAGCCTTCCTTTCATCAATCCACTCTTTCCACAATGTCATATACCAATGTTCAAGATTTTCTACCGGTGCAAGGATGACGTCAATATTCATGAAGTGTCCACCGACGTTCAAACAGGAATATATATTCTTGAACAGCGCTATCTTCTCCTTCATAGTCAAATGGTGGATAGCTAATGAGGAGACTACAAAATCGAAGGTCTGATGCAGGATTTTTTTCTCTAAAATCTCCTGAAAGCTTGCCTTGATGAACTGGATATTTTTAAAACCTCTCAGCCGTTCTTTTGCCTTATCAAGCATATCCTCAGAACCATCAACAAGCGTGGCTGATAGGAAGTCATCAACCTTCAAAAATTCATGGGTAATAATCCCATCTCCGCATCCAAGGTCTAAAACCTTCTTTTGCTGTTTATTACAGAGGAAGTGTTTATAAAATGACTTCAGAATCTCAAGCAGCCTTCTCCGTTCAACAATATAAATATCCGCATTATCCCTGTATTCCTGACTGAACTCAGCTTTTGCCCAGTTCGATCGATTAAATTCTGTCATAAGTTCCCTCCGTTATTTACGACTTAGTTTCATCATCTCATTCGCCCCTCGCTGAAACTCAAAAGGCACTTTCACTATTTCCACCTTTATGCCATCAGAATCAAGAGATGACGATATTTCATTCAAATGAGGATATGGTTTTGCATCCAGACCGGTCAACGGAAATATCCCCACCGCTTTAGACGCTACTCTCACAAGTTCTTTCAAACACGCGATATGAAAATCAAAATCAAGCCGGTCTCCGTATAAAAACAGAAGGTGACTCGAAAGGACGAGTGAAAATGTTTTGTCAGGGAACGGCAGGTGTGGGAGTTCCGTATGTATATACCGTTTCTCTTTTAAGCCTTTTGAAAAATCATCAGCAAATATTTCCAATGCCTTATTCCTTAAGGCCATAACCTCATCCTTATTTTTATAGTATTTCCATACATAAAGATGCTCTGCCTCATCAAACTTTTCAAATACATGCCCTATGTCCTCTTTGCCCTTTTCTAAAAGTTCATCAACAGTAAGGTTATAGAGAATATCGCATGCTGTTACATCAAGACCCATTTGATGTGCCTCTGCTGCAAAAGACGATGCTCCAGCCGGGCAATCCAGTATTCGCCCATTCCTGAGAAGTGATTCATCAAGACCGATCATGTCCATGTATTCAGCATATGTTCTGCCTAAGAATGCGATACGGTCTATGTTTAATTGATCTCGTTCTTTCATTGTATGTCTCAAATCACCTTTTTATCGTAAAGCTCTTTTATATAAAAGGCAGGTGTTGATGCTGAAATATA
Source organism: Nitrospirota bacterium (assembly GCA_021789595.1). Taxonomy (GTDB): domain Bacteria; phylum Nitrospirota; class Thermodesulfovibrionia; order UBA6902; family JAJYJJ01; genus JAJYJJ01. Next base: position 148,766 of record JAJYJJ010000004.1, on the reverse strand, counting down.
ACTGAACATTTCATTGGTTATGTTTTTGATAGCATGAGCTACATTCGAAGGGATATAAATCAGATCACCTTCTGTTACATCTTGCTCTTCGCTGCCCACCTGCATACGTCCCTTTCCCTTAATAATCACATATACCTGCTCCGGTGCATGGCTATGCAGTTTCTGGCTCGAACCTGGAAGAACATCAACCCAGGTTATAGCAAGTTGATCACCAGGAACATCTCCTTGTTGAAGTAGAATATGAGATATGAGTCCATCTCGCTCCCGCCGAGGCGCCTTTGATTTGTTCTGCTTAAACATGTTTCCTTCCTTTCATTTCTCAAGGGTTTGTAATTATGGTCATGTGAGACTTTGACATCATTAAGATCCTTCTATAATGATATCATCAAAATGGTTTCCAAACTCTTTTGATCTAACTTCTGTAGCCTTCTTATACCGTGTAATGCGGTCTTCCCATTTGGCTTCAATTCCGAATGCAATCCTGGCAAACCCGATGGACTTTATTGCCTCAGCAAGAAGCTCCTTTTCATCCGGACTATAAATTTTTACCGGATCACCAATGGCGATTGTATTCGTAGGGACAAAAAAGCCCTCCGGCACTACTGTTTTTGCATGAACAAGAGCACCCACTGCTACTGCAGCCCCAGAATGTATTATCGCCCCCTGCAAAACCGTCGCTCCTGTGGCAATGTACGAGCACGGTTCAACAGTGCATCCCAGAAGGGTTGCATGTGGCCCTATAAAAACATTATCTCCTATCAATACGGGATGCTCTTTGTCTCCTTCAGCAGTTGCCCTGATCACAGCGTTTTCACAGATTATTGTGCATTCTCCGATTTTAACCTCTGAGCCCTCTGAATCAAGAACAGCACCATACATTATTCTGGAATCTCTGCCAACTGCAACTCTTCCAACAAGCACAGCAGTCGGTGCAACAAATACAGAAGGATCAACTACAGGTTCAAAACCACGATGTTTGATTAACATCTCTTGCCTCCTTCTAACGGTTTCAGTTTCATTATAGCCCCAAATCTTTGCGAAGCAGTAATAAAGCAAATAAAGGCGCATAATTCAGCAATTTCAGCCTCTGTAAATTCCTCTCTTAAAACATTAAATTGGGCATCTGTTATTGAAAGATGGTCCTGAACAAAAAGTTGGGCAAAAGCAACAGCCAGTGATTCCCTTTTATCTTTATGTGTTTCATTAGGTTTTCCTTTGGCCATGCAATATTCGCACTTATTTCCAAATGCTAAAGTCCTGCGTACTTGCTCTAATAGTTCAGGACTTTGATTCGTTTTTGTAAAGAAGGCATTTTCAAGGTTGGCCCAGTACTTCAAAATTTCAGGGTTATATCCTAAAAGCTTTTCAAATGGGGTTTGTCCATTTTCTGAAAAAGAAATTCGCGGCATACCGTTCCTCCTTTTAGCTGTAACTTTTAAGTGCAGTATCCATATCAAGGACGAATTGTTTAACATGGGTCTTGAAAAACTTCTTAATCTTATCCCAGCCCATATATCTACCCTTTATATAATCAGGCTCTGGATTATATTCAGCATCAGGAAAATAAGCAAGTGATTTGCCTATATGAACAGGATTAATCCTCTCTTCCCCGAACCGCCTGACCATATGCTCAGCAATCTTATGAAAGGGAATAATTTGCAAAATGAAGTAGAGGTCAACAAAATCTCTCCTGGTACCCCTCTGGCTTATAGCTATAACCTTCATTGATGCTATATCGAGGATCCCAGCCACATGGATTCCTTCATATACATCCGTCTTTTCCAGAAAGGGATAATCGTATTTGAATATGGAAACCTTTATATTGTCTACCTCTACAATCAGGTATCCTATGCCCTCTGAAATAACCCTGAAGTCACGACCTGTTTTTCTTATCCCAGAAATCACAGATTCAATTTGAAATTCTTTATTGGTGAAGAAATCAAGGTCTCTGGATATCCTGTGTCCAAGGCGAAGTGCCAGGGCCGTGCCTCCAGCCAGAATTGCATTATATTTTTTGAGGACATCCCTGAGACTGCGTAAAACCTTCCAACCTTTTTCTGGAAAACATTCTCTATGCATCGTTTGTAAGTCCAAACCATATCAGCCAGAAATTCCGTGTCTTTTCTGTAATGGTTTTACTCAAATACAGGACATCAATTATCGTATAGACGCTATAAACCTTATGTAACCACTCAATTGCATCCATATCGCCAAACTCCAGAACCCTTTCTATAATATATCTGGCATTTTTTTTAATATGTATTTTGCCTGGATCTGTATCCCAGAACAGGGAATGAAACCTTTCAGGAATAGTTGTTGTTTCTTTTTTATAAGCAATGATTCTGGCTATCCTGGGATCATTGATAGAACCGAGATATTTATGGATTACCCGTTTACCTTCCCTGACCGCAAAGTATGCATATTTATTTTTCCCTATTTTTTTAGTAATCACACTCATAGAGTTTATTATAACACATGTTTACTAAAATTTTTAAAATTTAAAATCATTCAAGAACTATCGGTAATTGCACTTTATCCTCTAATGCCTTTAATGCAACCTCTTTCAACTTATCTTTTCCGAGGTCTTCCTTGCCCACTATCTCTTCGATATCTATCCTAACCACACCAGTTATATTCAGCTTCTCTTCAGGGAAATCGCCATAACCGCCTTCAGGCTGATATTTTTTCATCAGACATTTAAGGCCGAATATCCTCTCATCCCTATCTTCAACAATATAAGCCTTTCCCTTGATAATCACGCTCCGATAAAGGTATTCTGCCTTGCAAGGGTCTGCCACAGTTCCTTTCACATAGGCGATGGGCAAATCAACCTCAAAACAGACACGATTGTCCCTCTTGATGTCCTCGATTTTTTCTCCTTCCTTTGCAGTATGGAAGTAAATCTTTCCAAATCCCCCCTGTCCCCCTTTAACCCCTCTGTATCCCCCCTTAGTAAGGGGGGAATTAAAGGGGGGTGAGGGGGGATTATTTTCATCGCAATAAACAAAGTTCAGGGGTTTTACCATCGGATACCCATCTCTGCCAATAGTCCCCAATCTGCCCACATGACAGGTCTTGAGTAAATCGATAATAACAGCCTTATCTTTTATCTCCTTTTTCCACTTGCGCATGGATATACCTCCCTTATTTTGTCTGTCATTGCGAGCATAGCGAAGCAATCTCTTTTTAGTCGTAACTCGTAACGCGTTACACGTCACGAATTAAAGATTGCTTCGTCGCTAATACTCCTCGCAATGACCTTAAAATCTTCTTATTATTGAACGCTCTATTTTTTCTGCAAAGGCAAAGAGCCTTCTAAAACTAAACTCTATACCCTTTTTGGTTCTGTTATTTTCAAAACTCATTGCAAAGGCATATTGAAAGTATTCTTGTTCTTTTTCGGGCAATGCTGCCAGATATGGCCTTAGCCCTGCCGAAGACCACCAACCAAGGATTTCGCTTACGCAACCGAATATAATCCTGTAATCCCTGTAGAAGACTCTGATATCGTTAAATCCTGCATCCTTTAACAGGACTTCATATTTTTCCTTTGTCGGCAAAAACCACGGTGGTTCCCAATTTAAAAAGAACTGTTCAAATCCCAGCGAAGCTATAGCATTTTCAGAGTAGTCAAAGAACTCTCTGCAAAAGTCTTTGGTCGGAAGCTGAAAGGCGATTCTGCCGCCTTGCTTTAACGATTGACAGACCAATTTAAGCACTTTTTGCTGTTCTTTTACCCACTGTAGCGCTGAGTTTGAAAACGCAAGGTCAAATCTCTCGGTGAAATCCATAGTCTGGGCTGCAACCTGAATGAGGCTCATGTTACCTGTTCCTGCAGACACTTTCCTTGCCTTATCAAGCATCTCTATAGAGGGGTCGATGCCGGTAACGCTGCCTTTTGACGCCATGCGCGCGAGTTCCAGCGTAAGTTTTCCTGTACCGCAGCCGATGTCCAATATTGAGTCATCGGCCTTTACACAGGCCATGGCAATAAGCTCCCTGCCCACATCAATTTGCGGGGCCTTCACAGAATCATACTTCTCCGCATCCCATCTCATAGTGCACCTCCAAAATAAAAAGGCCACGGAGTTTGTTTCCGTGGCCTTCGAGTTTTTCTGCTTATCTTCCGCTAAAAGCTAATAGAATCCCCCTCCAGCCACGGCATCTAAATGCCATGCTGTATTAAGGAGCCTCTTTGCTATAAGCAGATTATAAAACATGTTTAGAGTATAATTAATTTTTCTTCCGATGTCAAGAAAAATTTTATCAGTGCCGATTAAAAATTAAAAGTGAACCGTTTTTATCAAATTTAAGAAATAAAAGTGACCACCTGTAATATAGGCCTCAAAAAGGAGGCTTATACTTTGGCGCAGGTTCGCAAGAAGTTTACGGATGATCAGTCAAGGAACTGATCGAAAAATATTTGAGCTGGGTCTGCGACAAAAATGTTGATAAAAAATAATTTCCCTCTTTGGCAAAGAGGGATTTAAGGGAGATTTATTGTCGCACACCCATTCGATGGATGCTGATAGAAAAAAACAGGCATCTGTATTATAATATGCCAAAATTTATAAGAAAGGAGTAAACAATGATTAAGGTCTATTACGATAAGGATGCACGCCCTGGTGTACTTAAGGGGAAAAAGGTCGCTGTTATGGGATATGGAAGTCAGGGACATGCCCATGCCAATAATCTAAAGGAAAGCGGCATTGATGTAGTAATAGGGATAAGAAAAGGCTCCAGTTTTGATAAGGCGGTAAAGGCAGGTTTCAAGGCCATGCCGCCTTCTGAGGCAGCTAAAAAGGCAGACATTATAATGATACTCTTACCTGACGAATATCAGGCTGATGTGTACAGAGATGAGATAGCCCCTAATATGAAAAGGGGTGTTTATCTTGCCTTTGCACATGGATTCAACATACATTTCGGACAGATTGTTCCTCCAGCAGATGCCAATGTATTTATGGCAGCGCCAAAAGGTCCTGGACATCTCGTAAGGTCAGAATATACGAAGGGAAGCGGTGTCCCATGCCTTATAGCAGTGCACCAAGACCCCTCTAAAAATACAAAAACAATAGCCCTTGCCTATGCATCTGCCATTGGCGGAGGAAGGGCAGGGATTATAGAGACAACCTTCAGGGAGGAAACAGAGACAGACCTCTTTGGCGAGCAGGTTGTTCTCTGCGGAGGACTCACATCTCTCATACAGGCAGGGTTTGATACCCTTGTTGAGGCGGGTTACGCACCAGAGATGGCATATTTTGAATGCCTCCATGAGGTGAAACTCATTGTTGATCTGATCTATGAAGGTGGGATCTCCAATATGAGATACTCTGTAAGCAATACCGCACAGTATGGCGACCTTACAAGAGGGCCGAGGGTTATTAATGAATCTGTCAGAAATGAGATGAAGAAGATACTCTCAGAGATACAGTCAGGGGGATTTGCAAGGGAATGGATACTGGAGTGCAGGGCAAACAAACCTGTGTTTAACGCACTTACAAGACAGGGCGAAAAACACCAGATAGAAGAGGTAGGCGCAAGGCTGAGGGCAATGATGCCTTGGCTGAAGAAAGGCAAACTTGTTGATAAGACAAAGGCGTGAAAAACCGCTTTTTTTTGTTTCTGACCTTCTGACCCCTGATAACCATGTTTAAGCTCGCACCAGAAGGCTATCCATATATTGTCTTCTTTACGGTTATAACAATTGGTGCTTTTTGGGTAGGCGGGATATGGATAGCCTTTCTGCCATTTATACTGACGGTCTTCATGCTCTTTTTTTTCAGAGACCCTGAGCGGATAATACCAGAACAGGAGAATATCTTTGTATCGCCTGCTGATGGAGAGGTTATCCTGATACAGAAGGTATACAAAGGTTTAATACCCCCCCTACTAAGGGGGGGCGAGGAGGGGTCGAGTGGGGGAGAAGGGGGATTTATTGAAGTCAGCATCTTTATGTCCCCCTTCAATGTCCATGTCAACAGGGCACCCTGCACAGGGGTTGTGGAGTCCGTAGTTCATACCCCTGGCAGGTTTATATCTGCATTTAAGTCTGAGGCATCGCTTCAGAATGAAAGCCTTGCCATGCTTCTTGATACAAAACATGGTAAGGTGCTGGTCTGCCAGGTGGCAGGATTTCTTGCAAGGAGGGCTGTCTGCAGGGTAAAAAAAGGTGATACTCTGAGGCAGGGTGAGCGATATGGGATTATAAAGTTCAGCTCAAGGCTTGATGTCTATCTACCGAAAAATGTCAATATAATGGTAAAATTAGGTGACAAAGTAAAGGCAGGAGAAAGCATAATAGGGCTCATATGAGGAAAGGAATATATCTTCTTCCAAACACCCTAACCCTGTGCGGCATGTTCTGCGGCTTTTATGCTATTATTGCGGCGCTCAAGGGCCACTATATCGAATCTGCATGGGGTATAATGATAGCCAATGTCTTTGACGGCCTTGATGGCTGGGTTGCAAGGCTTACGCACAGCACAACAAGGTTTGGCATAGAGCTTGATTCCCTCTCGGACCTTGTGGCCTTTGGCGTTGCCCCTGCTGTGCTTCTTTATAACTGGGCGCTTTACCCGTTTGGCAGGGTTGGCTGGGGAGCCTCATTCCTTTTTGTTGTCTGCGGTGCGCTCAGGCTTGCGAGATACAATGTTCAGATGGGCTCAGCAGAAAGCAAGGCCTTTACAGGCATGCCGATACCAGGGGCAGCAACCGTAGCAGCATCCTTTGTCCTTTTTTACATGAATATGTGGCATATACCTCCGTATGGCAAAAACTATTTAATCATCATCCTGACTGTAGTGCTGGCAGTCCTTATGGTTTCAACCCTTAAATACCACGGTGCAAAGGAGATAAACTTCAGGAGAAGAAAACCATTCTGGCTGCTTGTCATTGTCATTGTTGTTATTGTGCTTATTTTTATGCACCCTCCTATTGTGCTGTTTTCATTTGCAATGTTATATATGTTGTGGGGTATATTAGAAAATATCGCAATCTATTACAGAAAGAGGAGAAGGCTGACAGATGAGGCTCATAAAAATCTTTGATACTACCCTGAGGGACGGAGAACAGTCACCAGGGGCATCCATGAATGTGGATGAAAAAATACAGGTGGCAAAACAGCTTGCACGGCTTGGAGTTGATGTGATTGAGGCAGGCTTTGCCATAAGCTCGCCAGGAGACTTTGACTCTATCAGGAGGATCTGCACAGAGGTTGAAGGCCCTATAATCTGCAGCCTTGCAAGGGCAAAGACAGAAGACATAGACAGGGCATGGGAGGCGCTGAAGGATGCGCCAAAAAAGAGGATACACACATTTATCTCTACCTCTGATATCCACCTGAAATATCAATTTAGACTGACAAGACAGGAGGCACTCAGGAGGGCTGTTGAGATGGTGAAACATGCAAGGGGATATGTTGATGATGTGGAGTTCTCACCCATGGATGCAACCAGGAGTGAACCAGGCTATCTCTATGAGGTATTAGAGGCTGTCATAGATGCAGGTGCATCCACTGTAAACATACCTGACACTGTGGGATATAGCATACCTGAGGAATTCGGTGGGCTTATAAAAGGGATGCAGAGGCATGTGAAAAATATTGACAGAGCAGTAATCTCGGTTCACTGCCATAATGACCTTGGGCTTGCCGTTGCCAACTCCCTTTCTGCTGTTATGAATGGCGCTGGCCAGATAGAATGCACCATTAACGGCATAGGTGAGCGTGCAGGCAATTGTTCGCTTGAAGAGGCTGTGATGGCACTCAGGACCAGGAGGGATCTCTTCGATGCAGATACCAAAATCAATACGGAAGAGATAACCAGATCAAGCAGACTCGTTACAAAGATAACAGGCATCTCTGTCCAGCCGAACAAGGCAATAGTCGGCGCAAACGCATTTGCACATGAAGCAGGAATACACCAGGACGGTCTGCTGAAAGAGAAATCAACATATGAGATTATAAGGCCTGAGTCTATAGGGCTTGTGCAGGCAAAGCTTGTGCTCGGAAAACATTCAGGAAGACATGCCTTCAAGACAAGGCTGAATGAGATGGGTTTTGAGCTTTCAGAGGATGAGCTCAATAAGGCATTTGAACGCTTCAAGCGGCTCGCTGACCAGAAGAAGGAGATATTCGACGAGGACATAGAGGCATTGGTCTCTGAGGAGGTCTCAAAGATACCCGAGGTCTATAAACTCAAAGACCTTACAGTCACAAGCGGCACAACAAAACACCCTGCCGCAACAATCAGGCTTGAGGTTGAAGGCAGGATAATCAAAAAGACAAAACAGGGAGACGGCCCTGTGGATGCCACCTATAAGGCAATCGCTTCTATAACCGACACAAAGAGCAGACTCCTGAAGTTTGAGGTTAAAAGCATAACAGGCGGCACAGATGCCCTTGGGGAGGTTGCTGTCTCTCTTGAGGAGGACGGCAGGACTGTCAGGGGTTATGGCGCTGACACCGACATAATAGTTGCCTCTGCAAAGGCATACATAAATGCGTTGAATAAGCTAACTGCAAAAAGAAAACAATAATAGATGAATGAAAGATTATTCAAGGCAAGGGTTCTGGAGAATACCCCGGCATCCCCTGGATATATGCTCATATCGCTTGAGTGCCTGGAGGATATTAAAAGGCCAATCCCAGGACAGTTCTTCATGATAAGACTATGCTCAGGGAATGACCCCCTTTTGAGAAGGGCATTCAGCCTCCATGCATGGATTGGTAAGAACAGATTCCAGATATTATACAGGATTAAAGGTATCGGCACAAAAATACTTTCAGAGATACAAAAGGGACAAACCATTGATGTCCTTGGACCACTCGGCAATGGATTCCCTAAGAGGAAGGCTGAAAGGCATGTCCTTGTTGCAGGTGGCATAGGCATAGCACCGTTGATAGGCCTTGCAGAAACCATGGATGAGAAGGATAAGCTGTCCTTTTTTATGGGCTTCAGGACAAAGACAGAGGCCATCTGTCTTGATAGAGTCAATAAGATGGCTGCAAGTGTATCTGTTGCAACAGAGGATGGAAGCCTTGGACAGAAAGGGACTGTTATTGACATCCTTAACAAGAACCTCAATAACATAAAATCCACCATTATCTATGCCTGCGGCCCAAGAAACATGCTGAAGAGGGTCTCGGATGTAGCACTCAGGCATGCGATTGATGCCTATCTATCAATGGAGGAATACATGGCATGCGGCCTTGGCTCATGCCTTGGATGTGTTATCAGAACTACACAGGGTTATAAAAGGGTGTGTAAAGAGGGGCCGATATTCGACCACAGGGAGATTGTATGGTAAGAGTTGAGGTGGATATAGGAAGGCTTCATCTGAAAAATCCTGTAATTACGGCCTCCGGAACCTTTGGTTATGGCGAGGAGTATTCGGATCTCGTTGACCTGAACCGGCTTGGCGCTATAGTTGCAAAGGGCATATCACTTAAGCCCATGGACGGCAATCCGCCTCCGAGGATATGTGAAACACCATGCGGAATGCTGAATTCCATCGGGCTGCAAAATGTTGGCATAGATGTCTTTATAAAGGAGAAACTCCCTTTTCTCAGAAGATACGATACAAGGATAATAGCCAATATCCTCGGCAATACAATAGAGGAATATGTGGAGCTTGCGATGAGGCTTGACGATGTGGTTGATGCCATAGAGCTGAATATCTCCTGCCCTAATGTGCAGGGGGGGGGAATAGCCTTTGGAAGGGACCTGCGTATGACAGAAGAGCTGATATTCTCTGTAAGAAAGGCTGCAAAAAAAACGCTGATAACAAAACTATCACCTAATGTCTCGGATATAGGTGAATTTGCAAAGGTCTCAGAGGCATCAGGCTCTGATGCCCTGTCTTTAATCAATACTGTCATGGCAATGTCCATAGATATAAAGACACGCAGACCGCGGCTGTTCTCTGTTATGGGAGGGCTCTCCGGCCCTGCAATAAGGCCGATTGCTGTCAGGATGGTATGGGAGGCATCGAGGGTTGTGAGGATACCTGTTATTGGTATGGGTGGAATCATGAAGGCAGAGGATGCCATAGAGTTTCTCCTCGCAGGGGCAACAGCCATAGCTGTCGGAACAGCCAATTTTGTTAACCCAAGGGCAACAATAGAGGTTATCGAGGGGATAGAGGAGTTCATGGAAAAGGGAAAGATAGACAATATAAAAGATCTCATAGGAGGTCTAATATGTTAGAGCATCCGATAATAACAATGACAACAGACTTTGGTCTGAAAGACCCATTTGTCGGCATCATGAAAGGGGTAATATTTTCCATAAATCCAAATGCCGTAGTTGTAGACCTATCCCACAATATCTCACCGCAGAATATTGCCGAGGCCTCCTATGTCATCGACATCGGCCACAGACATTTTCCGCCAACTACTATACACATCTGTGTTGTTGACCCGGATGTTGGCAGTCAGAGAAGACCTATCCTTGTTGTAACAGACGACCACTACTTCATAGGTCCTGACAACGGCGTCTTTTCGCATATCTATAACAGGAGCTATTCGATATTCAAGGTCATACATCTCACAGCAGAGCACTTCTTCCTTCCTGACAGGGGGAAAACCTTTCATGGAAGGGATATATTTGCGCCTGCGGCAGGATGGCTGTCAAAGGGCATAGAAAGCAGGAAGTTTGGCGATGAGATTACAGACTACATATCCCTTCAATCGCCAATTCCAAGGAAGATTACAAAGAGTGTAATAGAGGGCCAGATCATCTATATTGATAACTTCGGCAATGCTGTGACCAATATATCAAAGGCAACTATTGATTCTATCCAGGCAGAGAAGCCACAGGGCAGGGTAAAGGTTATCTTCAAGGGTCAGCAGATATATCTGTCTAATTTCTATGCCGAGGGGAGAGAAGGTTTCTCCGCCCTCATAGATAGTTATGGAAACATTGAGCTTTTTGTATATAGGGGCAACGCCGCAAGGGACTTTGATATAAAGGTAGGAGAAACAATCGGAGTAATTGTTGATTAGGGGTTTTTTAAGCCTTTTTAGAAGGCAAGTTCACTTTTTCTGTAAAGCCCTTTCAACGGTCTTTATTGCGCAGAATTCACCGCACATGCTGCATACTTCCTGCACAGTTGGTGGAACCTGACTTCTCCATTGCCTTACCCTATCAGGGACAAAGCTCAGGGAGATCTGCCCTTCCCAGTCCAGGTTTTTCCTGTAATGCGCCATCTTTTTATCCTTTTCAATGGCGCCAGGAATCCCCTTGGCAATATCAGCGGCATGGGCTGCTATCTTAGAGGCAACAACCCCTTCTCTTACATCATCTATGTTCGGGAGCCTTATGTGTTCTGCTGGGGTAACATAACAGAGGAAGTCCGCACCTGCAGCACCTGCAACAGCACCGCCTATGGCAGCAGCGATATGGTCATAGCCCATGGCAATATCTGTAACAAGTGGGCCAAGCACATAAAATGGCGCGCCTTTACATACCTCCTTCTGCATCTTTATGTTTAATTCCACCTGATTTAACGGCACATGACCCGGACCTTCGATTATCGTCTGGACACCTTCAGAAAGCGCCCTGTCTCTTAATTCACCAAGGGTTACCAATTCCTCAAGCTGACTTCTATCCGTTGCATCTGCAAGGCACCCCGGCCTGAACCCATCACCAAGGCTCAGCGTTAAATCATATTTCTTTGCTATCTCTAAAAGCCTGTCATAGTCTTCAAAAAGGGGATTCTCTTTATCGTTGTATATCATCCATTCAAGGAGAAATGCACCGCCCCTGCTTACAACATCAAGGATTCTTCTGTCCTGTCTCAGTCTTTCTATCGCCTTTTTTGTTACGCCGCAATGAACCGTAACAAAATCAACCCCATCCTTTGCATGTTCCTCAATCATTTCGTAAAGCTCATCAGCGGTCATCTTTGCTATATGTCCGTGTCTCTCGGCGGTTCTTACCACAGCCTCATAGATTGGTACAGTTCCAACAGCAACAGGGGATATCCTGATAAGTGTATTCCTTAAATCCCTTATGACGCCGCCTGTTGAGAGGTCCATCACTGCGTCTGCACCATATTTAACAAGCACCTCAAGTTTCTTTATCTCATCATCATATGATATCTTATCCTTTGATGTGCCTATGTTTGCATTAACCTTTGTTCTTAAGCCCAGGCCAATGCCAAGTGGTGTAATATCATGCAGATTGTTTCTTGTAATTACTGTAACGCCCTCAGCAATGTCTGATGCGACTTTTTCAGGAGATATGGACTCAGATGCAGCAACTGCCTCCATCTCCTCTGTAATAATGCCTTTCTTTGCTAATTCTATCCTTGTCATGATCATTCTCCTAATATTGATATTGTCATTCTGAGCGTAGCGAAGAATCTCGTCTTTTGAGATTGCCTTGTCTCTAACGCTCCTCGCAATGACATTTTGAAATCATATCTAAATAACTCTCCGCAGCAGTTTTTACATCGCTCTCGCCTAAAATGCCGCTTATCAATGCAACTCCATAAGCCCCGGCCCCTATAATATCCTCAACATTATCAGGCTTTATTCCCCCAATCCCAAAGATCGGAACTGAAACCTTTTCCTTGACCTTCCTTAAAGAATCCAATCCAACAGGCTCTCCGTATTTTAGTTTGGAAGGAGTATGATAAAGGGGTCCAAATGTAATAAAATCTGCACCTTCCTTTTCTGCTGCTACAGCCTCATCGAAATTATGGGTTGAAACCCCAATCACAAATCTATCTTCGACAGTCTTTCTGACAGCAAAAACAGGCATACCTGCCTGCCCAAGATGAATGCCATCAGCATTTGAGCACATGGCAATATCAACACTGCCGTTGATAAAAAGCCTTGCATTATATCTTGCTGTAAGCTCCCTCATCTTATATGCCATACCAAGTAAATCCCTCGTAGGCAAATCCTTTTCCCTTAACTGGACAGCCCTCACCCCAGCCTTTAAAGCATCTTCAATAACAGTAAAGAGCAAGGCGTTATCTGTAAATAGTTTCCTGTCAGTTATCAAATACAATTTGAAGTCCATAATTTCTTTATCAATACTCCATCACAGCATTCCCTCTATCGGACTGCTTGCCGTTGCATAAAGTTTTCTGGGTATGCGCCCTGCTCTACATGCCAGCCTCCCTGCAATAACAGCATGCTTCATCGCCTCTGCCATTGTTATGGGGTCTTTGGCCCCTGCAATAGCGGTATTTATCAAAACAGCATCGCATCCAAGCTCCATTGCAATATTCGCATCCGATGCGGTTCCAACGCCTGCATCAACTATCACAGGCACCTTAGCTGACTCAAGTATTATCTTTATGTTGAATGGGTTTCTTATCCCAAGGCCTGAACCTATTGGCGCACCGAGGGGCATCACAGCAGCAGCACCAGCATCCTCAAGCCTCTTAGCCATTACCGGGTCATCATTCGTATACGGAAATACTATAAAGCCCTCTTTTGCCAGTATCTCTGTTGCCTTTAAAAGTCCTGTTACATCCGGGAAAAGTGTCCTTTCATCCCCTATAACCTCAAGCTTGACCATCTCAGATACATCCGCCTCCCTTGCAAGCCTTGCGTATCTCAAGGCGTCTTCAACCGTATAACAACCTGCAGTATTAGGAAGTATCTTGTATTTTTTAGGATCTATATAATCCAGGAGATTCTCGGATCTCCTGTCAGTGATATTAACCCTTCTCACTGCCACGGTTACCACATCTGCTCCTGATGCCTCAACAGCCTTTGCAGTCTCCTCAAAATCCCTGTACTTTCCAGTGCCTATCCAGAGCCTGGAGTTAAATTCGATGCCTCTGATTATCAGTTTATCTTCCATTTCCTCCTCCAACAAAATATACTATCTCGACATTATCGCCGTCCTGCAACCTGTAATTTTCATAATCTGTCTTCTTGATAACATCCAGATTCACTTCAATAGCCACCCTTCCCTGCATTATCTCCATCTCCCTTAATAGTTGCAGTATCGTTTCCGTTTTTGTCTCATACTCTTTACCGTTTACCTTAAGCCTCATATCCTTCACCCCAAACAAAAATCCCCTATCCCTGGCCAGTCTCGGTCTAAGGAATAGAGGATTATTTCAGCAGCTCTATACTCCCATTCCCTACGCCAGAATTACCTGGATCAGGTTCAAGGGGTCATTCCGCAACAATGGGAAACTCTCAGACCTCTCGGCCTCCCCCAAGGATATCTTAAATATAAACTACATTATTCAGAATTGTCAATTAAATGGGCAGCATTAGATACAGAAGTGACGCCCATAAACAGGCATACATCTTCAGACAGATTTCCGTGAGGTCTTTGCCTTTGCATGCTGGACTTTAATCCTCTTGCCCTTCATCATCATATCATCCACAGAGCGTATTACCCTGTCGGCAAGCTCCTCAGGAACCTCTACAAAGGTAAACCTATCAAGGACATCTATGTTGCCAATCTTGCTGGAAGGGATATTCGCCTCTGATGCGATGGACTTTACAATATCAGCAACCTTTATCTTATCCTTTCTGCCAATGGTCATGAACAAACGAACTATTCCGCTTTTTTCATCATAGCCCTCATATCCTTCCGCTGGCTTTTCCTTCGCCTCACCGTATGCGGCATAAATTGCCGCTGCTGCAATATCTCCAGAACTGTAGTTTTCTGATAATTCCCTGACTGCCTGGATATAGCCTGTATGCTTACTGTCATTGATTATCCCAGAGATATCCCTGACTATATTCTTTTCCCTTGCCCTGACAACATCCTCGGCTGAAGGCAGTTTCTTCCTGTCAATTACTGTCCTTGCCGTCTTCTCTATCAATCTCAGGTGTCTGTACTCCCTTGGAGTGACAAAGGTTATTGCCATTCCTGACCTGCCTGCCCTTCCTGTCCTTCCAATCCTGTGTATGTAGTTTTCAGGATCCTGGGGGATGCTATAGTTAATCACATGGGTTACATTCTTTATATCAAGCCCTCTTGCAGCCACATCGGTTGCAACAAGGACATCGAGCACGCCCTTCTTAAACCTGTCCATAACCTCATCCCTCCGTGCCTGTGTGAAGTCTCCGTGAAGGGCATTTGCATTGTATCCCATCTGCTGCAATCTCTCAGAGACCTCATCAACATCCCGTTTTGTGTGGCAGAAGACAATGGCAAGTTGCGGGTCTTCCACATCAAGCAGTCTGGAAAGGGCATTTATCTTGTCCCCCTCCCTGACCTCGTAGAACGCCTGCTTTATCTTTGGTATGACAATATCCTTTGTATTTACCCTTATCTTTTCGGGATTCCTCATATACCTTTTGGCAATATTCATTATCGGCTGAGGCATGGTAGCTGAAAACAAAAGTGTCTGTCTTTCCTGGGGCGTAGCTTTAAGTATTATCTCAATATCATCAATAAACCCCATACTCAGCATCTCATCCCACTCATCAAGAACTGCAATCTTTATATCTGAAAGCAAAAGCGTCTTCCTGTTTATATGGTCTATGACACGGCCTGGTGTCCCCACAACCACATCAATCCCCGCTCTTAATGCCCTTATCTGGCTGTCAATAGACTTACCGCCGTAGACTGGCAGGACATTTACCCTTCGGTACTTACCTATCTTATTGATCTCCTGTGCAACCTGAACAGCAAGTTCCCTTGTCGGCTCCAGAATAATGGCAAATGGATTTCTATTTTTCTGCTGATACCGTTGTACAATGGGGATTCCAAATGCAGCAGTCTTACCCGTACCTGTCTGCGCCTGTCCAACAATATCCAATCCTCCCGCCACAAGCGGTATTATAGAAACCTGAATCGGCGTTGGTTCCTCAAACCCCATCTCTGATATAGCCCTCAGTGTCTCTTTGCTTAAGGAAAAATCTTCGAACTTCATTTTTAACCCCTCTTGCTGTCCCAAACAAAAATCCCTCATGGTCTCTTTAAAATCCCATGAGGGATTCAATGGAACTCATGTTATTGACATGTTATTGATCAGTATATTCTTCTTCCTGTAGTTGTGTCAATAAAAATAACCTTTCAAGAAAAGGCTTGATTATGATAAAATATAAAAAATTGTGGAGGTAGACTTGAACCAGTTTTATAAAAACCTTATGATATGGCTCCTCATCGGTGTTGCTATGATCCTTGTCTTTAATTTCTTCAGCACACCCCGAAAGGCAGAAGAAGAGATGATATTCTCAGACTTTATGACTAAACTCGACAAGGGCGATGTAGAAGAAGTAGTAATCAAGGACAACCACATTACAGGCATGCTAAAGGATGGAACAAAGTTTAAGACATATTCTGCTGAATACCCTGACCTTGTGAAGGACCTGAGGGCAAAGGGGGTAAGGATAACCGCAAAGCCGCCTGAGCAGAATCCATGGTATGTAAGCTTCTTCTTCTCATGGGGCCCTATAATCTTACTTGCTGTTGTCTGGATATTCTTTATGCGTCAGATGCAAACAGGCGGGAACAAGGCCCTTTCCTTTGGAAAGAGCAGGGCAAGGCTTGTCTCGGATAAGTCGGCAAAGATAACATTTGCTGATGTTGCAGGCATAGAAGAGGCAAAGGCAGAGGTCCAGGAGATAATAGACTTTCTTAAAGACCCCCAGAGATTTCAAAAACTCGGCGGTAAGATACCCAAGGGAGTGCTTTTAATTGGCGCCCCTGGAACGGGAAAGACCCTTCTTGCAAGGGCTATTGCAGGAGAGGCCGGTGTGCCTTTCTTTTCTATAAGCGGCTCGGATTTTGTGGAGATGTTTGTTGGTGTCGGTGCATCAAGGGTAAGGGACCTCTTTGAACAGGCAAAGAAGAATGCGCCGTGCATCATCTTTATTGATGAGATAGATGCTGTTGGTCGTCACAGGGGAGCAGGCCTTGGCGGCGGACATGATGAAAGAGAGCAGACACTTAACCAGCTCCTTGTGGAAATGGACGGCTTTGAGAGTAATGTAGGGGTCATAATGCTTGCAGCCACTAACAGGCCTGATGTCCTTGACCCTGCACTCCTAAGACCAGGACGTTTTGACAGGCAGGTTGTTGTGCCGCAGCCAGATGTAAAAGGGCGCACTGAAATATTAAAGGTTCACACAAGGAACATTCCCCTTGCAGATGATGTGAATCTCGAGACTATTGCCAGAGGGACACCCGGGTTTTCAGGGGCAGACCTTGCAAACCTTGTCAACGAGGCAGCACTCCTTGCTGCAAGGACATCGAAGACAAAGGTTGATATGTCAGATTTTGAAAGTGCCAAGGATAAGGTTCTTATGGGCGTTGAGCGTAAGAGCATGATAATAAGTGAGGCGGAGAGGAAGAATACAGCCTTTCACGAAGGCGGACATGCCCTTGTCGCAAAATTAATACCCGGCACTGACCCAATCCACAAGGTAAGCATAATACCAAGGGGAATGGCACTCGGAATAACTCAACAGTTACCGATAGACGACAAATATACCTATAACAAGGAGTATCTGCAAAACACCCTTGCCGTGTTTCTTGGGGGAAGGGCTGCTGAGGAGATCGCCTTGAAGCATATGACAACAGGTGCAGGAAATGACCTTGAACGTGCAACAGAGCTGGCAAGGCGGATGGTGACTGAGTGGGGGATGAGTGAAAAGCTCGGCCCTTTGACCTTTGGGAAAAAGGATGAACAGATATTCCTTGGCAGAGAAATAGCAAAGCACAAAGATTACAGCGAGAAGATTGCAGAGGAGATAGACGAGGAGGTAAGGAGTCTTGTACTGCATGCCTATGAAAGGGCAAGAGGTCTCCTGACAGATAATAAAGACATCCTTGAGGCACTTGCCAATCGTCTTCTTGAGAAAGAGACAGTAGATGGTAAAGAGATAGATGCCCTGATAAATGAACACAGGGCAAAGAAGGTAGAGCCAGCTAAAAGGGTTGAAGCAGAGGCCCAGGTTTAGGGAAAAATGAGAATAATGCAGCCCTGGTGTTCAAAAGAATGCCAGGGTTTTTGTATTTCGGTAATGAGAATATATTATAGAGGGATACTGAAGTCATGAGGCTTTCATGGGGAGATTTCTGTTTAGACTTTAGTAAGAAAACCTGCATAATGGGGATACTCAATGTGACGCCTGATTCCTTCTCTGATGGCGGACTGTTCTTTGATAAGCTGAAGGCCGTAGAACATGCACTAAGCATGCAGGATGACGGTGCAGATATCATAGACATCGGAGGGCAATCCACAAGGCCAGGCGCTGAGGAGATCTCAGAGGATGAGGAGATAGAAAGGGTTATTCCTGTCATCACTGCATTATCAGGGAGGCTCAGGATACCTATCTCTATAGATACCTATCGGTCTTCTGTTGCCGAGCAGGCCATCAATGCGGGGGCATCAATGATCAACGACATAAGCGGACTGCATTTTGACCGAAGGATGCCAGAGGTAGCCGCAAGATATAAACTCCCCGTTGTAATTATGCACATGAAGGGGACGCCAAAGGATATGCAGGATGACCCAAGGTATGATGCACTTATACCTGAGATCATGGATTATCTGAGAGAGGGGATAATAAGGGCTGAGGATGCCGGGGTAGCAGGAGACATGATTGTTATAGACCCTGGAATAGGTTTTGGAAAGACCCTTGAGCACAACCTCCAGATAATTAGACATCTTGATGAATTTACACAGCTTGAGAAACCCTTACTGCTTGGGACATCAAGAAAGTCCTTTATCGGTAGGATACTTGGTGGTCTCCCTCCTGCAGAAAGGATCGAGGGAACAGCAGCAACCGTTGCTATCGGCATCATGAAGGGCGCTAATATTATACGGGTGCATGATGTAAAGGAAATGTCAAGGGTTGCGGGGGTTGCAGATGCTATAAAAAAGGGACATTTGATATAATAAAGATCATCTGCCTTAGACCTGGAGGAATGTTTGGAACTTCTTAAACAGTTAAGGTGGCAGGATGTTGTTGACATACTGCTTGTTACCATAATCCTGTATCGCATCCTCCTGATAATAAAGGGCACAAAGGCAGCAAGGATGCTGATCGGGCTTGGTCTTCTCCTGATAGCCTTTATGGTAGCACGATATTTCGAATTCTATACCATAGATTGGCTTATCCAGAGCTTCTGGTCTCAGATAGTTATTGTCCTTATAGTGCTTTTCCAGCCTGAGATAAGGAGGGCGCTTGCACATATGGGCGAGACATCCTTTTTTTCAAGCCTCTCCTCACTTGAGGAGTTTAAATCACTTGAGGAGATAGTAAAGGGCTCTGTTGCACTTTCAAACAGGAGGCTTGGAGCACTGATAGTAATTGAAAGGGAGACAAGTCTGAAGGATTTTGTAGAGGTAGGCACACCCCTGGATGCAAGGGTCTCCAAGGAGCTTCTGCTGAGCATATTCCACCCGACCTCTCCCATCCATGACGGGGCAATAATAATAAGAGGCAACAGGATTGTTGCTGCGGGCTGTTTCTTACCGTTGACTTTAACCACTGAGGTCAGCAAGAGCTTTGGCACAAGGCACAGGGCAGCACTCGGCCTCACAGAGGAAACAGACGCAGTTGCCGTTGTTGTTTCAGAGGAAACAGGCGATATCTCTATTGCCGTAGGCGGGAAGCTGGAAAAGAGTCCTGATATGTCTTCACTGCGCGACAACCTGACATCCATCCTTTCACCATCAAAAAAGAGGAGGAAGGTATGAACCTTACACGGGATATTGGTCTAAAGCTCACAGCCTTTTTCCTTGCCGTTGTACTATGGCTGTTTGTTACATTCAGGGGGCGTTCAGAGATAGGTATGGATATACCGGTAGAATTAAAAAATATCCCTCTGAGTCTTGAGCTTGTTGATGAGACCCCAAAGAAAATAGACATCAGGGTCAGAGGACAGGACAGGATACTGAGGTCTCTTAGGCCTGGAGATATAAATGCCTATATAGACCTGAGCAAGGCAAACAGAGGAGAGTCCTATTTCAAACTCCAGCCAAAGAATATAAATCTTCCATCAAGCGTTGTTATAACAAAGATAACACCAAATACCGTAAAGGTAAGGCTTGAAGAAGTTATTAAAAAGACCGTTGTTGTAATGCCTATAGTTATAGGCAGACCAGAGACAGGATATGAGGTTAAGGCAATAGAGATATCTCCGCGGAAGGTTGATATCGAAGGACCGAGGAGTGTGGTTATGGGTATCTATTCTATAAAGACCGAACCTGTTGATATAACTGGGCTCAGGGAAGACCTGAGACAGGATATAAACCTTGATACGGGGGGAAGGAATATAAAATTGAGGAGAGAAGGGGTCAGGATAAATGTCATTATTGGGAGGCGAAGGTGAGGAGGATTTTTGGAACCGACGGTATTAGGGGCAAGGCAAACCAGTATCCCATGACAAGTGAGGTTGCCCTAAAGATAGGAAGGGCAGCAGCATATGTACTCAGGGAAGAGCATGGAAGGAACATGATACTTATAGGGAAGGATACAAGGCTTTCTGGCTATATGATAGAGAGCGCCCTTACATCTGGCATATGTTCTATGGGGATGAATGTAGTGCTTGTTGGTCCGCTTCCAACGCCTGGTATAGCGTTCATTACAAGAAGTCTCAGGGTTGATGCAGGGATCGTCATATCTGCCTCGCATAACCCATATGATGACAATGGCATAAAGTTCTTCTCATCCGGCGGATTTAAACTTCCAGATGATGTGGAAAAAAGGATAGAGGATGCGGCATTTTCTGAAAAATTCAAGAGATTGCGACCTACAGGCATTGAGATAGGGAAGGCATACAGGGTCGATGATGCATCAGGCAGATATATAGAGTATATAAAGTCCACCTTTCCAAAAGGGATGGCACTTGATGGGATAAGGATAGTTATTGATTCGGCCAATGGTGCAGCATATAAGGTAACACCGTGGGTTCTAAGAGAGCTTGGAGCAGATGTCATCTCCATAAACGACAGGCCAAATGGGCTGAATATAAATGATGGATGCGGCTCTACCCACCCGGAGGCAATACAAAAAGCAGTCCTTGAGCATAAGGCAGATATAGGGATTGCCCATGACGGTGATGCTGACAGAGCAATCCTGTGCGACGAAAGGGGTAATGTTGTTGATGGCGATCAAGTAATGGGAATCTGTGCCCTTTCAATGAAGGAAGAAGGGAGACTGAAAAAGGATACAGTCGTCTCAACAGTTATGAGTAACATGGGTTTTGAAAAGACCCTCAAAAAGGCCGGGATAGGGCTTTTGAGGACAAGGGTTGGTGACAGATATGTCCTTGAGAGGATGCTTAAAGGAGGATACAACCTTGGAGGAGAGCAGTCAGGCCATGTAATCTTCCTCGACCACAATACTACAGGAGATGGGATCATAACAGCCCTTCAGGTATTGTCGATTATGAAGACAAAGGATAAACCACTGTCATGGCTTGCATCAAAAATACAGTTATATCCACAGGTACTTATAAATGCAGTGGTTAAGGAAAAAATGGATATTTCCAGTGTCCCTGAGATAAAGACCGCAATAAGGGATGCAGAGAAGGGCCTTAACAATGGGAGGGTGCTTGTCAGGGCATCAGGTACCGAGCCAACGATAAGGATAATGGTCGAGGGTAAAGATGCCAGAAAGATAAAGGATATTGCCAGTGGCATTGCAAAGGTAATAAGACAGAAGATGGGCTAAAATGATTATCCTTGATATACCTTTCACATGAATATTGCCCTGCCATTCCTCACAGGTGTCTTTCTTTATTACCTCCTGCCATATTTCCCCTATACTGTTAAGGCTGTTATAATCAGCATCCTCCTATATGAGATCCCTTATAAAGGGATAATAAAGAAAGGATTATCCAATCATCCATTCCCCATTGTATTGTTTTCATGCCTGTTGATGCTCGGCATTGCCTATCCAGGCATAAGAAGCCTGTCTATGAGAGATGGGCAGGTATCTTATCCCCTTAATACAGAACTCTTCATAGGGGGTGATGTGGCATCCTATCCTGATGTGCACGGAGACAGGTCTTCCTTTGACCTTGATGCCAGAGAGATTAATGTATCTGCCGGCCTCTCTGATAGGATAAGGCTGTCTTTTAAAGGCAGGGTTGATATATCAAAAGGCGACAGTATTATTGCCCAGACAAGGTTAAAAGAGCCAAGGGGTTTTCTCAACACAGGCTCCTATAATCCAGGGCAGTACCTGAAAAGACAGGGCATTAATGCCGTGGGCTTTGTAAAGAATATAGAGGTAATAAAGAGACAAAATGCAGAGACTATAGGCAGGTGGATATATGAAAAGAGGGAATATCTGAGCAAGGTCTTTGAAAGGTCATTTGATAAGGATAATTCAGCATTTATGGAGGCTATGATAATTGGAAGGCAGGGCAATATAGATGATGAGTTAAGGGATGCCTTCAGTGCATCCGGGGTTGCACACCTGCTCAGCATCTCAGGAACGCACTTTGGCCTTTTAAGTTTTCTGATCCTCTTATTCATAAGATTCATCATAAAGTCCCTTCCCCATAAGATACTTCTCAGGCTTACCATGTATATTACACCAACACAACTTGCGCTCCTGCTCAGCCTTCCCATCCTGATATTTTATCTGATGCTCTCAGGCGGGAGCATACCTGCCCTTCGTTCTTTTATAATGATATTCCTCTATATGATTGCAGTTCTTATTGGAAGGCAGAGACAATGGTTGAATGCACTTGGCATAGCTGCCCTTATAATCCTTTTGATAGAGCCGTGGGCGATATTTGATGTCTCATTTCAGCTTTCCTTCCTTGCCGTGTTCTTTATGGGATATACACTTGAAAGATGGGGAGGATTTGATGGTGAGGCAAACCTGTGGAAGAGGGCACTGCTTTATCTGAAGGACTCAATACTCATAACGCTATCTGCAACCCTCGGCACCGCACCGATAATGGCATATAACTTCCACCAGTTCTCCTTAATCTCACCCATATCAAACCTTATTATAACGCCGTTTGTTTGTTTCCTTGTCCTGCCGCTGGGGCTTTTAAGCAGCATCCTTTCAATAGTCCTTCACAGCCAGGTCCTTCCATTCGGGGGCATTATAGATACATTATCACGAATATCCATCAAGATGGTAAGATCCTTTGCCAGCATCCCGTATTCAAACCTCCGTATACCATCGCCTTCTGTATTTATCATTGTGTTTTACTACATCTCTGCATTCCTGTTTGTTAAAGGTAGAAAATGGTGGATGAAGGCTGCCATAGCTATTCCCATGGCACTCTATATATTTATACCTGTTCAGGGCAGAGGTGACCTGAGGGTTACATTCTTCGATGTTGGTCAGGGTGATTCATCGCTCATTGAACTTCCCGATGGAAGAAATATGCTTATTGATGGAGGCGGTATAAAGGATATGGATATTGGAAGGAGGGTTATTGCCCCTGAACTATGGAATAGGGGCATTAAAAAAGTGGATTTTGTTGTTATGAGCCACCCCCATCCTGACCACTATAAAGGGCTTCTCTATATACTGAGGAATTTCAAGGTCGGTGAGTTCTGGGACAACGGCAGAGACAACAAAGAGGCGATGGAGCTCTACATGGCCATTGCTGAGAAGAGGATATTCCGCAGGGTTATGCAGAGGGGGGATATGATGCAGGGCAGAGGTTACTCTGTCTATTGCCTGCATCCATATAGCGGATTCTATAGCTCATCAACAAGGGGGTTATATTCAAATCAGAACAGTGAATCCCTCGTGTTAAAGATTGATGGAAAGGGCATATCCGTTCTTCTGCCAGGGGATATTGAACAGGATGCAGAGGACAGTATTATATCTCTTGGAAGGCATCTCAAGAGCGATGTAATAAAGGTTCCTCATCATGGGGGAAGGACATCAAGTACAGAGGAATTCCTTGCCTTAGTGTTGCCCAAAATAGCTGTTGCAAGCGTTGGGAAGTACAATCCATTTAATCATCCCAACCCCGAAACCATTAAAAGGTATAGCCTTACAAGAGCGGCATTGTATGAGACAGACAGAGACGGCGAGGTGCAGATAATGGAAGAAGATGGGAGGATAGAGGTCAGGACTTACTGGGATATGACCATAAGAGAGGCAAAAGACCTAAAGGATGAATTCAGGAATCTTTCCCTATTGATTATCTGATCGAAAATAGAGGAATGTCGTAAATGTCTTTAACTTATAAAAATAACTTATAAAAATAGTTGACAGTGTCGAAGAAGAGAGTTAAAATAGTTTTAAGAAGATGTGCTCTTCCCGAAAAAGCTAAACCCTCGAAAGAGGGGGGCGGAAAGCGGCGGGTGCTGAACAGGTTTCAGCATGGCCGAGTTGCCGAAGGATTCACAGAAATCTTCGGCATGCTCGGTTTTTTATTATCAGGCCTTTGTGGCCAAGGGAAAGGAGGCAACTATGGTGAGTGCAAAAGACATAGGATTCAGGAACTACTGCGATTCAATGTACAAAGAACTTTCCGGCATGAAGTCAAGGTTGCTTGGCTTTGTGACAGAAATCGAACAGATGACAGGGTCCGAGAAGGACATACTGAAATCCCATATCCCACATTTCCGCGAGATCGTCAACTTTATCGACTGGAAGCTGGAGATACTGACGAAAGTCTGCCCATTTGACTGGACCGGGTACGCCAGTGATGTCGAAAGGACAGCTTCCGTAGGTGTGCAGAAAGAGCCGCTCGAAAAGGAGCCAGTTTCCGGGGGTTACATCGGAGGCTGATGCGGTCGGTCGTTCGGATTCCACTCACCACTGGCGGGAATGACAGCATTCCCGCCAGTGATCTATTTCTTAATCCCTTCTTTATACCTACTATCACTCAAAGGAAAGATGGATAAGCCGCTTCCCTGCCGAACAGGCGTCCTTTAATGCTGTTGGATGCTGAAGTATTGCACCCTTTACATCTATGCCAAGAAAACTCAGCGTAGAATGTTCAGACACGCTTATGGTTCTGAAGAATGCCTTTGCAGTTGTCTCTGCACATTGAATCCCTATCTCTTTCTTCATCCCCCCAACAAGCAGTAAAAGCCCCTTTCTTCCATAGCGACCTTCAGGGATAGGTCTTTTTAACAGATATTTCTCGCACCAGAATGCCTGACATCTGTCTATCATTATCTTTGACTGTGCGCTGAGACCAAAGAAAAAGATTGGGGAGGCGAGGATTATCCTGTCGGCCTCCCTGATTGCGTCATATATTCCATCCATGTCATCATTTATTATGCATTCACCTGTTTTGTCGCATCCACTGCAGTCCTGACAGGGCTTTATGTTCATGTAATTGAGCTTGAATAACCTGATCTCATGCCCTGATTCGTATACCGGCTTTAATGTCTCTTTCAGGAGCATGTCTGTATTGCCTTCTATCCTCGGGCTGCCCTGAAATGCCAGTATTTTCACCTGAAAATCCCCCCTCGCCCCCCTTTGTTAAAGGGGGGAATAATTGGAGTTCCTTCTAATATCCCCCTCTTTGAAAAAGAGGGGTTAGGGGAGATTTTCATTACCCTTTGTGTCTCTATGAAACATGTGTGTTTCATTAGTCGATCTTTCAAAATTAAGATGGCTCCTCCATCAACCCTCGAGTATTCCCCTTTCCTCCCACAAAAACCAATCCCCTATATTATTGATAAAGGAATAGGTATTCTGTAATATGTTAAAGTGTTCCTCCTCCTCTTTTGTAAGCCTGATGAAAAGGGCCTTCTCCTTCGGGTCTGTAAGCTTCTCACTCTGCATCTTATAGAATTTGAATCCCCTGTCCTCCATGTCCATTGCAAGCCTGATTGCATCAAGCTCGTTTGTGGTCGCATGGATTCTTTCAAGCATCTCGCCTCTGAGTTCAGAGAACACTGTTTTTATAGACTCCTTTGGGCTAACATCTCCTATCGTGATGTCAAGCCCTTTTAAAATGGCCTCTAACATCTTGAGGTGTCTTGTCTCATCCAGTATAAAGCTGCTGAACATCTTCCTGCCGAATGGATGTTCTGTCTTTTCAGCAGCATCCTTATAAAAGGCTACTGCATCTGTCTCCATCTTTATGGCTGTCTCAACTGCCTCGTTCATAAGATCCCCTCCTTGTTTTTATAATCTAAATATTACCACTAAACCCGATAACTGCCAATCCCTTGTAATGCATCTAAAAGCCCTTCAATATCCTCATCGCTGTGAGCTGCCGTCACGGTTATCCTTATCCTTGGGGCCGTTACAGTAGGCGGTCTTATGGCAGGGGCATATATGCCATTACTGAAGAGATAGTCTGAAATCCTCAGCGTACTATCTATATCTCCAGTCATGACTGGTATGATCGGCGTCTCGCTTCCCATGATGTCATAGCCTCTATCCTTAATTCCACTGATGAGCTTATCCCTGTTTGCCCACAGTTTTTTTACTGGCCTATCATCGTTTTCTATAAGTTTTAATGCTGCAATGGATGCAGATGCTATACATGAAGGTAGGGCAGTTGAGAATATAAAACTCCTTGCGGTATTAACAATCCACTCTATGACATCCTTACTGCCGGCTATGAATGCACCGTATGAGCCAAGTGCCTTTGAAAATGTGCCCATCTGGATTATCCACGGCTCTGGCTTAATATTAAAATGTGTGAGGGCGCCCATGCCGTCTCCAATTGTACCGGTTCCATGTGCATCGTCAATGTATAGTATGGCACTGTGTTTTCTGCATAGCCCATAGATGTCTTTGAGCGGTGCAATATCTCCGTCCATGCTGAAGACAGTATCGGTTATCACAACCTTCCGTTTCGCTGATGTGTCCTGTAATAGCCCGGCAAGATTTTCTACATCCCTGTGTCGGTAAACATAGGTCTTTGCCCTGCTCAATCTGCAGCCATCTATAATACTTGCGTGGTTTAGCTCATCGCTGAATATGGCATCTCCATCCCTTGCAATGGATGGGATTGCGCCTGTGTTGGCTGCATAGCCTGAGTTAAAGACAATTGCAGCCTCTGTGCGTTTGAACCTTGCAACCTCCTCTTCAAGCTCCTTATGCACTATACTTCCCCCTGCAAGGAGCCTCGATGCACATGCGCCAAAACCAAAATCCTCCATTGCCTTTTTTGCAGCCTTGATTATGCCGGGATGGTTTGCAAGGCCGAGATAATCATTGGAGGAAAAGTTGATGTATTGCCTGCTGTTTATTACAACCCTTGGGCCCTGTGCTCCAGAGATTGACCTTAGCTCCCTCGAAAGGCCCGCAACCCTTAATTCATCAAGCTCTCTGTCAAACACGAATACCCTTCATCCTTTCGCATAAGACATTTTAACACAAATTTAGTAGTTACTAAGAAGTGCATAAGTATGGTAACATGAGTGTCATTCCCGCTTGTCGGGAATCTTTCTTTTTCAGAAGGATTGCGGACAAGCCGCAATGACAGAAAAGGACTGGTAATGTCTTCTTACTTATGACCGCATTAGTAAAGTGCCCATCCCTATACCTTCAGACACGGCAGTACTGTCATCTGCTTAACATACGTCTACCTAACAGGGCTCTAATGGGATAGTATTTTATCTTAGGCTTATCTGCCCTGGTTTGTGCTATAATATCTATGGTTTTTAGGGTCAAACCTGACAGGAATCTTATCACTCGAGGAGCTTCTTGGAGAAAAGGGTTAAAAAAGCGATACTGCCTGCAGCAGGTCTTGGCACAAGGTTTCTGCCAGCGACCAAGGCCTCTCCGAAAGAGATGCTGCCAGTAGTAGATAAGCCTATGATACAGTATGCTGTTGAAGAGGCCAATCGCTGCGGCTTAGAGGAATTCCTGTTTATTACAGGCAAATATAAGCGGGCGATCGAGGACCATTTCGACTCTGCATTCGAACTCGAGGAGAACCTGAGAAAGAAAGGGAAGGACGCCCTCCTTGAAGAGGTGCAAAGGCTCAACCACCTGAACTTTGCATACATAAGACAGAGGCATCCCCTCGGCCTCGGCCATGCCATCCTCTGTGCAAGGCCGTTTGTGAAGGATGAACCGTTTGCAGTGCTGTTAAGCGATGATATAATAGACCCGGATGATAACCTTCTTGGCCGGATGATCTCCATATATGATAGGCTTCTCTGTCCTGTTATTGCACTTGAGGCCGTGCCAGAAGACGATGTCCATAGATACGGTATTATAGAAAAAGGAGAGGAGATAGAGGATGGGCTTTTCAGGATCAAAGACCTTGTGGAAAAACCGCATAAGAAGGATGCACCGTCAAACCTCGCAATCATAGGCAGATACATCCTTACTCCTGATATATTTGATGCGCTTCAGTCTGTCCAGTCAGGGAAGGATGGCGAGATACAACTTACAGATGGACTTAAGGCCATTATGGGTAGAATACCGTTATACGGTTATCTATTTAAGGGTAAACGCTATGATGCAGGGGATAAACTCGGATTCCTGAAGGCCACTGTCGAGCTTGCCCTCAAGGATCCAAAACTCTCTGTGCCGTTCAGAAGACACCTTGATTCTATTGTCAGGGGGACATAGTGGAATGGATTATTGAGAATATATTGTCCTATCCATTTATGATGGGTGATACAGGTACACCGCTGATTGACCTCTATGAGACGACAGATGAGATTGTTATAGAGGTCGACCTGCCTGGTGTAGAGCCTGATGATATATCAATAAAGGTTGCAAACGAATTCCTTATGCTTGAAGGAATAAAAAGAGAAAAGGCAGAAGAAAAAAGGCTCAACTATATATGTATGGAGAGGTCGTTCGAGAGTTTTCGGAGGATTATACGGTTTCCACATCCTGTAAACCTGTCTGAAGGAAAGGCCTCTTACATCGATGGCGTCCTGAGGATAAATTTTCCAAAAGCAATCCACAGGATTATAAAGATCGATATAGAAAAACAGTAAAATAGTTCCGAGGAGGTTTTATGGCAGATATAGATAAAGACGAACAAACCGAGATACCAGGGCAACTACCCATCTTACCCGTAAGGGATATAGTCATTTTCCCCTATATGATCCTGCCGCTCTTTGTGGGCAGGGACATGTCAATAAAGGCCATTGACAGCGCCCTTTCCGGTAACAGGATGGTCATGCTTGTAACACAGAAAGACCTGAATATAGAAAACCCTGCTCCAGAGGATCTCTATGCTGTAGGCACTGTCGGCCTGATAATGAGGATGCTGAAACTGCCTGATGGCAGGATAAAGATATTGGTACAGGGCCTTGCAAAGGCAAGAATCCTGAACTACACACAGAGAGAACCCTTCTATATGGGAAACATAGAGAAGATCATCGACCCTAAGCTTCCAGAGCTTACTCTGGAGGCAGAGGCGCTAATGCGTAATGTAAAGGAAAATCTCGATAAGACAGTGACCCTCGGCAAGGCCATGCTGCCTGATATAATGGTGGTCATAGAAAACCTCGACGAGCCAGGCCGCATGGCTGACCTCGTTGCATCAAACCTTGGACTGAAGGCAGAACAGGCACAGGAGGTCCTCGAGATGTCCGACCCCCTGGCAAGGCTCAAAAAGATAAGCGAAATACTCAACAGAGAGGTAGAGCTTTTACTTGTACAGCAGAAGATCCAATCAGAGGCGCGGGGCGAGATAGACAAAACCCAGAGAGAATACTTCCTGCGCGAGCAGCTCAAGGCAATACAGAAGGAGCTTGGCGAGATAGACGAAAGGGCCGAGGATATACAGGATATGAGGAACAAGATGGAAGAGGCCAAGATGCCAGAAAAGGTGCAGAAGGAGGCAGAAAAACAGTTGAAGCGCCTTGAAAAGATGCATCCTGATTCTGCAGAGGCTGCCACCATAAGGACATATATAGACTGGCTTGTTGAGTTGCCGTGGTCAAAGAGTACAAAGGATAACATTGACCTCAAGACAGCAAAAAAGGTCCTTGACGATGACCATTACGACCTTGAAAAGGTAAAGGAGAGGATCCTCGAATACCTTGGGGTAAGAAAGCTCAAGGAAAAAATGAAAGGTCCGATCCTCTGTTTCATAGGTCCCCCAGGGGTTGGCAAGACATCCCTTGGCCGCTCAATCGCAAGGGCATTGGGAAGGGAGTTTGTAAGGATGTCCCTTGGAGGCATGAAGGATGAGGCAGAGATAAGGGGACATAGAAGGACATATGTCGGTGCACTCCCAGGAAGGATAATCCAGGGCATAAAGACCGCAGGCACAAACAACCCTGTTTTAATGCTTGATGAGGTGGATAAGATAGGAATGGACTTCAGGGGCGACCCGGCATCGGCCCTGCTTGAGGTCCTTGACCCCGAGCAGAACTCTGCATTCGTTGACCACTACCTGGGTGTTCCCTTTGACCTGAGCAATGTCATGTTCATAACAACAGGCAATCTTATAGACCCAATACCATCACCTCTAAGGGACAGGATGGAGATAATAACCCTGTCAGGTTATACAGAGGAAGAGAAGCTCGGCATTGCAAAAAACTACCTCATCTCGAAACAGCTTGAAGAGCACGGACTGAGCGATAAGAATCTGAAGATAACGGATGAGGCACTCAAACATATAATATCCCAGTACACACGGGAAGCAGGGGTAAGAAACCTCGAAAGGGAGATAGCAAACCTCTGCAGAAAGGTTGCAAGGAGGATAGCAGAGGGCAAAGAGATAACCTACCACATTACGCCCCGAAACCTTCATAAGTATCTTGGGGTGCCTAAATTTCTTCCTGAGGAGGAAAGGGAAAAGGACGAGGTTGGTGTTGCCACAGGGCTTGCATGGACAGAGTCAGGCGGAGATATAATCTACATTGAAGCAACCACAATGAAGGGGAAGGGGCATCTGACCCTTACCGGGCACCTTGGCGATGTGATGAAGGAATCTGCACAGGCAGCATTAAGCTACGTACGGGCAAGGGCAAAAAACCTCGGCATAAATGTGGATATGTTCTCACGGAGTGATATCCATGTGCATGTACCTGCTGGAGCAATACCAAAGGACGGCCCATCCGCAGGAATAACCATAGCAACTGCCCTTGCATCAGCGCTTACAGGCAGGTCTGTTGACAAGGATATTGCAATGACCGGCGAGGTTACTCTAAGGGGAAGGGTTTTACCCATAGGCGGGCTAAAGGAAAAGAGCCTTGCTGCAAAGAGGGCAGGGATACGAAGGATTATAATCCCAAAAAGGAACAAGAAGGACCTTGAGGATATCCCGAAATACATAAGAAAGGATATGGAATTCATCCTCGCAGAGACTATGGATGATGTCCTTAAGGCAGCGCTTAAGAAAAATTCAAAAAAGGCATCAAGAAATGATGGGCCATAGATGTCAAGAACCGTTAATATAAAATGAGACTCTCCAGCATAGGAGAATTTTCCGTTATAAGACAGATACAGGAGTCTTTTAATACCAGGACGAATGACATCATTCTTGGTATAGGGGATGATGCTGCTATAATAAAAACCTCTGGTAAAAACCTCCTGGTCACGGTTGACATGCTCATCGAGGGGATACATTTTTCAATAGATACCACCACCCCTTTTCAGCTTGGCTATAAGAGTCTTGCTGTAAACATAAGTGACATCTATGCAATGGGAGGGACTCCAAGGTTTTTCCTCCTCGGGCTTGGTCTTCCAGGTGATTATATGAAGGAGGATCTTGACAGCCTGCTTGCCGGGATGGATATGCTTGCCAGGGAAAAGGGGATATCCCTTATCGGCGGAGATACATGCGAATCTAAGGAAGGGGTTATTATCAGCGGGACACTTATTGGAGAGGTGCAAAGGGCATTGAGGCGCTGCAATGCAAGGATAGGCGACGGCATCTTTGTGACCGGAACCCTCGGAGATTCAGCCCTCGGCCTGAGGATATTGGAGAAGCTCGGCAGGCATGTGAGGGTTGAGCATGGAAAAGGTGCTGTAATCTCAGGGAAGAGGTTTTTCTCATCCATAAAGCGGCACCTCATGCCCGAGCCAAGGGATCCATCGGCCTACATAGCAGTTGCAACATCTATGATAGATATCAGTGACGGCCTGCTCATAGACCTTTCGCACATATGCGATGAGAGCCATGTGGGATATAGGTTGTACCTTGATAAGATACCTCTATCAGATGAGGTCATGGAGTGGGAGGGGATATCAGGCCGTGATGCTGTAGAACTTGCCTTAAGCGGAGGAGAGGACTATGAGCTGCTCTTTACAGCTCCAATGGATTCAAAGGTAGATGCAACCATTATTGGTGAGATAACACAGGGCGGAAGGGTTGCCATTGATAAATATGGCATGGAAAGGTTCTTTGAGGCAGAAGGCTACGAACACTTCAAACCGCATACCCGAAAACAAAGGACAGCAGGGTATAGAAACAGGGATAGGAGATAGATGAGGATAAACCTCAGAGAACGATTAAGGGCCATGCTTGCATTAACAGACCCGCCTCATAAGATTGCCCTTGCATTTGCCATTGGTGCATTTATAGGGATGAGCCCATTTATAGGAGCGCATACGATAGTAGCACTTCTTATTGCATGGGTGTTCAGGCTCAATAAGCTTGCATCCATAATAGGTGCCTATATCTCTAACCCATGGACAATGGTGCCAATCCTTACACTGGATTACTGGATTGGAAAGAAGCTATTGGGAATAACAAAGAGGCTTCCGAAAATAAATTGGTACAGCATAGATCTCACTACATTGTTTGAACATTTCAAAACCCTATTTCTTCCAACATTCGTAGGCTCCATAATCCTTGGGATTCTGGTCTCTATAGCGAGCTATCCCCTCATCTACAGGGCTGTTGTAAAATACCGCAGCATCAGGAAACATGAGCAGGGTTAACCTTATAAGCTTTGGCTGTCCAAAAAACCAGGTAGACTCTGAGAAACTCCTTGGTCTGCTTAAAAGCGAAGGCATTGAGTATACAGATGCCCCTGATAAGGCAGATGCAATCCTCATAAACACCTGTGGGTTCATAGATGATGCAAAAAGGGAATCTATCAACGGCATCCTTGAGGCATCAAGCATTAAAGGCGGCAGAAGGCTCATAGTCTTTGGGTGCCTTGCCCAAAGATATGGCGATAAACTCTTAAAGGAGGTGCCTGAGATAGACAATATATTCGGCGTAGGTGATGAGGACAGGATCGTCTCTCTGTTAAAAGGGGATAAAAAAAGCAGGATTAGAAGAAGCAAGAGGGTTCTATTAAATCCTCTGCATTATGCATATCTAAAGATTGCAGAGGGCTGTAACAGGGGCTGTACCTACTGTGTAATCCCATCCATCAGGGGACCCTATAAAAGCCGCATGTTAGATGAGATTGTAAAGGAGGCCCAGGCCATTGTAAAAGGCGGTGTAAATGAGGTTATACTTGTTGCACAGGATACAACAAGCTACGGCACAGACCTCAAGATAAAAAATGCCCTTCCGAGCCTTTTAGAAAGGATCTCGGATATTGACGGCATAAAATGGATAAGGCTGCTCTACACATATCCAACATCTATCACAGATGAGCTCATTGCTGTAATTGCATCCAGAAAGAATATCTGTAAGTATATGGATATCCCTATTCAGCACAGCGAGGAATCTATTTTAAGGCAGATGGGCAGAAGAGGTGGAAGACAGGAATATATGAGGTTGATACAAAGGCTGCGCAAGGCAATACCGGATATAATCCTGAGGACATCTATTATGGTAGGGTTTCCTACAGAGGGAGAAAAGGAATTCCAGGGTCTTACGGATTTTATCAGGGATGCTGAATTTGACCGTCTCGGCGTCTTTACCTATTCAAAGGAGGATGGAACCCCTGCCAAAAATATGAGCGGACATGTATCACAGGCAATAAAGGAGAAAAGGCGCAACATGATAATGGAGATGCAGGCAAACATCTCCTTAAAAAGGAATAGGTCATTCATCGGTAAAACAATGGAGGTTCTGATAGATGAGGCTGACGGAGATTATTCCATGGCAAGGACCATGGGGCAGGCCCCTGAGATCGATGGTGTGACCTTTTTGAAGAATGCAGATGGATTAAGTGTTGGAGATATTGTAAAGGTCAGGATAACAGAGGCGCAGGAATATGACCTTATAGCAGAGGCCGTCCCTCAACAGGTAGTTGACAGGAAATTTCAAGCCACTTCAGGATACAGAGAGAAAAGGGGATGATTTGAGAGGAAGATTAACACCAATACATATCATCCTTTTTATACTCACATTCCTGTCAACACTCATTGCAGGTGCTATGCAAAAAGGCGTTGACCCCATAACCGAGCCTGGCAGGATAATCCTCGGCCTGCCATTTTCCATAACCCTGATCATCATACTGCTTTCCCATGAGCTTTCCCATTATTTTGCATCAAGGAAACACCATACACCTGCTACCCTCCCCTATTTCATACCTGCCCCATCCCTTATCGGGACATTCGGTGCATTCATAAAGATGTCTCCGCCGATAATGGACAGAAAGGCGCTTCTTGATATAGGGATTTCTGGACCGCTTGCAGGCTTTATTGTCTCGGTTGTGGCATCATTAATAGGGTTAAGCATGTCTGAGGTAGTTTTAGCAGGCAAACAAACGGGCGGCCTCGGCCTTGGGAATTCCCTCCTGTTCATGGCACTCACAAAGATAACATTAGGCATAGACCTGAATAGATACGATGTAGTTCTACATCCAATAGCCTTTGCAGGCTGGATTGGCCTGTTTGTCACATCATTGAATCTGCTTCCAATAGGTCAGTTAGATGGCGGACATATATCATATGCCATGTTTGGGAAAAGACACAGGTGGATATCTATAGGTATGATACCTGTGCTTTTAATACTGGGCACAATAGGATGGTTTGGCTGGTCTTTCTGGGCATTACTGATGCTTATACTCGGCCTTGGACATCCACCAACAGTGTATGATTATCCACTGGACAGGAAGCGGAGGATACTTGGATGGCTTGGATATGTAATCTTTATAATAACCTTTTCACCAGTGCCATTTAGCGGGCTTTAGATATCCTTGTTTCCCCCTCACCACCATGACCTCATTCCCCTATGGTCAATGGCCTTTGCTATTCTCACCCCCTAAAACAGTCCCTTCGGCAGTTGCTTCCCAAAATGCTCGTAGGCAAGCCTTGTGGCAAGCCTTCCCCTGTTTGTCCTTTCAAGAAAACCCTCCTGCAATAGATACGGCTCATAGACATCCTCAATGGTCTCCCTGTCCTCACTTACAGAGGCTGCAATGGTCTCGATACCCACAGGTCCTCCATTAAACTTGTTGATTATTGTCAGGAGTAATTTTCTGTCCATATCGTCAAACCCCCTGTTATCTACATCCATAGCTGCCATAGTGCTTTTTGCAATGTCGATATCAATAATACCGTTGCCCTTTACCTGGGCAAAGTCCCTTACCCTTCTTAGAAGTCTATTTGCAATCCTCGGCGTCCCCCTTGAACGCATTGCTATCTCCCTTGAGGCATCATCTGTTATCTCAATCCTTAATATCTTAGAGGAACGGGAGACAATAGTTTTAAGATCCTCGGGGCCGTAGTAGTCAAGCCTGTTTATAACACCAAATCTATCCCTGAGAGGAGATGTGAGAAGCCCCGTCCTTGTTGTTGCACCTATCAGTGTAAACCTTGGAAGATTGAGCTTCAGGGTTCTTGCGCTTGGGCCCTGACCGATGATTATGTCGAGCTGGAAGTCCTCCATTGCAGGATACAGCACTTCTTCAACAATCCTCGGCAGCCTGTGTATCTCATCAATAAAGAGTATATCCCTTTCTGCAAGATTCGTAAGTATCGCTGCAAGGTCGCCGGGTCTTTCAAGCACAGGCCCTGATGTTGCCCTGATCCCAACACCAAGCTCGGATGATAT
The DNA here is from genome assembly GCA_021789595.1 of Nitrospirota bacterium. Classification (GTDB taxonomy): domain Bacteria; phylum Nitrospirota; class Thermodesulfovibrionia; order UBA6902; family JAJYJJ01; genus JAJYJJ01. Next base: position 113,046 of record JAJYJJ010000004.1, on the reverse strand, counting down.
TATATGGGCAAGGGTCGTCTTTCCAAGGCCAGGTGGCCCGCAGAAAAGCACATGGTCGAGGGGTTCTGCCCTTTGCATTGCGGCCTGGATAAATACCTTCAGGTTCTCCTTTATCCTTTCCTGGCCAACGAATTCATCAAAGAGCCTTGGCCTCAGACTCAGCTCATAACCGATGTCCTCTTCTCTCAACTGAGGTGTTATTTTCCTCTCAGGCATATCCTTCATATGGTTATCCTTATTTTTCACTGCGAATGGTATCTGCCACCACTTTCTAATATCCTTTCGTATCGTGCTTTTTCTCTGGCATATGCCTTTTTGTCTCTTATTGGAGGGATGGAAAAGTTTCCTTTTAAATCCCACTTGCCTACAAGAGGTCTAAGTCCATCAGGTATAGATCTCCCATCAGCACCTGAAAGATTCTCTATCCTCAAACCCTTTCTATCGGACACAATCGTGTAATGGCCTGATAGGATATCCTTATAGGCACTATCAGGTTTTTCCATCCACCTGTAATCCACTAAAATCTTCTGTGTTCCATTTAAGCCATGACAGCTATCGCATGTCCTTGCCTTTGTTACGGCATGGGCAACCTTGTCGATGTTCAGCCACGCCATGACCGTGCCCTCATCGGTGCTCCCTTCATAGATTCCTGTTACGGCAAAGGCGTCATTGGATGGATACTCCCTCTTCATGTTTACATCTGGCTTGCTCCTGAATATAAGTCCTTTGGATAGCTTCACCTCTTCTTTCTTCACATTTGTTGATATGTGAGGAACTATATGATAGGGATTCCACTGCCCTTTCTTGTTCTTAAGGATGATGGGCTGCATTGCATTGACATTATAAAACTGATGCCTGTCCAATGGTGTTTCCATGCCAAATCTTTTCCCAGGTGCCCAGAAATTAAAGGCATATCCTACCACTAATGGGGTATGGCATGCCTCGCAGGAAAGATTCTTGTGGATGCCCTTTTTATTTGCAGATACCTCCTGCTTATGACATTCTGCACACTGTATGGGCTCAGGATTCCTTATCTGATCACCCATGTTATGGGTCTTGTGATTATGGCGATGACAGTCCGCACAGGTTATGCCTTTGGCAAAATGGACATCAGGGGTCTCGATATATATTTTTGAATTTTCATTCTGTGGGTCAGCCACAGCCTTTACTGCAAAGTTTCCTTTCATGAATCCATCTCCCCTTCGCCTTTCCAATGGGCCTGCATGACATATCTGAGCCCTGCCATCACCCATACATGAAAGCACCGGAGGCTTAAAGGAAAAGGTATGAACGCCTGCCTCTTTTGGTCTGCCTTTACTGTCTTTTGCCTCTTTGTTAAAAGGGTTATAATGGCAATCCAGACAACCTGCATGGCAGGTATTACAATTCCTCTGGTTGGAAAATGCCTGTTCCTTGCCAAGATGGGCAGTGCTGACAGCATTGTATTGCTCCATATTTTCGGTGGTAAAGCTGTCATTGCTGGGCTTTGTAGTGGCTGCTGTCCAGAGGCCGCAGCTCTGAGGGCCTGTGGGGCTGAACCAGGTCACATACTGGCTCATGGTCAATGTCAATCCCATTTCGGTCTTCATGTAGCTCTTGACCTCTTTAGGATGACAGATACCGCAGGTCTTCTCCGCAATACCTGGATTAAAGGCAATAGTGTTAAGATCCTTGTCATGCCACTGGATAACCGACACCCTCGGATTAAGCGCAGGCTTACCATCCTTCCCAATTACCCTTGGGAAAAGGGTATTGCCTGCAAAATCACCTTTTGGTTTCAAGCTTTTGATAGATTCCCTGTCCTCTCCTTTAAGCTCCTTCCTTGGCACTGCAATAGCACCCTTCTTCATGACTACAGATAGGCTTAAGATACCCTTATGCGCTCCCTTGATGGTATTGTCATTGGGATTTCCCTGATGGCACATCTCACAGGTTGCAGGCATACCTGTCTGTTTTTCTACCTCCTCTTGTGTCATGGTAAACTCTGGATAGCCAAGCTCCTTCATCTTCTTTGCATCACTGTGGCACTGAAGGCAGGAGCCGGTCTCCTCAGAGAATCCATACTCCAATAATAGTGTAAGAAGGATTAAAGTTAATCCTAATAGAAGTAAACATTTTTTCATCGTTCTACCTCCTCAGTGCAGAATGGGGAGAGAAATTCTCTCCCCATAATTATACACCTAAAGCACCTGTCAGCATAGATAGATACTGGCTCAGGACCCCGAAAGAGCCTGTGAACAGCAGAATCCCTACTACTATAAGAAACAGCCCGCTTACAGTAGATATGGGCTTCATGTATCGGTTGATGTGCTTGAAATACGAGAGGAAGCTGTTGATGGCCAAAGAGGTGATGAGAAAGGGAATACCTAACCCAAGGGCGTAAGATGCAAGAAGTCCCATCCCTGATGCAACAGAGGTGGTTGTGCCTGCATATAATAGGATCGAGCCCAAGACAGGACCGATGCATGGCGTCCATCCTGCAGCAAAGGCCACACCTACAAGGAAAGAACCGAGAAGCCCAGCAGGTTTGCTCTGGACATGAAGTTTCTTCTCACCTGAGAGAAACCTGAGCCTCAGAATCCCTGCTATATAAAGGCCAAACAGCACAATCAGTATCCCGCCTGCCTTTCTGATGATATTCTGATAATCAGAAAGGACCTTGCCCAGAAGACTTGAAGATGCACCGAGCATAACGAATATAAGGGAGAATCCGGCAATGAAGAAAAAGGAGTTCTTCAGCGTTATTCTCCTTATCCTTGCCCTGTCCTGTGCACCTGAAAGGTCCTCAAAAGATATACCTGTTATATAAGAAACATAAGAGGGGATAACAGGCAAGACACAGGGCGATAGAAATGACAACAGCCCTGCTGTAAAGGCAACAAACACAGATATATTTTCCATTTTAATCCTCCACTAAGACCTGTTATTGAGGGCACTATCCACTTCCCCTTTAAGGGTCCCCTCTAAAAGCATCCCCATTGTCTTTTTCACAATCCTGCCATTCTTATCTATCAGGAAAGATGTTGGTATGGCAGAGATATTCCCATAATCTCTTACTACCTTGCTATCGGCCATGACAATGGGATAGGTAATCCCCATTTTCTTGACAAAGGATGAAACTGTAGAGTGCCCAGTATCATCCAATGACAGCCCGATAATAACAAACCCCTTATTCTTATAGCCCTCATAAAATCTCTGAAAGCCCGGTATCTCCATACGGCATGGAGGACACCAGCTTGCCCAGAAATTAAGGAGCACCACCTTACCCCTAAAATCTGACAGTGTTACCCTTTTGCCGTTTAAATCGGTCAAGGTAAAATCAGGTGCTGTCTCATTTACTGCTGGCCTGCCATTGGCAAAGGCAATCCTCCCTTTAATAACAGGGTAAAGATACAAACCGACCAGGATAAACACACCTAACCATAGGAGTGTCTTTTTATTGATGGATTTCATCTGTTCCTCCTAAAATATAATATTTCGAAAATTTTTAAAATAGATCAGGAGGTCAGTTCAGGTGGGCGAAAGATAGACAGGGCAATCTCTTTTGGACGAATAATGTCATCAATGAGTCTGATAACTGAAAAGGTTTTATCCTCTATAACGCCCTTCTTATAATCCTGAATGCCATTGGTATAGTTATGACATAATAAGGAACCGTCTTTCTGACAAACCTTCATTGGGGATATCATTGCCGGTAAAAGGATAAGGACGCAAATGGTAATAAGGACAACCTTAACAAATAGCCTATTAGCTTTAAAAGCCCTGCTCAAAAACATATACAAATATAATACCATGGGAGAGGAGTTGTCAAGGACTTGAAAAAAGCCATCCTTTTCTTTACTATTCTATTGACATGAATATACTAAATAGCATTGTTCAGACAAAAAAAGATGTAGTAAAGGAATCAAAGCTGAGGCTGCCTATCTCAGATATAAAGGCAAGGATAAAGGATATACCAGGGGCCAGGGCATTTGCTTCATCGATAAAAAGACAGGCCTCAGGCCCGATTAAATTTATAGCAGAGATAAAAAAGGCATCGCCTTCTAATGGCGTAATACGGGAGGACTTTAATCCTGAAGAGATTGCAAGGGTCTATGCTGAAAAAGGTGCTGCTGCAATATCTGTTTTAACAGAAGAGAGATATTTTCATGGAAGACTCGATTACATCAACCAGGTAAAGACAGTTGCAGCGGTTCCTGTCCTTAGAAAAGATTTTATCTTCGATGATTACCAGATTTATGAGTCACGGGCCTTTGGTGCTGATGCAATCCTCCTCATTACAGCCATCCTCACAAAAAACCAGATCACGGATTTCCTGGGTATTGCAGGAGGGCTTTCACTTGACTGTCTTGTCGAGGTACATCATTGGAAGGAACTTGACACTGCACTATATGCAGGAGCAAGGATTATCGGGATAAACAACAGAGACCTGAACACTATGACCGTAGATCTTAATACAACCTTTGAGCTTCTGAAGGATATACCTCATAATCTTATAGTTGTATCTGAAAGCGGGATAAAGACGAGGGCCGATGTTGAAAGACTCGAGAAATCAAGAGCAGATGCGATGCTTGTAGGTACATCTCTCATGCAGGCCGAGGACATAGGAGCAAGACTGGATGAGCTATTAGGCCGAAAGAATTAAGCTTAATATTCCTTTTACATAGGAGGAGAAGATGCAAGAAACAAAGATAGTTTTACCTGACAGGGAAATCCCAAGGCAGTGGTACAACATCATGGCGGACATGCCGAATCTGCCCAAGCCGCCGCTTCATCCTGGAACAAAACAGCCTGTTGGCCCCCAGGATCTTAGTGCCATATTCCCTATGGCCCTGATTGAGCAGGAGGTATCAACACAAAGATGGATTGAGATACCTGAGGAGGTTATGGATATCTACAGCCTGTGGAGGCCGTCTCCTTTATACCGGGCACACAGACTTGAGACGACATTGGGCACGCCTGCAAGGATCTACTATAAATACGAAGGTGTAAGCCCTGCAGGAAGCCATAAACCCAACACATCCATACCGCAGGCATACTACAACAAAAAGGCAGGGATAAAAAGGATTGCAACAGAGACCGGTGCAGGACAGTGGGGTTCTGCAATGGCACTGGCTGGAAGCCTCTTTGGACTTGATGTTACAGTCTATATGGTAAAGGTAAGTTATAACCAGAAGCCTTACAGGAGAATAGCAATGGAGACATGGGGTGCTACTGTTCATGCAAGCCCAAGCAGTGTAACTAACTCAGGAAGAAATATCCTTGAGTCAGACCCTGATAACCCGGGAAGCCTCGGCATTGCCATATCAGAGGCTGTTGAGGATGCGGCAACACATTCTGATACAAACTATGCACTCGGCTCTGTGCTTAACCATGTGCTTTTACACCAGACAGTTATCGGGCTTGAGGCAAAGAGACAGTTTGAGATTGCCAGGGATTATCCTGATGTGATAGTTGGATGCTGCGGCGGAGGAAGCAACCTCGCAGGCGTGAGCTTTCCATTCCTGCGGGATAAGATAAACGGCAAAGAGCTTCGCGTCATTGCAGTGGAGCCTACATCCTGCCCGACCCTTACAAAGGGAGAATTCAGGTATGACTTTGGAGACACTGCAGGGCTTACCCCGCTTGTGATGATGTATACCCTTGGACATGACTTTGTCCCGCCAGGCATCCATGCCGGTGGACTAAGATACCACGGTGATTCACCTCTCATCTGTCAGCTCTATCACGACGGACTGATTGAGGCCCAGGCATATGGACAGACTGCAGTCTTTGACGCTGCAATAAGGTTTGCAAAGAGTGAGGCTATTATACCTGCACCTGAGAGCGCCCATGCAATAAAGGCAGTCATAGATGAAGCATTAAGGTGCAAAGAGGAGGGAAAAGAAAAGACCATATTCTTTAATCTGAGCGGCCACGGTTATCTTGACCTTGCAGCATATGCAGATTATCTCTCAGGTAAGCTTGAGGATTACGAATATCCTGAGGAGAAGATAAAGGAGGCACTGTCAAAGCTGCCGAGCATCTAATGGTTAAAGTCAAAATCTGCGGTATAACAAATATCGAGGATGCACTTATGGCAGTTGCCTTTGGTGCTGATGCCCTGGGCTTTGTCTTTTTTAGAGGAAGCCCAAGATACATAGAGCCGGCAGATGCAAAGGCAATCATCTCAAAACTCCCGCCGATTGTAACAACAGTTGGTGTATTTGTAGATGAAGAGACTGCTGAGATAGAAAGGATCGCAGAGCACGCAGGTCTTGATGTCATACAGATGCACGGCAATGAATCACCTGATACATGCAATATCGGGTGCCGTGTAATAAAGGCAATAAGGGTAAAGGAGCTTACAGACCTTGAGCTGCTAGAGAGATATAATGTCTCTGCATTCCTCCTTGATACATATACGCCCGATGCATTGGGAGGCACAGGACAGATATTTAACTGGGATATAGCAGTTGAGGCAAAGAGGTTTGGCAGGGTAATATTGGCTGGCGGACTAAACCCTGATAATATAGAAAACGCCATAAGGTTGGTCAGACCCTATGGCGTTGATGTCAGTAGCGGTATCGAGGCTGAAAAGGGCAAGAAAGATCGCCAAAAGATGAAGCTCTTTATTGAAAGGGCAAAGGGCATATAAACATCTCCGACCTATCGTATCTTCTCAAAGGCATCCTTCGGCGCGTTACATACAGGACACTTCCAGTCATCAGGAAGTTGTTGAAAGGGAGTACCTTCAACTGCCTCATCATATTCATAACCGCATACAGTGCACTTCCATACTGACATAGTTAGCAACCTCCTTACATGGAAGCCCTGAGCTTTGCTCGGAGCTTCAGTCAAATTTTTTATGATACTCTATAACCCTTTTTGCAAATTCCCTTCCAAATTCATAACAGCGTTTATTATCCTCTGACTTTGGTCTGTAATTGACCTCTACCCCTGGCTCAACTATCTCAAGCCCCATCCTCTTGAACTCCTCATATGCCTCCTTTACAGCGCCACCGCCCCAGCCAAAACTTCCAAAGGCACCAACCATCCTGTTCTTAGGCCTCAGCCCTCTCAGATGTGTAAGGAACTCCGCTACAGTGGGAAACATTATATTATTAAGCGTAGGTGTTCCAACAAGCATAGCCCTTGACTTCCAGAACTCCTTTATTGCAACACTCATCGGAGTTGCCCTGAGTTTAATCACCTCCACATCAACCCCTTCGGCCATTATACCGTCCATTATGGGGCCGATGAGAAGCTCTGTGCTGTGCCACATGGTGTCATAGACGATCAGCACCCTCTGGCTGGTTTTACCATTTGCCATATTGAGGTACATATTAACAACCTTCTTAGGCTCCTTTCTCCAGATAATGCCGTGGTCAGGGGCGATCATGTCTATCTCAAGCCCGAGCTTCTGTATCTCTGCAATCTTTGCCTTTATCAGTGCACTAAATGGCATCAATATATTTGCATAATAGTCGATAACAGAATCTTCAAGCTCTGAGATGGATGCACATGCAACAAATTCGTCATCAAACCGCGCAGAGGTGGCATTGTGCTGGCCAAAGGCATCCTGACTGATAAGGAGTCTGTCCTCCTTAACATAGGTCATCATGGAGTCAGGCCAGTGAAGCATGGGCGTCTCGATGAACATCAATGTCTTCTTCCCGATCCTAACCTCCTCACCTGTCTTTACCGTTTTTATATTCCAGCCTGTTATATCATAGTGTCTCTCAAGCCCCTTTTTGCCCCTTTCTGTGGTATATATCTGGACATCGGGAAGCATCTTAACAACCTTCTCTGCACTGCCTCCGTGGTCCTGCTCTATATGATTTATGACAAATACCTCTATCCTTCTGGGGTCAATCACGCTCCTTATCCTGCCGAACATCTCAATGGCAAAGTCCTCCTTTACAGAATCAATAAGGGTGATCTTATCGTCCAGGATCAGGAAGTTATTGTATGTGGTCCCATTTGGTGTAACATATCCGTGAAAGTCCCTGACAGGCCAGTCTATCGCACCTACCCAGTAGATGTCAGGTTTAACCTCTATAGCATTCATATAGCCTCCTCTGTTTAGATTTATTACTAATTTAGAATTATTTTAAACTAATATCTGTGCCCTGTCAACAGGATTTTGCTGTCATAATCCCCACACTGAGCCTGTCTAAAAACCCACTAAACAACGTACTTTGTCATGCTGAATTTATTTCAGCATCTAATAAAATCAATGCCTTATGTTACCCTGAAACGAGTTCAGGGTAACATTCCGAGGGTTTTTAGACAAGCTCCACTACATGCCAATCCCGGCGATTGCAGTGCCGCACTTGAAACATCTTCCATCCTTGATCCTGTTTTCAATAATAGAAAACCCATAGCGGTGGATAAGCAGTTCGCCGCATGACGGACAATAGGTATTCTCGCCGCCCTCGCCAGGGACATTCCCCTCATACACATATCTAAGCCCGGCATCCAGGCCGATCTCCCTCGCCCTTCTCAATATCCTTACAGGTGTCCTCGGTTCGGATAGGAGCTTATAGGTAGGGTAAAACTGTGTAACATGCCACGGCATATCTGCATCAATGGATTTTATGAACTCCGCAATTCTCCTTAGGCCATCCTCTGAATCATTATGCTCGGGTATGATCAATGTTGTAACCTCAACCCATACCCCAAGCTCCTTCATAAGCCTTATGGTATCAAGCACGGGCTGAAGTCTTGCACCGCACACCTTTTTATAGAACTCATCATCTCCCTTGAGGTCTATATTATTGCCGTCCAAAAAAGGTGCGATTACCTTCGTTGCCTCTGGGGAGGTATAGCCATTTGAGACAAAGATATTCTTCAATCCCTTCTCGTGTGCAAGCCTTGCAGTCTCATAGGCAAGCTCAAAGAATATGGTCGGCTCTGTATATGTATATGAAATGCTCTGGCAGCCTGTTCTTATGGCAGCATCCACTATCTCGGCAGGGGAAACATCCTCACCAATGATCTCACCTTCATGCTCTTTGGGATACTGTGATATCTCAAAGTTCTGGCAGTGCAGGCACCTGAAATTACACCCCACGGTTGCAATGGAAAATGAGCGTGAGCCAGGCATAAAGTGGAATAGCGGCTTCTTCTCTATAGGGTCAACATTCATGGATATCACCTTTCCAAAGACAAGGCTGTAGAGTGTCCCATCCCTGTTTTCCCTTACACCGCATATGCCCCTGCGTCCATCTGAAATAATGCATCTATGGCCGCAGAGGAAACATCTTACCTTCCTGGCATCAAGCCTTTCATAAAACATTGCCTCTTTCATTGGATTTCCCTTTACAATATTATAGCAGGTTTATGTAAGGCTTGATACATACCGATATGGGCGTTTCCCCCTTGCGCTACCGCTTATTACACAAACCCCTCAAGACAATAACCTCTTGCTCCGTCTGTTAAGCATTTTAAATGCCTCAACCCAAAGGATGCTGACAACCCCCGCGGCCAAACTGATAGTCAGGTCAAGAAGGTGTAATCTACTGAAATGAAACAGCCCTCTTAAAAACGGAACATAAAGCACCATGCCCAGAAAGAAGATCGCTCCTCCTATAATCCACCAGAGGGCGGCGTTTGGCAAGCGCAGAGTGGACAAGATGGTGCGGGACCATGAACGGTTTGTTAATATCAAGCCGAGGTTTGCGATAATAAGTGTGGTGAAACTGATCGCCCTGGCATCCAGTTCTCCCTGACCGCGGTCAATCGCTATAATGAATACAGCCAGAACAACGAGTAATACACTGATGCCCTGCGATAAGCTAAAGGCTACAGTCCTCTTATCAAACAGCGGCTCCTGCAGATTGCGTGGAGGCCGTTCCATTACACGGGCTTCTTCAGACTCAGCTTCAAATACAACTGAACAGGCAGGGTCGATGATTAATTCAAGAAATACTATGTGAACAGGCAAAAGCACAAGCGGCCAATTAAAAAGCACAGGAAGCAATGACATGCCTGCAATGGGTATGTGGATTGCAAGGATATAGGCCATTGCCTTCTTTAGATTGTCAAAAATCCTTCGACCCATTCTAATGGCCTGCACTATAGAAGAAAAGTCATCGTCAAGCAACACTATATCCGAGGCCTCGCGGGCTACATCTGTACCCCGCCCTCCCATGGCTATTCCGATGTGAGCCGATTTCAAGGCTGCTGCATCATTAACGCCATCACCTGTCATGGCTACAATCTCGCCATTAGCCTTAAGGGCATTTACTATACGCAGCTTCTGTTCTGGGACAACACGTGCAAAGATATTGACTGTTCTGATCCGCCGCTGGAGTTCTGGATCATCCATCCTGTCAAGTTCTGAACCTGTAATGGGCCCATTCAACTGCCTCAGGCCTATTTGAGCCGCTATGTTTTGGGCTGTAACAGGATAGTCACCTGTAATCATCACGACTCTTATACCTGCGTTATAACATTCCCTGATTGCCCCTGCAACACCAGTGCGTACAGGATCTGCCAATCCAATAAGCCCTAAGAACTCAAACTTAAAGTCGTGCTGCTCGACGGGGAGGTCCGTGTGTCTGAAGCTGGCCTTAGCCACCCCGATTATTCTTAGCCCCTCCTCAGCCATGGAGTTGATCTGTTCTGATAAACAGTGTATCTGTTTTTTATCCAGATGACATATATCAGCAATAGCCTCAGGCGCACCCTTGGCAGCAATGACATAGTCCTTACTATCAGGTGATTTCCAGACGCGAGACATTGTAAGCAGATTTTGCGACAGGGGGTATTCTTGTACCAATGTCCAGTTGTCATGAAGGTGTTCGGTATTAGACAGGGTATGCGCGCCAAGTTCTCTCAAGGCCTTTTCCATTGGATCAAAGGGATCTATCTGGCTTGCCAGTATGCTGAATTCCACAATCCCATGTAAGTCTTCAGGAAGATATTTGCCGGACTGAGTCAAATCATAGATTCTATCTCCAAAAAATACCTTGCATACTGACATCTGGTTCAGGGTAAGGGTCCCGGTTTTATCCACGCATAAAACAGTGGCTGCGCCGAGAGTCTCTACTGCTGGTGCCCGACGGGTTAGAACTCCTTTTTGGGAAATCCGCCAGGCTCCTAATGCAAGAAACACAGTAAGCACAACCGCGAATTCCTCCGGCAGCACAGCCATTGCGAGCGTTATGCCTGCCAGAAGCCCGTTCAGCCAATTGTCTCTTGTAAGTCCATATATGATAACGACTAAGGCGCAGAGCGATAATCCTGCAATTGCAAGATTGCGCACAAGTCGACTGGTCTCTTTTTGTAAAATGGTCTTTTCGGGCTCAATCCTCTGCAGTGTCTTGCCTATTTTCCCAATTTCTGTATTGATGCCAGTTGCTTGAACTTGAGCAATACCAAAGCCCTGCACAACTAAGGTTCCAGAGTAAACAAAGGGCAGATTATCGCCTCCAGGACGGACCATTTCCAATGTCTCGCTACAAGATACCTTGCGCACAGGAACCGACTCTCCTGTCAACAAAGATTCATCGACAGAGAGATTTACACATGAAATGAGCATTGAGTCTGCCGGGACGCGATCACCCTCGGACAGAACTATAGTATCGCCCCTTACTACCTCACGACCTGAGATCCTCTTTTGCCTGCCGTCTCTTATTACCAATGCCCGAGGGCTTGATAAATCCCGTAAGGCCTCTAAGGCACGTTCTGTTTTGCGTTCCTGATAAAGTGTAATGCCCATGACAACAAAGACAAAGCCAAGCAGCATAACTGCCTCCTGGATATCACCCAGCAGCAGATAAATTGTTCCGCCTGCAATTAAAAGCAAGAATATCGGTTCACGGACGACTTCAAACGCAATAGCAAAAACACTACGCTGTTTACTCGATGGGAGTTCATTATAGCCTTCCTTTCTTAGCCTTTGAGCTGCTTCAGCCTCAGAAAGCCCAGGGATATTATTGATTTCAGATCCTCTAAATTCTCTTTTCACTTTTATTGCCTATCCGTAGCATTATACCATCAGTTTCTACCACATCAAATTAACTATAATCAAACCTTATTTTTTATCCCTGCAATGACCTTAAATTTTTTAAGATTTCAATATTAAAAACGCTCCATTAATGTTATTATAAAATAATGTTTAAGGGGAATTGGCTATATATTTTTTACCCCGCCTAAAAGGCGGGGCTTTCTGGGTGCGGGGTAAACGCACAAAACGACTTGACGATTATGGCGAAATTTTGTATCTTAAACAGTCATTAATACTAATCCCTAAATCCTTGAAGGCTGTGGGCCGTTAGCTCAGTTGGTAGAGCAGCTGACTCTTAATCAGCGGGTCGCAGGTTCGATCCCTGCACGGCTCACCATTAAAAATCAAGGTGTTGCGGGGTTTCCTGCAAATTGGCTTTTCGTTCAGATGTCACCTGAAAGGTCCTCGACTTTCTGTGCCCAGTTTCCCGTCAGGCATAATTCTCCGCAGCTACTCCGGGTTTGGGCCGAGTGTAACCTGGACAAAGCCCTCTGGCCGTATCCACCTGGCAAATGCCGCACGTACCTGTGGGGCTGTGATCTTAAGGTAATGTCTTGCCGCGCGGAGCGGCTCATCAAGCGGCAGGCCTTCAAGCGAAAGATGCATTAACATCCCTCCAATGCTGTCAACGCTCGATTCGGAAAGTGGGATCTGCCTGATCATCAGCGCCTTAGCCCGTTGCAGTTCAACAGGGGTGACTGACTTTGTCTGCATCTCGCGGATGTCACGCTCCACGATGGCGCGCGCCTTTGACACATTCTGCGGGTCGCAGGCATAGAATACCCCATAGGTCGAACGGGTCTTGCCGACATTGAGAAAGGCTTCAACAGCGTAGACAAGGCCTGTCTCCTCACGCAGGTCTCGGTAAAGACGGGTTGCATAAAAGGCGCCTGACAGCACATGGGTGCCGATCTGCAGGGTGTAGTAGTCAGGGTTGCAGCGCGTAAGCCCGAGCGTTTCTGCGAGTGTCACCTCAACCTGCACCCGGCTTTTATCAGGCACAACGGACAAGGACGGTTTGTTGTGCGGCACGGGCGGAAGTTCAGTTTCAGGTTTGGCTCCAGCGGCCTTCCATTCCCCGAAATATCTTTCGATGACTGACCTCGCCTCCTCTGGCGTCACCTGCCCGATGACAACGATAGTAGTCATGTCTGGTCTGAATACCTTGTTGTAATAGGCCTTGATGTCATCGAGCGTAAGGGATGACACAGTAGACGGCGTGGACTGGCGCAGCGCCGGGTCGCCTTCGGGATAGAGCGCCTTGCGGAGCGCACGCATGGAGCGATATGCTGGGCTTTGCAGTTGCCCGTCCACTGCGGCGATTGTCTCCTTCTGAACAACTTTAAATGCGTCTTCTGGCAGGGCAGGGTGCAGAAGGTTGTCAGCGAGGAGTTGCACTCCCCTGTCGAAATGCCCAGCAAGGACCTGGAGCGAAAAACTTGTCCCTGCTGACTCGTTGGCGGCAATGTCATCAAGAGCCTTCTGGAAGTCCAGCCGATTCAGACGGGTCGTGCCGTAGGAGAAGAGGCTGTTGAGGATCTCAGCGGCTCCTTTCTTTCCCTTCGGCGTTTCGAGGTCAGGGTTGTTCTTTACACCTCCGTAAACGCTTATTGTATGGCTGATCGTCTCGGGCTGGACAATGAGGCGCAGGCCGTTAGGCAGCATTGTGACAGTGGGATTCACTGTCGAGTCCGGGATACGGGGTAAGGATATAGCCTTTTTCGCCCACCCGGGCAGCTTGACATGCCTTGTCCTCTTCGGAGCGAACGATTCCTTGCCATGGAAGCCTTTCGAGGAAACTGCCTTACCAGAGGGTCGCGGCGTTAACACGGCAACTGTCGCTGTATCGTTGATGAGGTATTGCATTGCGACGCGATTCACATCCGCAACAGTTACCTTCCTGATAGCGTTGATATCGTCCTCTGGAGAATTACGCCCTTCAACTGCAAGCGCCTGCGACCATAAAGCAGCAAGCCCCTCAACCGAATTCTTCTGGAATTCAGCATCTGCAATCTCATGGCGCTTTGCAGCCTCCACCAGGTCAGCAGGGACGCCATTCTTCAGGTAGTTGGCTATGACATCCTTTAGCGTGGAGAGCAGGGCAAAGCCCTCCCCACCTTGCGGAAATGCGGCTGTTGCAAAACCGATCGCGGCTTTTGGAATCGCATCTATGCTGAAATCTGCGGACAGCACCTTCCCTTCGGTCACCAGCGCATACAGGTTTGCCCGCTGGCTGTCCAGTACATCCGCCAAGACTTGCCCGGCTGCATAATCTGGACTGTCATATCCTGGCAGCCGATAGGCAACAACAGCCAACCCGTAAGGCAGATCGGTTTCAAGTTGAATGGTTGCGGCCTTCAGCGGTTGTAGTTGAATCTCTGGCCTGGGTGATACCGGATGCGATGGAATCCCTTCAAATAACTGCTTCACCTTTGCAAGCGTTTGATCCGGATCAAGATTTCCCACTATTATCAAAATTGCGTTGCTCGGTTTATACCATGCGCTATAGAACTTCTTGAGCATTGCGCCTGTAGTTTTATCGAAGGAGGCGCGTGTGCCGAGCGCATCATGGGCATAAGGAGTGCCTGCAAACATCTCTGCAAGCAGTTTAGTGTAGAAGACATACTGGGGATCAGAGAGGTCCTGCGCTACCTCCTGCTCAATAGCCCCCCGTTCCTGCTGCCAGAGTTTTTGCGTATCAAGGACGCCCCGCATCCGGGTCGCCTCGATGTGCAGAGCGACATCAAGGTCGTCAGACGGGACTGTGAGAAAATATTGCGTTACAGTCTGCTGGGTGTCGGCATTGAATTTACCGCCCATAGCAGCGATGATGCTGGAGAGCTGGTCTGCTGACAGGCCAGGACTGCCGCGAAACATCATATGCTCCTGGGCATGAGCCATGCCGGGAAACCCTGATGGGGCTTCATTGGAGCCGACAAGATAATTAACCTCTGTTGTTACCACAGGCGCAAGGGTGTTCTTAATTATGACTACCCGCAGGCCGTTTTTCAAAGTTGTACGGACAACAGGGGCGCCGGTTTCAGTCCGCGCTGCAGATGCAAACAGTGTAAGCAGCGCAATTGCTATTAGAAAAATACGCATTAAGATAGTCCGCCTTTCCTGAGGGTTAAACATACCTGTAACGATTGCAATGGCAGTTGCAGCAATAAGTGGGATCACCAGCCGCATGAACCTCTTTAACATCTTTATTTTATAACTCTAAAATGGTATCCATGTCAAATCCCAGATTCAGATCAGATTACCACTCAGATTACCACCCACTTGATTAAATCTATAACAATAAGTATATTATCTAAAACTATCTGGAGGTGTCACATGTTTAATGACATAGCTTATGCAATGGGGGCAAGGCCGCAGGGTGCTGGTGGTGCACAGACTGACGGAGCGGCTGCCATGTTCCAGTCCATACTTCCCCTCATAATAATCTTTGCAATCTTCTATTTTCTGCTTATAAGACCTCAGCAGAAAAGGGCAAAGGACTTAAAACAGATGCTTGGAAACCTTAAAAAAGGGGACAAGGTAATAACAACAGGCGGCATCTACGGGGTCATAGAGGAGGTTTATCCAACCAAGTTGGTGCTGAAGATTGCAGAGAATGTGAGAATCAAGGTCAGCAGGAATGCAATTGCAGGTATAAGGACAGATGACGAATAATATCTCCATTTTAGCCTGGATGCTCTTAAAGGCAATTCCAGGATAAAAAATGGGGGCAGATTATAATCTGTCCATATACAAAACAGGCTGATGTCCTTGTCTATGATACGTTAATGAGGAGGTTTTGATTTTATGAAGAAGAAGATTTTATGGAGGTCTATACTAATAGTCGCTACACTGCTTCTTGCATTTGTGATGTTTCTGCCTAATACGACACTTTTCGATTACATGCCTGATTGGTGGAAAAATTCTATGCCGAATAAGGGCATAAACCTCGGTCTTGACCTCCAGGGAGGACTGCATCTTGTCTTTGAAGTCGAGGGCGATAAGGCTGTTGAGCTGACGGTAGAGAAAATAGCGTCAGCCTTAAAAGATACCTTGGCGCAGAAGAATATAAAGGCTAATATAAGTACCAACGGCTCAATGCTTCTGGCATCCCCTGCAACCCCTGATATAAGAAAAGCGGTCGAGGAAAACTCACCCAGCCTTATCTATGCAGAGACATCCGGGACCAACTATGTTTTCAAACTGACCGATAAGGAGACAAACCGGATAAAGCACTCTGCCGTTGACCAGGCTATAGAAAAGATAAGGAACAGGATTGATAAATTTGGCGTTGCAGAGCCGACAATACAGCGGCAGGGAACCAACGACATAGTTGTACAACTGCCTGGGATAAAGGATTACAGGAGTGCGGTGGAGAATATCGGCCGCACCGCACTGCTTGAGTTTAAACTCGTTGATGATGAAAGCCCTGTGGCATCTCAACTGCCAGCATCCATACCGCCTGGTGATGAGGACAGGATCTTACAGGAATTTCAATCGAAGATTCCACAGGACGATGAGATACTATTTGAAAAGGTCATAGACAGAGATACAGGAAAGGTTGTAAGCAAGAGGCCTATCCTTCTCAAGAAAAAGGCGCTCATGACAGGCAATGTTGTAGAGAAGGCAAAGGTAAATATAGATACGAGATACAATGAACCATATGTCTCCCTTACCTTTAACGCTGCAGGGGCAAAACTCTTTGAGGATATAACAGCGGCGAATGTAAAAAAGCGGCTTGCAATAATCCTCGACAACACCGTATATTCCGCTCCAGTAATACAGGAGAGGATCAGCGGCGGCAATGCCCAGATTACAGGAAACTTCTCCATGGAGGAGGCAAAGACCCTCGCAGTGGTAATAGGCGAAGGCGCCCTGCCTGCACCTCTGAAGATGGTGCAGAATGTAACGGTTGGTCCATCGCTTGGAAAGGATTCCATAGATGCAGGCATAAAGGCAGGGATTATAGGCTCCATCCTCGTTATCCTGTTTATGGCTGTATACTATAAATTCGCAGGGGTTATAGCGGATTTAGCGCTTGGGCTGAATATCATCCTCCTGCTCGGTGCATTGGCAGGTCTGAGGGCAACCCTTACGCTGCCCGGCATAGCAGGGATTATCCTTGCTATAGGTATGGCTGTGGACAGTAATGTGCTTATGTTTGAAAGGATGAGGGATGAACTCAGGTCAGGCAAGACCCCGAGGGCTGCCGTCGATGCAGGCTATGACAAGGCACTTCTTACCATTGTGGATTCCCATATCACAACCCTTATAACTGCTGCCGTGCTTTTTCAATTCGGGACTGGACCGATAAAGGGCTTTGCCGTTACCCTGAGCCTTGGTGTTATGATAAACCTGTTTACAGCCCTTATCGGGACAAAGACTGTTTTTGACTTCATAAACAGCAGGAAAGAAGTAAAAACCCTGAGCATATAAGGCCATTGAAGCTTTCTGACTTTGATTACCATCTGCCCGAGGCATCCATAGCACAGTATCCGCTATCCGAAAGGGACTCTTCAAGGCTGCTTGTGCTTCACAGAAAGACCAGTACCATAGAACACCGCATATTCAGGGATATTGCCGATTACCTTAACACCGGTGATGTCCTCATCTTAAACAACGCAAAGGTGCTGCCTGCAAGGCTTATAGGCAGAAAAAAGACCGCAGCTCAAAGGGTGTTACCCGAAAACCCCGGGATGCAGGAAGGCAGGATAGAGCTACTCCTTTTAAGAGAGGTAGACAATGGCCTATGGCAAACCCTTGTAAAAGGTAATCCAAAGGGCGCCATCACCTTTGGCAATGGACTTGAAGGAGAGATAATCACAAAGGGCGAGATATCGATGTTGAGATTCCATTCAAACGGCGATACAATGCAACTCATAAGGAGATACGGCCTCATGCCCCTTCCGCCCTATATAAAAAGGCAGCCTGATGTCTCAGACAGACAGAGGTATCAGACCGTCTATGCTGAAAAAGAAGGGGCGATTGCAGCTCCAACAGCAGGCCTGCACTTCACAGAGGCCATTATAAAAGAGCTTGAGGCAAAGGGTGTAATCGTGAAATACCTTACCCTCTATGTGGGTCTCGGCACATTCAGACCAATAAGGGTGCAATGCATCGAGCATCACAGGATGGATGCAGAATTATTTGATATACCAGAGGATACCATGCTTGAGATCAACAAGGCAAAGAAAGAAGGAAGAAGGGTTATAGCTGTAGGCACAACAAGCACAAGGGCAATTGAGGGCTCGGAAGGCAGATTATCTGGCAGCTCAGGAATCTTCATCTACCCTGGATACAGGTTCAGGTTCATTGATGCCCTTATAACAAACTTCCATCTTCCAAGGTCAACGCCGCTTATGCTCGTCTCTGCCCTGTCAGACATCAATACTATAAAAAGGACATATATGGAGGCAGTAAAAATGGGTTATCGTTTTTTTTCCTATGGCGATGCTATGCTTATTATATAAAAGGGATTCTGTGATAAAATAGGTATATGGAGGCAGTAAAACGTTAACAGTAGAATTAGATCTCAGCGAAGATAAGGAGCTTCACCTCATCTATGGCGGAATAGAGCAGAGTCTCAAACTCCTTGAAGAGACCCTTGGTATAGAGGCCAGTATTAGAGGTAATAAGGTCTTTATAAAAGGGCCTGAGGAATCTGTTGCCAGGGCCGAGAGGCTTGTAAAGGAGATCCGCGAGATAAGCTCAAGGGGTTATACTATAAAACCTGAGGACATAAGGTTTGCCCTGAAGGCATCCTCAGAAGGACAAGACACATCAATCAAGGAACTCTTCCTGAACACCATCCCCGTATCATCCAAAAAAAGATTCATAGTCCCAAAGAGCGAGACACAGAAAAGATACATCGAGGCCATCAGAAGATATGACATGGTAATTGGCATCGGCCCTGCTGGAACAGGAAAGACATACCTTGCCATGGCCATGGCTATAAATTCTCTTATAAAAAAAGAGGTTGGCAGAATCCTCCTTGCAAGGCCTGCTGTAGAGGCAGGAGAAAAACTCGGATTCCTGCCAGGCGACATGTATGAAAAGGTCAATCCCTATCTGAGGCCTCTTTACGATGCACTCTTTGATATGATGGAGGCAGAGAAGGCAAATAAACTCATTGAAAGAGGGGTAATAGAGATCGCCCCCCTTGCATTTATGAGGGGTAGAACCCTGAATGATTCCTTTATCATACTCGATGAGGCGCAGAACACAACAGGGGAGCAGATGAAGATGTTTCTTACAAGGCTTGGTTTCAACTCGAAGACTGTGATAACAGGTGATATAACACAGGTTGACCTTCCGACAGGGAAGGCATCAGGTCTTGTAGAGGTTCGGGATATATTAAAGGGCATAGAGGGCATTGAATTTATATACTTCACAGAAAAGGATGTGGTAAGGCATAGACTCGTCCAGGAGATAATAAAGGCATATGAGCGATATGAGAAACGGTAAACCAGCAACCCCTGATAACGATAGTAAATATAGGCTGTTGCGCTCAATCCTGCTTATCCTGATAGCCATAACACTGCCTGTGATCTTTTTCTGGGAAAGACTGACCGTGCTCAAGTTTATTGGCGGATTCTTTCTGACCTCTATCCTGCTCTTTATATTTTACAGGGACATAAAAAGATACAGACCGTCCCTTGCAACAAACCTGAGACTCCTTTCCCTCCTCGGCATAATATTGGTATTTAACCCTTTGATAGGGAGGTTATTCCAATACATGTTTCAAGGCTTCGTGCATGAGCTTGGATTCGTTGATATGAGGCTTGCCATATACGCCATCCCCCTTCCCTTAGGCGCAATGCTCGTGGCGCTACTTTTTGATATACATACAGCCATAATCTTTTCCTTTATGACAAGCCTGATAGCAGGCATCTGGTTAAATGATGCAATCTACCCGATCTATGTATTCAGCGGCAGCATAACCGCTACCCTTGGAGTAATAAGATGCAGGAAGCGTTCTGACATTCTTAAAGCAGGGCTCTTTGTTGGTGTGGCAAACGCCTTCACAGCCCTGTCCATAACCCTTCTACAGAGAAACCTTATAGCGCCTTCAACCCTGGTAATTATTGGTTTTGCCTTTTTAAACGGCTTTATGGTCATATCTGTTGCATCTGTCCTGCTGCCGCTGCTTGAATACCTGTTCAACCTGACCACCGATATAAGCCTTCTCGAACTAATGGACCTCAATCAGCCGCTGATGAGAAACCTCCTTGTAGAGGCCCCCGGGACATACCATCACAGTATTATTGTCGGCAATCTTGTAGAGGCCGCTGCAGAGGTCATAGGTGTAAACCCTTTGCTTGCAAGGGTCAGTGCCTATTACCACGATATCGGCAAGATAAAGATGCCTGAATACTTTGTGGAGAATCAGGAGGGCCCGATCAGCAGACACGACAAGCTGACACCGAACATGAGCAGCCTCATAATAATCTCCCATGTTAAAGAAGGCGTTGAACTCGCAAGGCAGAATAAGCTGCCGGAGGTCATCATCGATATAATCCAGCAGCACCACGGCACAAATCTCATAACCTATTTCTATCAAAAGGCAAAAGACCAGCACCCTCCAGAATCCCATACACTGTCTGAGGCAGAGTTCAGGTATCCAGGGCCAAAACCCCAGACAAGGGTATCTGCACTTCTGATGATGGCCGATGCTGTTGAGGCCGCATCGAGGGCACTTACAGAGCCAACCCCATCAAGGATATCCGCTCTTGTGGATAGGATAATAAACCACATCTTTCTTGATGGACAGCTTGATGAATGCGAGATAACACTCAAAGACCTCCAGGAGATAAAAAAATGCTTTAATTACATATTGACTGGTATGTTCCACCGCAGGATAGATTATCCTGGTTTTGAGATAACACAAGACAATGGTATACATAAAGAACCAGCAAAGACGGATAAGGACAGACCTGAGAAGGATAAAAAGGGCAGCACAGAAGACCCTTACTCTATCAGGGCAGCCCTCGGCTGAGTTGAGCATACTTTTAGTTGGCGACAGCAGGATGCTCAAACTAAATCTCCTTTACCGTGGAAAGAGAAAAACCACGGATGTCCTTTCATTTCCGTTGAACGAAGGGGGGGCTGTTCAGGCATCTCACATACCCCTGGGCGATGTTGTTATAAACATACATGCTGCAAAGAGGCAGGCAAGACAATACGGCAGCACCTTTTACGACGAGTTTTACCGGCTCATGGCGCATGGAATCCTTCATCTTTTAGGCCATGACCATGAGGCATCAGCCTATAAGGCAAGGAAGATGTTTAAAAAACAGCAGGAGCTGATAGATGCCCTTAAGAAGACTTATCGAAAGCACTAACCATGCAATAGAGGGCATTCTTCAGGCAGCAAAGACACAACGCCACCTCAGGTATCATTTCTATGCCGCGGTTGCCGTCTTGATACTCAGCTATATCATCGGTGTAAACAGAGAAGAATTCATAGCCGTAACAATTACAGTGACACTTGTCCTCATGGCCGAGATGCTAAACACTGCTGTAGAGGCCACTGTTGACCTGCTTTCAAGCGAGTATCACATCAAGGCAAAGGCTGCCAAGGATATAGCAGCAGGCGCAGTGCTTGTATCTGCATTTGGCGCGGTAATTGTTGGCTATATAATCTTTATTCCTTACCTGAGGCGATTCTTCTACGAAGGCATTACAATGGCAAAACACTCAAACGAGGATATATCCATAATAGCATTGATAATCGTGATAATCGCTGTTATCATAACAAAGGCATTCCTTGGCAGGGGCCTCCCGCTTAGGGGCGGAATGCCGAGCGGCCATGCCGCAGTAGCCTTCTCTGTATGGATAGCAGTTACATACATAACAGAGGCATTCTTCCCATCGTTCCTCGTATTTATCCTTGCAATCCTCATTGCACAGAGCAGGGTTGCCATAGGAGCACACAGTCCATGGGAGGTCTTTCTTGGCGCCCTACTCGGCATCACCATAACATTTCTGCTCTTCAGGTTATTCTCTTAACCTTATCGTTTCTTGATAACAATGCCCCATATCTGTTATATTTCACGCAAAAGTCTTTGGAGGCAGATATATTGAATAAGAATAATGTCAGGACGAGGTTTGCGCCAAGCCCGACAGGCCATCTGCACATCGGCGGTGCAAGGACAGCGCTTTTCAATTGGCTTTTTGCAAGGCACCATGGTGGCGTCTTTGTCCTGAGGATAGAGGATACGGATACAAGCCGCTCTACAGAGCAGTATATAGAGGCAATTATCGAGGGGATGAAGTGGCTCAGGCTTGACTGGGATGAAGGCCCATACCGCCAGACAGAAAGATTTGACATCTATAAAAGATATGTTGACAGGCTTATAGATGAAGGCAAGGCATATTATTGCTATTGCTCTGCAGAGGAGCTTGAGCAGAGGAGAAAAGAGGCTCTTAGTCATGGAAGACCGCCGAGATATGACGGCAGGTGCAGGGACCTTAAAGGACCTGTGCCAGGGCGCACCCCAGCGGTAAGATTCAGGATGCCAGAGGAGGGCGAGACAATCGTAGATGACCTGATAAGGGGAAGGGTCGTGTTTGAAAATGCCCAGCTTGATGACCTGATAATCATGCGCTCTGATGGAACCCCAACATACAATTTTACAGTGGTTGTAGACGATGCGGACATGGCAATAACGCATGTAATCAGAGGAGACGACCACCTCAATAACACCCCAAAGCAGATGCACATATACAGGGCACTTGGCTGTGATGTCCCGTTGTTCGCCCATCTGCCGATGATATTGGGCGCTGATAAGACAAGGCTTTCAAAGAGGCACGGCGCAACCTCTGTCATGGCATACAGAGAGATGGGTTATCTTCCTGATGCACTTGTAAATTATCTTGTGAGGCTTGGATGGTCATACGGAGACCAGGAGGTATTCAGCAGGGAAGAACTCATAGAGAAGTTCTCATTAGATAATGCGGGCAGATCAGCGGCTGTATTTAACCCTGAAAAACTCCTCTGGCTCAACAGCCAGTATATAAACAAGGGCACCTCAGAGGAGCTTGCAGGCTATGTGATGCCTTTTCTCCTGAAAGGGGGTATTATACAGGAGGGCCAGAGCATTGACATGGGATGGCTTTCAAAGGCAATTGATACGCTTAAGGAGCGTTCAAGGAGCCTCTTAGAGCTTGCCCATTCCCTCAGATATTACATTGCAGAGGATATAGAGTTTGACCCGAAGGCAAAGGAGAAGTTCCTGAATGAAAAGTCGCTGCCGTATTTCAGGACGATACTGGATAGACTCAGGGCACTGGATAGATTTGAAGCCGCTGAGATAGAAAAGGTGTTTATGGGGATCATAGAAAAACAAGGCATTAAGCTCGGTCAGATTGCCCAGCCTGTCAGGGTGGCAGTTACAGGTAACAGTGTCAGCCCCGGGATATTTGAGGTAATCGAGATCGTAGGGAAAGACAAGACACTGCGCAGGCTTGAAAGGGCAATTGCCCTGATAAAATCGCCAATCATATGAGCTATATCGCAGTCATTGGTGCAGGCAGTTGGGGCACAACCCTATCAGCGATCCTTGCCGATAAGGGATATGATACATCCCTCTGGGTTTTTGAAGACAACCTTGCACAGGAAATAGAAAAGACGAGGATGAACAGCATATACCTTCCAGGCGTCACGCTTCCAGAGAATCTCACGGTTTCGCACAGGATTGATGAGGTTGTAAAGAAGGCGCGGTATATCCTTAATGTTGTACCAACCCAGTATACAAGGGATGTCTTTAAAGAGGTGATCAATTATATCAATAAGGACTCAGTAATCATAAGTGCATCCAAGGGCATTGAAAGGGGCTCACTGCTTACCTGTTCCTCAATACTCAAGGAACTGTCAGGCAGAAAGGTTGCAGTTATCTCCGGACCGAGCTTTGCAAAGGAGGTAGTAAATAAACTGCCCACAGCAGTTACCATTGCAACAGAGGATGCAGACATCGCCCTGATGCTTCAGGAGGTCTTCAATACAAACTATTTCAGGGTCTATACGCATGACGACATTGTCGGGGTAGAGATCGGCGGCGCATTAAAGAATGTAATAGCCATTGCATCAGGGATATCTGACGGACTTGGCCTTGGATACAATGCAAGGGCTGCCCTCATAACAAGGGGGCTTGCAGAGATAACAAGACTCGGAGCTGCCATGGGTGCAAGGGAACAGACATTCTCAGGCCTGAGCGGCCTTGGAGACCTCGTTCTCACATGCACAGGCGCCATGTCAAGGAACTATACAGTCGGTTATAAACTCGGACAGGGCATTAAACTAAGGGACATCCTTTCAGCCACAAGGTCTGTGGCAGAAGGTGTGGCAACAGCAGAGTCTGCCTTTGAACTGTCAAAGAGGCACATGATCGAGATGCCCATTACAGAACAGGTGTATAGGGTCATATACAGGGATAAGGCCCCTGCCATCGCAGTGAAAGACCTTATGGATCGCTCATTGAAGTCGGAGTTCTATTGATGGTCTTAATTACAACGATGCGGAATAAAGGATATATTTTCTGTTATAATTTAATAAGCCACGAGGACTTAGATTATTGCAATGGTAGAATTGTAAGAGAGGCGGTAAAATTGTAATGAAAAGGCTTGCATCCTTTTTTGCATTAATCTTAATTGTATTATCAGTAGATGCATCAGCATACGGGCCGGTATTACTCGACAGGATCGTAGCGATTGTGAACAAGGATGTCATTACATGGTCAGAACTCAGAAACGCCATGAATGTCCAGCTCGCAGACCAATTAAAAGACCTTACACCTGATGAACGGGAGAAAAGGCTTGAGGCTATGGAAAAACCATTCCTCGATGAGTATATAAATTTTAAGCTACAGATCCAGGATGCAGAAAGACTGGGCATTGAGGTAAGGCCAGAGGAGGTAACAGATGCCATTGAGAGCATAAAAAAGAAATATTCTCTTGACAGCGATACATTTATAAAATCGCTTAAGGCTGAAGGCCTTACGCTGGATGAGTATAAAAAGAGCCTCTCAGAGCAGATACTTGTGAGCAGGCTCGTGACACAGGAGATAAGGTCAAAGATTGTTGTCTCGGACAGGGAGGTCTCGGATTATTATGAAGCCAGCAAGGAAAAATATCAGGATGTATCAGGGGTCAGATTAAGGCAGATATTCTTCAAGGCGCCCCAGAGCCCTGAGCAGAGGGCGTCTATCGAGGCAAAGGCAAAAGATATATATGAAAGGCTTAAGGCAGGGGAGGACTTTGCAACCCTGGCTGAAAAGTATTCAGAGGATAAGAGTGCTCGGTTTGGCGGTGACCTCGGCATGCTCAAGGCAGGAAGCCTTATGAAGGAGATTGAGGATGTGGCATCTAAACTTAAGGTCGGTGAAATAAGCAAGCCATTCTGGAGCAAGGCAGGCCTTCATATCATAAAGCTTGAACAGCGGGTCGAGGGAGGGCCGCTTGCCTCCGTAAAGGAAGAGATAAAAAAGATGCTCCTTGAGAAAAAATTCAAGGAGAAGTACGATCAGTGGATGAATGACCTGAGGAAGAAGGCATATATCGAGGTCAAGCTTAAGTAAGAGGAGGGATGTATGAAAAGGCTACTATCCATAATGATTGTTCTTTTGCTGTCAGGATGCGCCCATGTCATCTCTAAAGAGCTGCGAAGTGAGGCAGTGACGAATGTCCAGCTTCATTCTTTGTGGCAGGACCCGGATGCATACAAGGGAAGGATATTCATCCTCGGAGGCAGCATAGTCGGGGTCAATAACACAAAAGATAAAACAGTAATAGAGGTTGTCCAGTTGCCCATAGATTCTTATGGAAGGATTACCAATACATATCGGTCAGAAGGCAGGTTCCTGGCAGAATATCAGGGATACCTCGATCCATCCATATATAAAAAGGGGCTGCATATAACCATGGCTGGAGAGGTCATAGGAAGCAGAGAGATGCCGCTGGATAAGCTGCAGTATAAATACCCTGTTTTAAGTATAAAACAGTTGTATCTATGGACTCCTGAGGTAGTTGTCCCTGCCTATCCAGACTATTATTGGGGGTCGCCCTACCCTTATCCGTATCCGTATCCAGACTGGAGATGGCAGTACTATCCATATCGGCCATATTGGTAAATCCAACTACCTGTTTATTGCATTAATAACCGGAGGTGTGATGGATATTAAGAGTTATGTTACAGAGCTTGCAAGAGAGGCAAAAGAAGGCTCACGGGTCATTGCCAATGTCCCATCCTCATTGAAAAACGACGCTCTTATAAAGATGGCAGATGCCCTGTTGAAAAGGGCAGATGAATTAATAAGGGAAAATTCAAAGGATGTAGAAGAGGCAACTAAAAAAGGGCTGTCAAAGGCAATGATAGATCGCCTTACACTGAATGAGAAAAGGATCAGGGAGATGTCCACCGGTCTCATGGAAGTCGCATCCCTGCCAGACCCTGTAGGAGAGGTGACAAGGATGTGGCAGAGGCCAAACGGCATGACTGTTGGCAGGATGCGCGCACCAATAGGTGTTATCGGAATAATCTATGAATCAAGGCCGAATGTCACAGCAGATGCAACAGGCCTCTGTCTCAAGGCAGGTAATGCAGTTGTCCTTAGAGGCGGCTCTGAGGCCATAAATTCAAACAAGGCTATTGTAAGAATACTAAGGGAAACTGCAAAAGAGGCAGGTATTCCTGAAGGCGCAATCACCTTTGTAGACATACCAGAGAGGGAGGCAGTGCTTGAGATGCTGAAGCTTGAGGATTATATAGACCTGATAATCCCAAGAGGTGGAGAAGGACTTATAAGGGCAGTAGTTGAGAACTCAAGGATCCCAGTAATAAAACACTATAAAGGGGTCTGCCATGTATTTGTTGACAGGGATGCAGATTTAGATATGGCACAGGAGATATGTTTCAATGCAAAGGTCCAGAGGCCAGGCACCTGTAATGCAATGGAGACCATGCTTGTGGATAGAGAAATAGCTGATAGATTTCTTCCCCCGATGCTCAAGAGATTTAAGGATGCAGGGGTTACTATCAAAGGCTGTGCTGTCACCAAGGGGATATACCCCTCGGTAGAGAGTGCATCAAATGAGGATTACTACAATGAATATCTTGACCTGATACTAAATGTCAGGGTTGTTGATGGCATAGAGGAGGCCATAAGGCACATAAGCACATATGGCTCACAGCATTCTGATAGTATTGTTACAAGGGATTATTCAAGGGCAATGAGGTTTCTCAGGGAAGTGGATTCATCAGCAGTCTTTGTCAATGCCTCTACAAGGTTAAATGACGGTTATCAGTTTGGTCTTGGCGCAGAGATTGGCATAAGCACAACAAAGATACATGCAAGGGGGCCGATGGGTCTTGAAGAACTGACAACAACAAAGTTCATTGTGTTTGGCAATGGACAGTTGAGGCAGTGATTGAGGACAATAGATTCGGCAGCCATAGAGGCATTCCTCAAAGGCCATCTTAAAAGGGGTAGAGGCACATCAGAGAAGATTGAATCCGCTGTTAAAAGGATGCTGAGCGATGTGCGTTCAAAAGGAGACAGGGCTCTTATATCGTATACAGAGAGATTTGATGGAGTCAGACTAACCTTATCAAATATCAGGATAAGGGAAGTAGAGATAAAAAAAGCCTGCCGGCATACAGATAAAGGGATTGTAGATACCATCAGGCTTTCAGCAAAGAGGATAAGGGACTTCCACAAGAGACAGAAGGAGAGATCATGGTTCTTCAAGGATAACAAGAGCATCCTCGGGCAGATGATAAGACCAATTCAAAGGGCCGGCATCTATGTCCCGGGCGGAAAGGCATCATACCCATCCACAGTGTTGATGAATGCCATTCCTGCACAGGTAGCAGGGGTAGAAGAGATAGCCATGTGTGTTCCTGCACCAGGTGGTGAAATAAATCCCTATGTCCTTGCTGCCGCTGACATCCTCGGACTCAAGGAGATATACAGGGTTGGTGGGGCACAGGCCATTGGCGCTATGGCCTATGGCACAGAGACCATAAAAAAGGTGGATAAGATCGTGGGGCCTGGCAATATCTATGTTGCCACTGCCAAGAGGATGGTCTTTGGAGCTGTGGACATAGACATGATAGCAGGGCCAAGCGAGATACTTATAATAGCTGATGACAGCGCAGATGCCTCCTTTATAGCATCAGACCTTCTAAGCCAGGCAGAGCATGACGAGATGGCAGCCTCCATCCTCATTACCTCATCCAGTAGATTATCAGAGGAGGTATTGAAGGAACTCAGAAGACAATTAAAGACCTTAAAGAGAAGGGATATTGCACAAAAGGCTATAAGAGATAATGGAGCCATTATATTGACAAGGGATTTAGATGAGGCAGTTGATATTGCCAACCGCATTGCGCCTGAACACCTTGAGGTCATGACTAAAAAACCAATGGCCTTACTTAGAAAGATAAAAAATGCAGGCGCAATATTCCTTGGGCCATGGACACCAGAGCCCCTTGGAGATTATGTTGCAGGGCCAAACCACACGCTTCCAACAGGAGGAACTGCAAGGTTTTCCTCTCCTCTGGGCGTGTATGATTTCATAAAACGCTCAAGCGTGCTACAGTTTGATAGGGCTGACTTTGATGCCCTTTCAGATGCGGTTATCAAGCTTTCAGATGTCGAGGGCCTTGAGGCACACGGCAACAGTATAAGGATAAGAAGAGGTCGGGCCTGAACTAAATTCAGGGCTTACCCAGTCTTGCAAATCTCGTAAATATGGTCAGGGCCTCAGCCTCTTTCTTAAGGCCTATAGATTCAAATATCTTTAATGTATATTCCATCTTCCTTTTGCTGACCTCGATGGTTGGTTCAAAGATGCAGACCTTTCCGCCTCTCCTTACAGCCCTTGCAATTGTCTGGGCTGCCTTTTCTTTATCGGTGATTTCATGGAAGCTGTAATAGAGAAACGCTATATCTGCGAGGCCGTCAGGAAGTTCTGCATGGGCTATATCCTTATGAATTACCTCTATCTTATCCCTGTCATCAAGTGTATTAATCCTCTTCAGGAGCTTCCTAACCATCCCTTCCTGAATCTCTACCGCATAGACCTTCTTTGCCCTGCCTGCAATGGCCTCTGTAAAAAAACCATTGCCTGCCCCTATCTCAAGCACTACGGTATCATTCTTTATACCTGCCTGCTCAAGCACATTATCCCTGTCTGTAAAAAGCTTCCTTATCGGATTATAGAGGATAAAAGACAGACAGGACGGGCATATCAAGATTTCTCACCCTTTAACAGTTTCTGAAATTCCTTAAGATGTCCCTCTTCTTCCTCAAGTATATGTCTTAGCTTCTCTGCTATCTCTCCATCGCCAATAAGCCCTATGTGCTCCCTATACATCCCTATTGCCTCCTTTTCAAGCTCGATGGCGCGCTTGAGATAGCCGTTAACACCTGACCTGCCAAAATTGAGGACCCTGTGCTCCATGCTCGGGATCCCGCCAAGGTCAACTATAAGCTCTGCAAGCCACTCTACATGTCGCATCTCATCCTTTGCCGTCTCCTCGAGTTTACGGCTCGATGGACATTGCTCGGTTACAAAACTGTCCCTCATATAGATAAGTATCGCCTCTATCTCGCCAACAATGTCCTGATTTAAAAGCCTAATAATATCCCTATTTTTCATCAGTATTTCACACCTGCCTTTCTCTGGTTTGCAACTACAACAAGGATATATCTATCAGGATGTAGATATTTCCTCGCAACCCTCAATACATCCTCCCTTGTCACCTCCCTTATATATTCGGGGTACCTCTGCACATAATCAAGCCCAAGACCATAGTATTCTACAGCAGCGAGAAAATCCGCTATCTTCCTGCTTGTATCAATCCTCAATGGGAAGCTCCCTGTGAGAAACGACTTGGCATCTCCAAGCTCTTTTTCAGAAACAGGGTCTGCCATCATCCCTTTCACTTCCTTCAG
Source organism: Nitrospirota bacterium (assembly GCA_021789595.1). Lineage (GTDB taxonomy): Bacteria > Nitrospirota > Thermodesulfovibrionia > UBA6902 > JAJYJJ01 > JAJYJJ01. The sequence continues at coordinate 83,097 of JAJYJJ010000004.1, read as the reverse complement.
CACCTCTTCTACGGCGGTGTTCGCAGACTCATTCCTTGTCTGAAGCACGACCTCAAAACCCCCTGTCTCCTTTTGCGGCAAGAAGAAGCTCTCGACATCATAGGCAAGACCCTTTTCTTCCCTTATATCAGTCATAAGCCTTGATGCAAACCCGCCTCCGCCGAGGATATAGTTCATAACAGAGACAGCATAAAAATCAGGGTTATCCCTTTTTATGCCTATATGCCCGAGGACTATGTTTGCCTGGGTAACATCCCTGTCTATCTTTATGAGCTTTGGAGAGGTCGGCTCTGAAGGTTGTAAATAAAGCACTGGCTTTATGTCCTTCTGCTTCCATCCCCTGAAGTATTTATCCATGAGCGCCTTCAATTCGCTGCGGTTAAGGTCGCCAACAACAGCCATTATAGCATTATTTGAAGCATAGAAACGGGAATAGAAATCCAGTATGTCATCCCTTGTAATCCTGTCTATAGTCTCCGGGAATCCCTTAACAGGCCTGCCATAAGGGCCGTCGCCAAAGATGGCCTTTTTAAATGCCCTTGATGCAACGATAGAGGGCTCTTCCTCCTCAGCCTTGAGTGTGCCCTTTATAAGCGCCTTTTTCCTCTTTATCTCATCCCCTGAGAACGCTGGATTTAATACTATATCGGATAGAAGTTCAAAGCCCTTATCAACATCCTTCTTCAATATAGAAAGGGTAACTGTTATATAATCGCTGCCCCCTGAGCTGCTTAAATCTCCGCCAACAAATTCTATCTCATCGCTTATCTCAGAGGCTGTGCGGGTCTTTGTCCCCTCTGTCAGAAGAGATGCGGTAAGATTTGCAAGGCCTGCCTTTTCAGCAGGTTCGACAAGGCTGCCTGCCTTTATTGCAAGCGTGACCATTACAATCGGCAGGTTGTGCTGCTCAGACTGAAGCAGCACAAGGCCATTCGGTAAGACCTCCCGTGTGGCAATCTCTGAGGCGAATACGGTAGATGGAAACATAATGAAAATAAGGAGAAGACATAATCGTTTCATTTCTTACCTATCCTTGATCACCTATGGCCTTGATCCTCTGTGGTATAAGTATACCCATGGTCATGTTGTCATCTACAAGGTATCTCCTTGCCACTCCCATGACATCATCCGATGTAACTGCCCTTATCCCCTTCAAGTATTCATCCTTATAATGCCAGTCGCCTATCATCTCATACATACCGAGAATTTCGGCCTGAAAGAAGATCGAGTCCTCTCCCATTATAAACGATGTCTCTATCTGGTTTTTGGCCCTCTGAAGCTCCCTTCCAGTGGGAGGCTCTTTTTTTATCCTGTCAACCTCCTCATAGAGGGCCTTCCTCACCTCTTCTATGGATTTGTCAGGGGCTGCTGTTGCTGAAAGAAAGAATAAGAACGGGTTTTTATGCAGGCCGTCATATCCTGCGTCTGCTCCAAGGGCTATCTGCTTTTCATAGACAAGGCTCTTATAGAACCTCGAACTCTTACCTCCAGCAAGGATTGTAGCAAGGACATCCAGGGCATAGCCATCCTTAGAAGGGAGATCGGGCACATGATATGCGGATAGGAAGTATGGGAGTTCAGCCTCCTTCTTTACAAACACCTCCCTCTTTCCTAACTGCCCTGGCTCTTCAATCACAGGTGTTTTTACATCGGCCCCTCTCTTTATCTTGCCAAAGGTATCCTCGATGTCCTTCATAATCCTGTCCGTTTTTATATCGCCTGCAATCACGATTACAGCATTATCAGGCGCATAATATGTCCTGTAGTAATTATAGAGTTCATCCCTCTTGATGGATGCTATATCAGACATCCAGCCAATTACAGGCCATCTGTATGGGTGGTTTTCAAAGGCCGCTGCAAGGACCGCCTCATAGACAAGGTTCTGCGGGTCGTCCTCATACCGCATCCTGCGCTCTTCCATCACAACCTTTTTCTCAGAGGAAAAATCCTTTGGGTCTATGAGCAGGTTTGCCATCCTGTCTGATTCAAGGTCAAGGGAGATATTGATCCTGTCAGATGCGAGTTTCTGGTAATACATCGTATAGTCCTTTGTTGTAAAGGCATTGTCAACACCGCCATTTCTCTGTATAATCCTTGAGAATGTCTTTGGCCCATGCATCTTTGTGCCCTTGAACATCATGTGTTCAAGGAGATGGCTCATGCCTGTCTTGCCTATCTGCTCATACATAGAGCCAACCCTGTACCATATCTGAAAGGTTGCGATAGGGGCATTATGGTTTTCTACAAGGAGAACCTTTAACCCATTTGGAAGGGCATATTCCTTGACCTCTGCCTTTACTGTTACAGGAAGAAACAGCAGCAGAATGACAGCAATAAATCTTTTAACAGGGATCTTCATGAAAAAGATATTAAACAATAGACAGGCATTAAGTCAAACACAACCCTAAAATCTTATCCCAAGTCAGGGATGATGGATAAAACAATATTAAGGTTGTCTGTAACCAACAGCAGGCCAAAGACCATGAGGAGTATGCCGCTGATTAAGGTAATGACCTTTACTGCCTTCCCGATGCTTCCAAAGAGGCTGAGCAGTGTATTTATTGCAAGTGAGGATATGAAGAAAGGTATGGCCAGGCCAAGGGAATACACAGAGAGGAGTTCAAGGCCGTATGTGGTTGAACCCTTTGTGCTTGCATAAAGGAGGATCGAGCCGAGGATAGGGCCTATGCATGGCGTCCACCCCGCAGCAAAGGTTACCCCGATGACAAAGGAGCCGAAGTAGCCCGCAGGTCTTCCCTGGATGTGAAACTTCTTTTCCCTTGAAAGAAAACCAAGCTTCAGGATGCCAGAGACATAAAGGCCAAAGATTATTATGATTGCTCCGCCCACTCTGCTGATTACCTTCTGATATTCAAAGAGGAGCTTGCCAATATAAGAGGAAGAGGCGCCGAGCAGGATAAAGACCGCAGAGAATCCGAGGATGAAGGCTATGGAATTGGTGATTGTGAGCCTCCTTATCCTTGCCTTATCACTACCCTGCCTAAGGTCATCAAAGGATATGCCTGTGATATACGAGACATAGGATGGTATCAATGGCAGGACACACGGAGACAGGAAGGATACAAGGCCGCCCAAGAATGCAAGGGGAAAGGATACATTAGTCATATCTGGCACACTCCTTTTCATCGCCCTTTATCTTTTCTACTGCATGTGGAAGCGCATCTAATATGACCTCTAAGTTTTCCCTAACGGCCTTTGGGCTTCCCGGGAGGTTTATAATCAGGCTTTTGTTTCTTATCCCTGCAACCGCCCTTGAAAGCATTGCCCTCTGGGTCTTCTTCATGCCCTCTGCCCTCATGACCTCAGCAATGCCACGCACCTCCCTCTCTATGACTGCGATGGTTGCCTCAGGGGTCACATCACGCAGAGACAGGCCTGTGCCTCCTGTTGTAAAAACTATATCGGCCTTTTCTGAAAGACTTATAAGCCTCTGTTTGATCAAATCCTTTTCATCAGGGATTATTTCGTATGAGATAACCTCCCCGTCTATCCTTTTAACCATCTCGGCTATAACAGGGCCGCTTAAATCCTCCCTCTCACCCCTTGAACCCTTATCGCTTAATGTCAAGACTGCCACCTTTATCATTTAACTGAATCGTCCTCATATGACTGTCAACTGACGACTGTTATCCTGTCTCCCTCCTTTACCATCCCGCCCCTGATAACCTTTACAAATATCCCCTCTTTGGGCATCACACAATCACCTGCCTGATAATATATTGCGCACCTGCTATGACAGACCTTGCCTATCTGGCTTACCTCAACCTCAATGGCATTGCCAATCAAGAGCCTTGTGCCCACAGGAAGATTTACGAGGTCTATACCCTCAGTCGTGATGTTCTCTGCAAAATCCCCTGGCTTGACATCCAATCCCATGGACTGCATCTTCATTATGCTCTCCATGGCAAGCAGGCTGACCTGCCTGTGCCATTCACTGGATGCATGTGCATCACCTTTGATACCAAAATCTTCTACGACAAGGGCCTTTTCTATCCTCTTTTTCCTCTGTCCCTTTTTCTCACTGATGTTAACCGATACAACCCTGCCATTCATAATCTCTTATCATCCAGGTTCAGGCAAGACCCATCGCCTTTTTTTTCTTTATTATAAAGTTCCCTATGGCCTCTTTGTAGAAATCCCCCACAGCCCTCACATCCTCAGGGATACGGCTGTCATAGAGTTTCTGGCCTTCCTTTATCTCATCTGAGAAGTCAGAGAAGAACACACCCCTCCTTATTGCCTCTTCAACCTTCTTCGGGTTATAAAGCGTAATATCAGAGACAATAGTCCTTGCAAGGCGTTTTGCCTTTTCTATCTTCTCTATACCGATTTCAGGAGGTGCTGATACCTCTGCCTTCTGTAGATAAGGCTTTTCTTCTGCTGGCGGCTGAGGCGGCATTGGTTGTTCCTTTGGCAGTTCACCTGCCTGCACCTTGCCTGAAAGCCTGCCTATCTTGTCAATCAACAGCTTCTCAATCTGATGGCCCTCGATATAGTCATCAGCGTCATAAAGAGACTGCGGTTCCCGCTTATACCTCTCTTTATCATAGATAGATGCCACAAGGATGACCTTTATACCCTTTGTCTCATGCCTGCTCTTAATCCTTTTACATATCTCAAAACCGTATATCTTTGGAAGGGCGACATCTATTATTGTAAGAAAGGGTTTTATCCTGTCTATCTTTACCATGGCGTCAATGCCGTCCATGCTCCTCTCCACAGCATACCCTGCCCTTTTGACAACATTCTCTATTTTTATGAGCATCTCACGATTTCCATGGGCAACAAGCACTGTGTTAGTATCAATGGGCTTTGCCTCAACAGCAGGCCTTTTCGGCTTTTTAATCAGCAGGACTGTACTGCATTTAGGGCATTTAAAACGGCTGCCTGCATCGGATATCTTTTCTTCAGCAACCTTCAACTTCGTTTTGCATTTTGGACAGAGGACAATCATAGTTTACCAGTTATACCTCCTTTTCCTCATCATAAACAGCCTTATGGTAATAAGACCCCACAAAAATCCACCAACATGGGCAAACCAGGCAATGCCACCCTGGGCATGAAGCCCTGTGCTCAGAAGGCCGCTTAAGAATTGTATCACAGCCCAGAATCCAATTACAAGAATCGCAGGTATCTTGATGACCGTAACAAAAAATCCGAGGAATATCAAGGCGTGAACCTTTGCCTTCGGAAACAGGAGAAGATATGCGCCCAAAACACCTGATATGGCGCCGCTTGCACCTATCATCGGGATCTTTGATGCCGGGTCTGTTATTGCATAGCTGTAAGCAGCGACAATCCCGCAGATGAGATAAAAGATTATAAATCTCACATGGCCGAGCCTGTCCTCTATGTTGTCCCCGAATATCCAGAGATAAAGCATATTGCCGAGGAGATGAAGGATGCTGCCGTGCATGAACATGGATGTAAAGACCGTAAGGAAGGGATGAATGGGCTGTGCCCCTTGAAAGCTCATTATATAGATTGGTATTGCGCCATAGGCATACACCGCCTCTTTTCCTGCCTCCCCTGAGGATGGGACAAGGAAAAAGACAATGCTGTTTATAAGGATAATGGCTATTGTTACAAACGGGAAATGGGATGTGGGATTGTCATCCTTGTAAGGTATCATCGCAATAGATTATAACATCTGCAAAAAAGAAAATGAAAATATGCCCGGAACTGACAAAATTTGTCATAATTGCCGCTAAATGTATATGGAAATATATAAATTGTTGTCTGTTATTAGCAGCCTGTTAAAATCCCCAGGTCGTTTTTCCCTTTATTTCTTAGCCCTTATATATTATCCCCTATCACTCAATCCTGTTTAATTTTCCCCTTGCATCGTGGCATGGAATCTGCTATATTGTTGCATATGGAAATCAAGGCATAAACCCCCGAATGGGAATCAAACTCAGATTGAGAGGAGGTGGTGTAAAAAGGCAGTATTTAGTATTTAGTGGTAAGTTTTGTGGAGTAAAGGGTTCAAACGGTTATTAAAAAGGAGGAGGACATGTTAAAGACAATCAATCGTATGAAGGGCAATGAAAAGGGTTTTACCCTTATCGAGCTCCTCGTGGTCGTGGCGATTATAGCCATCCTTGCTGCAATTGCAATACCACAGTTTGCAGCATACAGGACAAAGGCATATAACTCAGCCGCAGAGAGCGACCTGAGGAACTTCAAGACAGCAATGGAAGCATATTATGCTGACTTCCAGTATTATCCATAAAAAGGAGGTTGATATGAAGAAGATAATTATACTCGTAATTGCATTGAGTTTTGCCTTAGGCGCGGCAATAGCATTTGCCGCTGGTGGTACCTGGAATAGTAGCACAGATGTGACAACCATAACATTCCCTGGTAGTTCCCAGACATTTCAGGCATCACGCAATGTGAAGGTTTACGTCATAGATGATACCACGCATTATGCAGCGGTCTCAAAACATCTTAATGGAGACAGGGAGTTTGGCGTATCTGCAGACTCCACTACTATCTATTGGACAGCTGCGACTACAGGGACAAATATATCAGCCTCGCCGAGCGTGAGTACTTCAGCGGCATTTAGTGGTTGGAACTCACTATAGTCAATCCAGTATAAGCTTTAGAAAAGGGGTTGGCAACGACCCCTTTTCTTTTTCAGGTGGTTATTATTTTAGAGATAGCAAAGATAACATTTAAAGGCGGCATGAGGGATAAGGTATTTATTACCCTGTTAGCGGTCTCTATACTATGTTTTATCATCCTTGTCCCTGCAATAAGCTCCTTATCTATGAGACAACCTCGAGAGGTGTCTGTCGGCCTATCGCTCTCCATAATCTCATTCGTATCCCTTATCCTGACGATATTCCTCGGTGTAAACCTTGTTTACAGGGATATGGAAAGGAGGTTTGCTCACCCTGTTATATCCATGCCTGTATCGAGGGAGGCATTTATCCTCGGGAAATTCTTAGGGCTTTCTGGTATTATAGGCTCTGGTGTTGCCATCCTCTCTGCCTTTTCTCTTATTGGCATAACAATAGCATCAAGACTTTATCAATCATCTATCCCGATGTCCTATGAGAACTTTATAGCAGCAGTCTTTTTTGAATTTATTGCATTAATCATCGTAGCATCCGCATCTATCCTTTTCTCATCCTTCTCCACAAACCTGTTTCTCCCCCTATTTGCAACCGTGGGGGTCTATATCATTGGCAATGTGACACAGGCTGTAATGGATTACATAAACAGCCCTCATGGAACAAAACTGCCTTCACCAAGCATCTATCTATCGAAGACCGCTTATTATATCTTTCCAAATCTAACCGCCCTCGACTTTAAGTTCAATGCCATATACAGCCTTCCAACCTCTCCTGCTTATATGCTCACTGTCCTTTCATACGCAATACTTTATATTATAATAGTCCTTGGGATCTCAGTCCTTATATTTAGAAGAAGGGAGTTGCTGTGAAATCAGAAGGGGGAAATCATGTCTACATCTCCTAATAGTAAAAATTTTAGGAATAAGGGCTTTACTCTCATAGAGCTGCTCGTTGTCATAGCAATCATAGCTATCCTTGCAGCAATTGCATTACCTATGTTTTCGTCTTATAAAATGAAGGCATATAATGCAGCAGCTCAAAGCGACTTGAGGAACTTAAAGGCAATGATGGAATGGTATTATGCTGACTATCTGGAATATCCATAATATCTATTATTATACCCATAAAACCTTATGAAAAGAATTATTGCTGTAATGCTTGCCTCTTTAATACTGATTATCCCTATCTACGGTAGGCTAATATCCTATATCTCAGGAAAACCCGCTGAGGAAAAGCTCGGCTACCTGCCGCAAAAGCAGATTCTGCGGATTGCTGCCATGGAGTATAAGCCACTTATAAGCGAGTGGCTGTTCTTTAAGGTAATTACATACTACGGCGGCAAGTTTGACACAGAAAAACCCTTTGCTAAAAAGGATATAGAATACTTCAATATGTATAGATTCCTCGATGCATCAACATACATAGACCCATATAACATAGACTCCTACTATTTCTCAGAGGCAGTCTTTACATGGGGACTTGGGAGGATAAAAGAAGTGGATTATCTGCTTGAAAGGGGACTTAAATACAGGACATGGGATTTCTATCTGCCATTTTTTTTAGGGTTTAATAACTTTTATTTTTTAAAGGACTATAAGAAGGCGGCTCAATATATGGAACAGGCAGCAAGGATCACAGGCGACTCGCTCTATACCAATCTTGCTGCAAGGTTTTTATACGAATCCGATGAGACAGGGATTGCCATCTCCTTTCTGAAGTTCATGATAGATAAGACATGGAATCAAAAGGTCAAGCAGACACTCGAAATTAGGCTGAAGGCACTTGAGGCTGTCGCCTTTTTAGAAAAAGGAGAAAAGAAGTTTGAAGAGCTTTATCACCGTAAACCATCGAACATCGAAGAACTGACTGATAAAGGTATAATAAAAAAGATACCTGAAGACCCTTATGGAGGAAGATTTTACATAAGTGAAAAGGGGGAAATACGGACAACGAGCAAATTTGCATTTGGAGGGAATGTTGAACACAGCAATAAAGACAGAAGGCCTGAGTAAAACATATAAGGGTAAAAAAGGCAAACATGTGGATGCACTCAAAGACCTGAACCTCGATGTTCAGAAGGGAGAAGTATTTGGCTTTCTTGGGCCAAACGGTGCAGGGAAAACTACAACCATCAAGCTCCTTATGGGCCTTATCTATCCAACATCAGGAGAATTCTATATCAATGGAATTGCAGGGACATCATTAAGTTATAAAAAGATGGCTGGTTATCTTTCAGAAAATCCGAGCTTCTATGATTATCTAACAGGCGAGGAACTTCTTTCCTTTGTCGGCAGGACATTTAAGATGAGCGCTGATGCGATTCTTGAAGGTTCAGATAGGCTTTTGAAACTGCTTGACCTCTATGATGCAAGGAAAAGGCCGATAAAGGGCTATTCAAAAGGCATGGTGCAGAGATTGGGGCTTGCCCAATGTCTTATCCATGACCCAGATATTCTTATACTGGACGAACCGATGAGCGGCCTTGACCCTATAGGAAGAATCCTTGTCAGGGACATAATCCTTGATCTAAAGTCTAAAGGCAAATGCGTATTTATGTCCACCCATATATTGAATGACATAGAGACAATATGCGACAGGGTTGGGATTATTGTAAAAGGAGAGCTCAGGCTTGTAGAATCCATAAGGGACATAATGGCAAAGGGGATCAAAGGCTACCTTCTGACATTCAACACTATATCCGGACATATGGCAAATTTCTTTAAAACTATAAGTGAAGATATAGAGCTAACTAAAGATTTTTCACCTGATAATTCCCCCTCCCCTCTTTTAGTAAAGGGAGGCAAGGGGGGATTATTTTCAACATGTATTATAAAACAGGAGGATCTGGAATCTGTCTTGTCTGAAGTCATAAAGGATAAAGAGACATCCATACAGATGATTGAGCCTGTAAGGAAAGGGCTCGAGGAACTATTTACCGAGATCGCAAATGAGGACTGAGCTTTCTGACAGATACAAGATCCTGTTCATCATCTTCATCTCTCTCGGTGTGTATTACCCGTCTATATTTGGGCAGGTCAATACTGTCGATGACCACATGATGATAACAAACCTACTGAATACCTATCATGTAGATTGGAAGGGTATCTTCTTCCCAGGAAACCCCATCTATTATTACCGCCCGCTACTGGCGCTGACCTTTCTCTTCGACAGGTTCGTGTTTGACTGCAGTGCATCCTTTATGCACCTTAATAATATGCTTATTCATACAGCAAATGGTGTTCTAATCTTTTTCATAGTTAAAGAGTTGTTAAGGATATTCAGGATTGCTGCTGATCCATATATCCCGATGCTCGCCTCTATATTTTTTATCATCAATCCTGTAAATACAGAGCCTGTGAACTGGATTTCAGGAAGGACAGATGTGCTTGCAGGGATGTTTGTATTTATGTCTTTTCTGGTCTTCCTTAAAAAAGGGATAGAAAATGACCTCTGGTGCTGGATATCTGCTCTATTATATCTTATGGGACTTCTCTCAAAGGAGGTTGCCATAGGGCTTTTGCCTGTAATTGGATTATTCCTTATCTTAAAGGAACGACATATCGAAGACATTGTTATTGAGAGGCGGTTCAGGCTTTTTCTTCCTTTTCTGTTCATGACTGCTGTATATTTTCTGATGCGAACCATTGCCTCCGGTTATATCGCTGATACAGGGGTTGAAACAGCAGCAAGGGCTGTAGATAATGGCAGTCTCCTAATAAGCATCAGCGGTGCCATAAAGGCATTTGGCTTTTACATCAAGAAGCTCTTCATACCACTTCCCCTTAATTTCGGCATTATAGAGATAAACAGAACACTTTATTTCTGGTTTGGAATAATTGCCTCGGTGGTTGCCCTATATCTATTCCTCAGACGAAGGACATTATCATCATTCCTCTTCCTCTCTTCTATACCATTTTTTATAGTAGCAATCCCTGTTGCCCTGTCAAAGATGGCATGGACTCCGTTGGCAGAGAGATACCTCTATATATCAAGCTTCGGGGTATCTGTTCTCATAGTATTGCTGATTAACCGCATACCGTGGAAAAAAGAACTAATATACGGGGCATTAGCAATCCTGTTGATAGCATCTGCTGCAATAACAGTAAACCGCAATATTGTCTGGCAGAGCAACCTTACACTGTTCTCAGATACAGTCAAAAAGTCTCCAAATTTTGCCGCAGCAAGAAACGATTATGGTCTTACCTTATTGAGGAATGGGAAGGTCAAAGAGGCATCAGAACAGTTTAGGATAGCTAAAAGGCTTGCAGGAAATGTGAAGTATAAAGAAGTGCCGTCCATGAACATCATAACTTTATCAATGCAAAGGAAGCCTGAAGAGGCAAAAGAGGAGTATCTACGGCTCTTAGAGAAAAAACCAACCCCTCAGCTATCCGTAGAGATACTCCAGAAGGTTATAAAGATCACTGAGAATCAACTCATGGAAGAAAAGAACCTGGATAAACAGAAGCGATTCTACACGGAGATTATCTCCTACCTAAAGCAGCTCTATGATATTGACAGGAATGGTCTTTATCTATATCGAACAGGCCAATTCTATTTAGCCCTCGGAGAGAAAAAAAGGGCAATTGAATACTTTAAAAAGGCAATTGAATTGTCCCCGAATGAATATTTCTCAAACCCCGCAAGAAAACTGATAAAGAGACTGAATGAAACAAAGAATTAGTGATTATCTGTCTCTCCTCAGGCCGAAACACTGGATAAAAAATCTCCTTGTATTCTCAGCACCTTTCTTCGCCGGTAAGATACTCGACACCGAAATAATCCTGCGATTCATACCGGTATTTTCCTCCTTTTCATTTATGGCAAGTGCATCTTACATAATCAATGATATTAAGGATATGCCCTTTGATAGAAATCATCCGAAAAAAAAGAACAGGGCAATAGCCTCAGGCAAGGTTTCTTTAGGAGATGCCCATATCCTCGCAGGCATGCTTTTTGTGTCATCGGTGATTATCGGACTCAATGTCTCTAAAATATTTGCCCTATATCTGTTCGGATATCTTGTCCTACAGCTCTGTTATTCCTTTTACCTTAAAGACATAGTGCTTTTAGATATATTTGCCATTGCCTCTGGCTTTGTGATCCGTGTTATGGCAGGAGGAGCAGCCTTTAATATCGAGATATCAAAATGGCTTTTCTTGAGTATCTTTCTGCTTTCTCTATTGCTGGCAGCAGGGAAAAGGATTGGTGAGACCCGTAGCATAAATGCAAATCCTGAGGCCCACAGAATGGGCATTAAATCATACCCTGCAGGCTTTCTTGACGGTATCCTGTGGATCTCAGGAGCAGCCTCTCTCATCGCATATGGCCTATATTCAATAGAACAACCAAAAGGTCTATTCTATACAATCCCCATCATAACCTTTGGGCTTTTTAGATACATATTGCTCTCAAAAACAGGGTTAGGCGACCCTACAGAGGCGATATACCGAGATAGGCAATTGGCCACAACAATATCATTGTGGATTATAATATTAGCTATAATTATCTACTCTAAATAACGTGGAAATGGGAAAAATATAGGAGGATAAGATATTGAAAATATCATTCATAAGGTATTCTCTATTGAATCGTGGAGGGGATAGGGTAGTAATTGAATATGCTAATTATCTTGTTGACAGGGGGCATGAGGTTAAATTCTATATCGATAAATTTGATACAATCTTTGATATAAATCCCTCAGTCGAACTAAACCATATACCATTGCCAACAAGGATAGGGACATTGCTATATGGATTAATCAAAGATTTCGATTCGGATATTGTTATCGTAGACATCATACATCTTTCCCTGTTTGTTGGGGTGAGAAATAATGTCATTTATCTTGCCCAGGCCCACGATACTGAGTACTATAAAAACAGGTTTGTTAGATTACTTATTAAAATGCTATATTTCATTTTCTTACGGTTAAAGAAAGGGTGTGTTATCTCTGACTCTGAGGTATTAAGTAAGACCCTCCAGGATAACTATGGCGCAACAAAAGTTATAACGGCTACTACTGGCATAGATATGGATAAGTTTTATTGTGACCCCGACCCTGATTTGGTACAGCAGAAAGGAGAAAGGAAATCGATATTCATCCTCTCAAGAGGTGATCATTACAGAAAAGGTTTTGATATTACAATCAATGTCCTTAAGAAGCTATGTGTAGATTTTAAGGATAGATTAGAGGTATGGGTATGCGGCGATGAACTATATAACAATATCTTACCATGCACAACAAGATATCTCGGTTCTCCAGAAGATAATGTTATGCGAAGAATATTAAGCAGTGCTGACATCTTCCTTTACCCCTCGCGCTACGAGGGATTTGGTTTGTTCCCTCTTGAGGCTATGGCCTGCGGCTGCTTAGTTATAACAACTCCTGCAGTCCCATATGTTACTGATGGGTATAATGCAATTGTTGTTCCTATCGGCGATGATAAGGGATTAGTTAAAAAAATCTCGGAAACAATAAATTCAAGGATTATTGATTCAAGGATTTTGCATAATGCCTATGAAACTGCAAAACAATTCGACATAAGGAAAAGTAAAGAAAAATTTGAGGCTGCCTTGCTCGAAGTCAAAAAATTTTATCACTAATTATACACATTTATTATCTTATTACAAAATGACTTTCAAGAATAATAAGGCATTAAAGATATTAGATGCAATCTTTGGACCCTTACTGATTAGCTTAATACGATTTATCTATGCCTCCAAAAATACTGTAGGAAATATAAATCGCATTATCATCATCCGCCCTGGCGGCATCGGCGATGCGGTGCTTCTTCTGCCTGCAATTCAGACGCTAAAAGAGAATCTTCCAGGCACATCTATTGACATCCTCGCTGAAAAAAGAAATGCAGACATATTCAGACTTTCAAATTCTATAAACAAAATTTATCTTTATGACAGAGGGTTTGACATTTTTAGATGCCTCAAAAACAAATACAATGTAGTCATTGATACAGAGCAGTGGCACAGGCTTTCTGCTGTTGTTGCCTATCTCACAAAGGCGCCTGTAAGGATAGGCTTTGCAACCAATGAGCGTGAGAGGCTTTTTACACATAAGATTCCATACAGTCATTCTGACTATGAGGTATACAGTTTTTTAAACCTGATCGGCCCTCTCTTGGGTCCTGCAGGAGACTTTAATCCTGATGAGCCGTTCATCCGTGTCCCAGAGAACATAAACTCATGGGCGAAAAATACCATAGAGGCACAGAGGCAGGATGTGGTCACAATATTCACAGGGGCATCTGTGATGGAAAAAAGATGGGGCACTGATAGATTTGCCGAGCTTTCCATGAGGCTCTCTAATGATGGATATAAAGTGATACTCATTGGCGGCAAAGCAGAGCTTCGGGATTCAGAAAGGATCGTTTTGATAAACAGCCGTGTATTAGACCTTGTCGGCAGGACAGACCTCTTAAAGACAACGGCTGTAATTGCTAATTCATCTGCCCTGATTACTGCTGATTCTGGAATAATGCACATTGCTTATGGTGTAGGCACTCCAACTGTTTGCCTTTTTGGCTCTAGCATCGAGGAAAAATGGGCCCCAAGAGACAAAAGGCATGTAACAATAAACAGGCATCTGCCCTGCAGCCCATGCACAAAATTTGGCTATACTCCGAGGTGTAAGACCGGTGTTAGATGTCTGAAAGAGATCTCAGTGGATGATGTCTATGACTCTCTGCTTATCTCACTCCAGAGATAGCTATGATTTCTGCCACTTTTCTTTGCATGATACATCGCCTGGTCTGCCTTTTCAATGAGTTCTTCCTTTTTCCTGGCATCTGACGGATAGCTCGATATACCTATGCTCATCGTCACCTTCAGCGGCCTTCCATCTACAGGAAAAACGGTCTTCTCAACAGTCTTTCTGAGTCTTTCCGCCATGTTCTTTGCGCCTGAAGAGTCTGTCCCTATAAGTATAGCGGCAAATTCCTCGCCGCCATATCTTGCAGGGATATCCACCGCCCTCAAGGTTGCTCTGAGTATCTGTGCAATACCCTTTAATACAGCATCTCCAGCAGGATGGCCATATGTATCATTTACCTTTTTAAAATGGTCGATGTCAAGAAGCATAAGCGAGAGTGGCTCTGAAAACCTCCCAAGACGCTCAAATTCCTGTTGAAGGCATTCCTGGAAATGTCTGTGATTGAAAAGCCCTGTAAGGCCGTCTGTTATTGCAATCCTCTTTACCTCGAGGTGAAGCCTCGCATTTGCAAGGGCTATTGCAGCATGGTTGGTGAGGATGCCGAGGAGATGGCTCTGCTGATAACGAAATGCCCCTGCCTGCTGCGATAAAACCGTAAGGATTCCAATGACCTCGTCTTCGTATGTCAATGGTAAGCCGAGAAATGACTTCATATCCTTGACCTTAAAGGGGAATATTTTCCTATCCTTCTCTGCCATGTCAGAAAAAGTGAGGGACTGCCTGTTACTTATTATCCACTCAAGCAGGGTTCCGTCTGCTGTATATTCCTTATCCTTTATATCAAGGCCAACCTTCGATGCCACCTCAAGGCCATTGCCTTTAACAAGAAACAGCACAACACAGCATGGTTGAGCAATCTCTGCTGCTATGGAAACAATCTTCTCTGTTATATCGGAGAATCTCAACTCCGCAGAGCTAAGCTCAGAGGTCGCCTCGTAGAGTGCCTTAAAACCCATTGCAGAACTGTCTATCTGGCTATGTATTGACGCCCTCTTATGTGCCTGGATTATCTGCCTTCCAAAGAGATTAAGGACATCCTTTTCCCTGTCGCCAAAGGCATTGTCCCTTAAACTGTCTATTGCAAGGACGCCATAAATGAGACCACTGTCGAGGACAGGAACGCCGAGAAAGCAACTTATCTCAGATGTGTTGTCATAACCGAGATTAAATGGCCTGCCCTTTAATCCTGAAAGCAATACAGGTATCCTTCCCTTCACAATAAGGGACAGGTAGCTTTCGCCTATCGGGATCCTGTTTTTTGGATAAGACCTTCCTGAAGATGCCTTGAGAACGAGGGAATCGCCCTCATAGAAAAAATAACCTGAAAAATCAGACGATGTGGATATGCCAACAAGTTCAACAATCTCTGTAAGCTCGCTGTCAAGCTCAAGCGTTGAACTGACAAGGTGTGAAAGATGTCTTTCATCAATAAATGAGCCAAGCGCCCTATCTCCATGCATATCAAGCCCATGAGCCTCTGCCTTTATGCGATCAAGGTCTCTCTGAAATCCCTCCTTTTTCTTGCGTTCTGCGCTGAGAAACCCGGATATAACAAAGGGCAATATCAGCAAGGATGCATAAAACACAGCAGCCTCTGCCCTTTCCCATCTATAGGGGATTCCCCTGTTAAGGATTGTAATCAGTACAAAGGACAGAGGGATAACCCTCAGGTTGAAGACGACAGCTATAATAGCTGCAACAGGGATATATGCCCATGGCAGCCAAGGCTTCCCTACCATGTTTATAACTGTGCCAAGGCATAGGAAGACGGAGGAAAGAAGGTAAAGCTCCGGCCTGAATGACCTGCCTTTATTTATCAAATAGGCTGTTACCGCGAGGATGGCTGTAATACCTGTTATAACCATCCATGGATAGGGGAACCGTTCAGGAACCTTAAGGATAAACCCTGAATACAGGGATAGGATGATTAGTGGGAAGATATACCTTGCAAAAGGATTATTATAGGGGGATACAGAACTCCAGCTCACTCAAAGCCCCTTTTCGCCTCCTCTTCATGTAAGAACTTCTGGTAGAGGACATCCCATTCAGGGCTGCCTTCAACGATTTTTTTCGAATAGGACTGCAACTTTTTCCTTATATTTTCATCTACCTCTTCGTATGACCTAAGCAGTTTGATTATCGATCTTTTTATCTCTTTTCTTATCTCTCCTTCCTCCTCAAGGATGTCAATTATGTCCCTGCCCAACAACTGTTTAAGTATGATATGGGACAGGTGTGTTATCTTTTCATCGGAGAGTCTCATAGTATGAGGTTTTTCTCCTTTGCAAGCCTCTGCTTTGTCAATTCAAAGAGCCTGCGGTAATCAAGGCGGCCTTTTTCAATCTCTGCCTCATGCCTCTTTAGAATCTCCCTTACCTCTTCATTCAACCTGTCTTCAACCATGAGTTCATCATAGATTATGTCATTGATTGCCTTTACAAGGTCATCAGCGGACAGCTCTGTTGTAATCATCTCCTTTCCCAGCAGAACCTTTCCTATATCCCTTGCCATCAGAGATATCCAACCCTTTGGGACCCTCATAGGAAAACCCGCCTACTTTTCTACAAATGACAGGAGGGCTATGTTCCTCGCCCTCTTTATAGCTGTTGTAAGCTCCCTCTGATGTTTTGCGCAGTTGCCTGTCATCCTCCGGGGGAGCATCTTGCCCCTGTCTGTAAGAAAGACCTTTAAGGTCTTAAGGTCCTTATAATCAATGAACGGGGTCTTCTCAGAACAAAATCTACAAAACCGCCTCTTCTGAAATCGCCTCTGCTGCACTGTAATGTCTCCTTTCAATCAGTCAAATCATTTAATGAACCTCACCGCAACAAGCTGCGGAATGACAAACAAGATAACCCTGCAGCAAGCTACAGGAAATTCTCAAGTTAAAAGCATATGCCGTGTAATTCTAAAACGGTTCAATGTCGGTTGTCTCATCAGGCGGGGCCTCTGCAGAGGGCAATCCTTGTTTCTTAGAAAGGAAACGGACGCTCTGGGCTACCACCTCATATTTGCTCCGCTGCTGCCCGTCTTCGGTCTCCCACCGCCTCTCCTGAAGCCTGCCTTCAACAAGGACAGAGCCGCCTTTACTCAGATACTGTCCGCAGGTCTCTGCCTGCTTCCCAAAGGTAACTATATCTATAAACATCGTATCCTTTTTTACCTCATTATTCTGCTTATAGACATGATTTACAGCTATTCTGAAATTTGTGACAGGGGTTCCTGCAGGTGTATACCTGACCTCAGGGTCCTTTGTCAGGTTTCCAACTAAAATAATCTTGTTAAACAATTATCCCTCCTCGACAGGGGGTATATCCCCTGCCAATGTCTCTGTCTGCTGTCGCACAGGCAGGTCGGACGCAGCGGGTTCCTCCTTGGGCAGGACAAACTTGATTTCCTTCTTTCTTAACTTCACGATCATGAATTTCAGGACAGCATCAGAAAGCTTGAAGAACTTCTCCATCTCACGGATTAGAGTTGGGGAAGACCTGAACAGGAGGAGGACAAAATTGCCCTTTTTCTGTTTCTTGATCTCGTATGTGAGTTTGCGGCGGCCCCAGTTTTCAGTCTTTATCACAGAGCCGCCTGAACCGAGGATTATACCCTTTACCTTCTCTATAACCTTTTCCACCTCTTCATCCTCGATATTTGGCTCGATGATGAAGAGGCTCTCATAAAAATTCTCCACTTTTTCACCTCCCTATGGATATAAAGCCCCACCCTTTAAAGGGGCAAGGAGTTATATTTTATAGCATAAAGCCCTTAAAAAAATCAACCAAAACAGAGAAGCCCAAAGAATCTCTAATCTCTTACAACCCTGAATATGCCAAAGACTTCGACCGGTACTTTTGAGAATGTAAATGGCAGATAACCCCATGAGCTGCTATAGTAACCTGCATTGGCAAGCTCGCTGTGGACCCTGCCAGGGAACCAGGAATCGTATTCCCTCACACCGATCAATCTGACCCTCTGAAGCATGTCAAATGACATATTCCACACAGATGCAGTCTTTGCAATTATAAGCACATCTCCTACCCTGGGTTCATTGCTATCTGCTGTGAGATAGTGAAAGCCCTGCTTATCCATGTAGTAGTGCATGCCCCAATCCCCCATGTACCAGACCTTCTCACCTGTTTTGTCTGTTATGGCCTTTACCTCTTTTGACATGTCCCTGTATGAGGATGCGAATTGGTAATCTGCATAGGCAGTCATCAATCCAAGCATCATGGTAAGACCAAGGGCAATCAAGGCAAGCGTCTTTCCTGATATAAAGCGGGCTTGTCGAGATGGCACCGATACGCCATACCAGAGCCTCTTTGAAAATATATAGAGTAATGGTGGGATTGCTGGAAGCAAATACCTTGTAGAGCCAAAAGGCATGAAAAGGATATTATAGGACATTACAATTGTTATCCATGACAATAAAAAAAGGTTAAGTCTTTTTTGATTATTACCCTCTCCAGCCTCTTTCAGGGTTATCCTGATAAACTCAGCTATGCAGAATATTCCAACTGTAGATAACGCAATCAGATAGAGCCACTGCGACAGCGAATAATCAACCTGTAATGACAGCAGGACTGCTGCAATGAGGGATATTATGCCTTCAAACACATATATCCTTTTAGGCAGGGCAACAACATAGGCAATGATTAGAAACAGTAAGGCAAACCCTGTGTTTACAGAAACACTCAGTGCCCTGCCGTATATCTTTTCTATCCTGAACCACCTCATGGATTCACTTATAGCAGATGAAAGGGCTGAGATATTATAAAAGATAGAAACAAACAGGATAAAAGCGGCAAAGATTATAAAAGGGCCGGTTAGAGAGGCGATATTGCATAGCCCGGGTTTCCTGTTAATTATAAGGTAGCTGGCGAGTATAGGGATGAGGAACAGGGACTGATAGGCTATCAGAATAGAAAATACGAGGAAGACAGAAGACAGTAACAGATAAATCTTATTGTCATAATCTACACCTTTTATAAACAGAACAATGGTCAATAGCCAGAAGGCCAGCAGGGGCACATCTGTCATTATATCGTGTGCGTTTGCGAGATATGCAGGGTTGCTAACAAGCAGTAGAGACACAAATACAGGGAACCTCCAGTCAACTCTGAGTTCTGCTGAGGATTCTATAGAGGATATAAATGCATAGAATGACCAGAAGGCAATAAGGGTAAATATAAAGAAGGCGATATGTAGAGGAATCTCCCTGATGCCAAATATCGAGCCTATCAACTTGATAAAATATGGGATAAAGACTGGATGCGTGGATGAAAGAGGGGAGAAATCCTTATCGTAATTCCCCATAAAATAGATACCTATTTTCTTAATATGTAAGGGGTTAAATCCAATCGCTTTTGACATGGAAATAAAATTTCCATCGTCTATATGAAATGGCTTGTTTACAAACGGCAGAAAGAAGACCAGAAATAGCAAAACGCTGAGTGCTGCCTTCTTCAGTAATGTCATATCTATAACGATCCCAGCAAGGCACGCCTGTCTTTCATAAAAAGTATGATATTAAAGTTTAAACCGAAAAGTAAAGGATTCTATTACCACTGAAAAATAGGGATAGAATCAGTATTCGGTGTGGCATGTCTTGCACTGTACAGCCTTCTCGCCCCATCTGATGCCTGTCCCTGCAGTTGTTCCCCATCCACCAATTCCGCTCAGATGGCAGGCTACATTGCTGCAGGTCTTTGTAACAGGGTCGTAGCGGGCAGTATTAAGACCCTGTGTGGTTTCATCATAGCTTTTAACAGTCTTGTATCCGTTCTGCCTGCTCCATCCATCAGGGGCAGTAATAAGCTGTGCCTTTGACTTAAATATCAGCGGGCTGAAGACGACATCAACCCGGCCATTAACATGATATGCAGTATCAGAGATGCTGCCTGAGTGATTGGATGGAGGGATTGTAGAGCTGCTGTGGCACCTATCGCATGTAAATATCCCTTTCCCTCCTCCGACAGGGTCGATGAATGTAGTATCTATATTGTCTCCATCGGTATTATCAGAAACGGTCTTATTATGGCAGGTGCTGCATCCCATAGTGCTTGATGTCTTATATATCTTCAAGGAATCCCTGTTATGTCCTCCAACAGAATCCCAGTGGATACCGAGGAGATGGGCAGCCTCATCCTCGATAGAGCTACCCCTGTAATGTGAATTTGCCATTTGAGAGCCTGCTCCTTCATTTTGGTATATTGGTGGAGAGCCGTGACACCCCTGACACCTCTTTATATTGCTTTGGGCAAAGCTCGATGTCCACGGAGGGGTGGGCACATATATCCTTGATTGGGATGCCTGGCCCGAGCTGTGGCAATAGACATTTGTGCAGACCGTTGTCTGCATATTGTAGTGTGCATCAGGTGGATTAAGTGCCTTGAGCCCTTTGGCCTTTGGGTTATAGAGCTCAACCTCAACCTTACCATCCTCGTGTTTCGATCTGTTGAGTGGATGACAATTGCCGCAATTGAATCTATAAATCCTACCTGAAGATGCATTGGATGTATCTCCATAAGTGGCAGCAGCAGAACCTCCATAGTGAATCCTATGTGCGCCTGTCAGCGGAGGAGTGCCGTGACAGCTATCACACCTTTCACTAACACCAACCCTGCCTGCGGCACATGATGTCAGGAGTATTGACGCTGCCATAATGAAAATCATGGTTTTCATCGATCAGCCCTCTCCATCTTTTTCTTCACTAACCAATTATAGCAAAACACACAGGGAACTCATATGCTGTGTATTTTGCCTCATCCTTTTTTTAGTGCATCTATATACTGATCTATGTTTGCTATCAAATCATTATTACCCCGGGCCAATTCCCTGCTCCTGTTAAAATATTTAAAAGCCGCATCCTTATTCCCAATATAAAAATACAGCCTTGCAAGGTTAAAATTGGCAAAGAGGAAATTGCTGTCTCTGTCTATAGCCATCATGAAATACTGTATTGCCTTATCTATCCTGCCCTGTTTCCTGTATATGATGCCAAGGTTGTTCATTATATCAAGATTACCCGGATTCAATGACAGGGCATAAAGATATTGCCTTTCTGCATTCTTATACATCCTCAGCTTCTGGAAGATATTCCCGAGGTTGTTGTACGGTACCCAGTTGTTTCCATCTATGGATATACATGCCTGATATTCCTTTACCGCCTGTTTATACTCACCAAGTGTGTCATAGAGGTATGCAAGCCTGAAGCGGTTTTCAAAGCCCTTGCTGCCATACGGAGTTGCCTCAATCGCATCTTGCATCTCCTTAATCTTATATGCAAAACCCTGCCTCAAGGTATTCAACTGCTCCTTTGCAATCCTGCCATACATACCAGCAGGGTCCACATCCTCTGACTCCAGAACCTTGTTAAACTCATCTATTGCCCCCATTACATCCCTTTCACCGATAAGGGCAAAGGCAAGGTAGAAGTGTACCTCGATAGATGTATCACCGCCCTTGTTGATTGCCTGTTTCATATAAGATGCCGCAGCATTATAATCCCCATTAAGAAGGAAATATTTGCCCATGAGAAACTCAGGATAGAAGGTATTGTCAGCTTTAGATTGAAGCTCTTTGATTACGGAAAGGGCATCATTGTATCTGCCGCTTTGCAGATAGTATTCAACGATGTTGTAATAAGCCTTTGTGGATGTGGGTTCTTTCTTCAGCTCATCCCTCCAGAGAGTAACATCATTGCTCCAGACATTGTTTCTGAAGACGGTCAGAAGGCCGAGGCAGACAACCAGGACAACTGATAGGCCATAAAATACTAACATGTTTTTGGAGTAAAGTCTTGTAACCAGATACCCTGTCAGCATAGAAAGCCCTAAGGAAGATATATACATGTATCTTTCTGCTATCACAGGGTTTGTCGGAAAAAAGTTAAGCACAGGCACAAGCCCGCACAAAAACCATAAAAATGAAAAGACTACAACCCTGTCTCTCCTGAATCTTATAAGCAGTAATATTATTGTCACAAGCACTATCAGTGCGATGGGTATCCTGATATCAGAAAAACCTGTTGGATAAGAGACAGAATATTCAGCCCTGTAGCCAAAAGGGAAGAAAAACATCTTGAGATAATACTGTGGGATAATCAGGGCTGTCATCAATCTCATGGATAATCTGTCCATTCCAAACCTTATCACTTGGGGACTCATAATACCTGTAGCCTTTGCTACAGATATGTGGAGATAGGTAACAGCAGCCATCAGGATAAAGAATGGGCCTGTGGTCTTTAAAATCCCCCCCCTCCCCCCTTTAGTAAAGGGGGGCGAGGGGGGGTTAGATTTACCGAGTATAAGCTCCAGAGAAATCAGCATGAACGGCAGCACAATCGCAGTTGCCTTTGAGAACACAGCAAAAAGAAAAAGGACAAGCGAAAGGATGTAGAATCCTGCCTTTCTTCTCTCCCTATAAATTAGATAGGTGTAAAATGACAGGAACATAAAAAGCCCTGATATCACAGTG
The DNA here is from genome assembly GCA_021789595.1 of Nitrospirota bacterium. Classification (GTDB taxonomy): domain Bacteria; phylum Nitrospirota; class Thermodesulfovibrionia; order UBA6902; family JAJYJJ01; genus JAJYJJ01. The sequence goes on along the minus strand of JAJYJJ010000004.1, from coordinate 60,297 downwards.
TTTCTGCCTGTTATCCATGCAACGGCCTCCACATGGACAGGATGTGCCATGAATATAAGGGTGCCGAGCAGTGCGGCTGTATCATTACCGGGTTTAAACAGCCTGAATAATCTCAGAAGGATGAGATAGACTGTGACTACTGTCAGTGAGTAAAGGATTACATTTGTTATATGATAACCGACAGGGTTTAGTCCCCATAAGGAATAATCCATCGCATAGCTCAGATCCCTCAGCGGCAGATATTCGACCTTATTTTCCGGAGGATAGGAGAACATATGGGTTATACCCTTTATGGATGAGACCTTTATGAATGGGTTTTTCTCTATAAGGATATGATCGTCCCAGAGAAACCTGCCATTGAGGGAATTTGCATAGAGGCATAGTGTAAGAAACAATAGCAACACTATGGCCTTTTTATGACTCACCTCTTTTTTGGAGGGAACGGAAATGGATTAAATGGCCCCGGCGTGAATGGCCCTGGTGTAAATGGTGTAGCAGGAGACCCATACTGCGGCGATGTCTTTGTCTGAGATGAAGACAAACTGCCGTGGTCATAATTGTGGCATCTGAGAAAACACTCCACATTTCCTCCTCCGTGGTCAATATAGCTGAGGATGCCGTCTTTATTGGGGAATACAACCGTAGGGTTAAATTCAAGCAGATATGGGTTTGACTTGCTGCCGTGGGAATTGTGGCATGTATAGCATGATGTCATGTTTATATGCCTGTTGTGTTCCTTGAAGCTTGCATTGCTCAGGAGGTTTTCCCTCTTATGGCACTGATAGCAGAGCTGATAGCTGAATGGGCTTTCCGGCTGGCCGTCAGCAGTAGAATAATTCCATCTCAATATATACCTGTAGATTGAGCCGTGCGGGCCCTTCGGCGCGTTAATGTCATCGCTGCCGTGGCAGTCTGTGCACTTTATTATACTTGAGGTTGTGAGCGGATATATAAGGCTTGGAACCCTCGTATTCTTTCCAACAGCCTCTACAGGGTGATAGGATTGATTCGTAGGGTTGAACTCCAATGCCTTGTTCTTCTCATCGCCTGGCAGGTTATAGTTATAGGAGTGGCACTTGTAACACACCTCATATTCCTTATCTGTCTGTTCTACAAATACCCTGCCTGACCTTGAGCCTGATACCCCTGCGACAGGATTCTCCTTTGTTGCTGTGTGGACATTGTGGCAGTCAGCGCAGGCAACATGCCTTTTCTGAGATGCGTCTGTCTCTGGAAGTATCTCGCTGTCGCTGTGGAGCGCCTCTGTCTCTATAGGATGGTGATAAGGCTTCTGAAATTCCTTCTCCACATCCTGGTTCTGCATCGTAACGGTGCTGGCGATTATCCTCGCATTCTTTGCCTTGGCCACAACAGTTGAATCGCCGTGGCATTGGAAGCATTCCTTGCTCTCACTGCTTGAAGGAAGCATTGCTGTATTCTGCATGCCGTGTCCCTTATGGCAGCTTCCACAGCCCTTCAACATCTTCTGTGTGTCGAGGTGAACAGGGTTCTTTGCTGTCTTTTTAGTAAAACTATGGCAGGCAAGGCATACCTCATCAAAAGTCGCCTTTTGCCAGAAATGCAGATCCGGGTTATTCTGGTCATTTGCTTTACTGTCGTCATGCGGGTCATGGCATGATGTGCACTGCATCTCGCCATTGCGGTCAAGCCTTACATCCCTGTCAGACGGGACAATGAGGGATGGATTTAAGGCAGCAAGCCTCTGGTCAAAGACAAATGATATGGGATGGCTTCCTGAAAGGTCTGTGCCTATTAATCCAGGGACTGATGTAAGCCTGCCCTCTGCGCTTAATAGACCTTGTGAAGAAGAAGTCACTGCAATACCCTGCGGCCTGCTTCTAACAGCGCCTATCGCAATAGTCCCGTCGTGGCAGCTCAGGCACATCTTTGATACGCCATTGATGTTAGGTGCATTTTTTGGAGATGTATATGTATTGAGCGTATGGCTCCAGTAGTTGATATAGGTCGTCTTTGCGTTGGTATCCTTGTTCCACAGAGGACCTTCAGGGTTTGCATTATGCGGCGTATGGCAGAATATGCATACCTGTGTCTCATTTAATGCCTTAATAGGGCCCGGACCTGATATGGACAGATTATGTTTGTTCTTTGGGTCGGCCACAGACTTTGGCCCGGCATGGACAGAGATGAAACTGCCAAGGATGTATAAAAGGATGCCTGTCAGAAGCAACAATCTTTTCATTCTCATTCCTTCTCCCTCAGATACCTGTAGACCTGAATCCTGCTGTTGTAGGAATCAGCAACATAGATCCTATCATCAGCGTCTATAAAAATTCCAGCAGGGACAGAGAACCCTGCCCTGCCTTTACCTTCACTGCCAAAGTATAAAAGAAGCTTGCCTTCTGGTGTAAATATCTGGACATTATCAAAGTCTGAATCAACAACATATATGTGTCCCTCTTTGTCAGAGGCAACACCTTTTGGTTTTGAGAAGTCCCCTGAGCCATCGCCAGGCCTCCCGAACTTATAGAGGAATCTGCCTTTCCCATCAAATACCTGTATCCTGAAGTTCATCGTATCAGTGACATAGATACGGCCTTCCTTGAAAAAGATATGCGTCGGATAATTGAACTCGCCATCACCCTCTCCCTTCTTCCCAAAGGAGAACTGGAATTCTCCCTTGAGGTTAAAGACATCCACCTTATCAGCAAGCGTGTCAACCACATAGATAACACCTCTGCCTTCATCAATGGCGATGCCTGTTGGCCTCTTAAAATCATATCCAAATGAGAAATCAAACCTGCCGTCTCTGCCAAAGACAAAAACCTTATCCAGCACAGAATCCGATACATATATCCTGCCTGAATTATCCGCTACAACCCCTATCGGGGATATCAGGTCAATATCCTTCTTTATATGATAGAATCTCAGATATCTCTTCCCCTCAATGTCCATCACATGCACGGAGGCAAATCCAGGGTCTGTTACATAGAGCCTTCCATTATGGAAGAATACGCAGTACGGCCGTATAAATCTGTCCTCGTTTTCTGACCCTGAGCCAAAGATGGTATGCATTGTCTTTTTAAACCATGACCTCGTTATCCCGATGTCCTCAGGGGAGGCTATAGTCCTGATATACTGTATCCTCGGCCTCTGCGGAGGCGGAGGATAGAAGAGGTTCGCCTCCTCTTTCAGTTCTGCCCCCGGGCCTGAACATTGGGCAAGAAATACAATAACAACAGCTAATAGGATATTCTTCATAATAAAGCCATGCTACCTGAATTCCCTTCTTACAGCCATGAAGATGGTCTTTCTCTTGGTTTTTGGGTTGTCGCTGTATTGTTCATCATAGATATCGTATGAGAGGTCGAGAAAGAGCTTCCTGAATCTATAATTCAGCATCCCTGTAATCTCCTTAGCCGTATATTTATCGCCAACATTTGTGGATGAGTTATAATGTCTTGCAGTCCCCCTTATATCGAGGTTTCTGATAAGATTCAGTGTAACGCCTCCACTGACATCCATGCTTTTTGCCTCAGAGCCGTCTGACCGCCCCATAGCGTATGTGGAATGGGCATCCAATACTGCAAACCATGCTGCCCTGAAATAGGCATTCCCTGTTATGGTTCCGCCGTATCCTGTCTGGGTTGCGAATTCCTTCGACCTGGTCATGAGATAATATACGCTCGACTGACCATTAAGAGAAAACCTCCCGATATCCCTTAGACCAAAGTTTATACCGAGGTCGTTCCTGCCGCCATTGTCCCCTGCTGTTGTGTAATATCCAGAGATGCCGTAATAGCCGTTGTAATACAGTTTCCTGCCAAAGGTCGGGGTTGCTATGCCTGCATTCATGTTTGTAGAAAATGTGTTCGGCGCGTTGGATGCGCCGAAATAGCCTACGGATGTGCCGGCATATAAGGAGTAACCCTTATATAATCTGCTATATGCGGCGCCGAGGTTTGCAGAATAAGAGGTGCTGCTCTGGTTATCAGAGCTTGCCCTGGTAAATGAAAGACCCTCGCTTAAAAGCAGGGTTGGCGTCGGCCTGTATGTGCTCGCATTTGTTATACTATGGCTTTGATATTTTGAATCGTTGTAATCATATTTGTTGAAATTGTAATATGTATTTGTTTCGAAATTCTTCTTCTGGATATTAAGTGTGATGTAGAGGTAGTAGCTCTTCTGCCTTATCGGTGCAGTATCAGTCTGTGTGGTATCCTGCTTTGTGAAATAAAAATCCTCTGACAGTAGTATATGTGTCTCACCATTTCTCCTGGTGTAACCTGCAAGCCTCTGCGTTGCATCAATATTAATAGTATGGTCTTTTTCTCTCCGGTCTATAATTACATCCTTATAATCAAAGTGCTGGTAATTTATACGGAAACCTCCTGTCCTATAGCTCTTTGAAAACTCAACAGCATAGAACTTGTCATTTTCTTTTCTCGGTGTGACAGGTGATGTTATATCGCTCTTTGTATTGACGGCTGTAAGACTCAGATACATGCCACTTCTTATCATCCAATTTGTCACTATACCAACGAGCGTGGTTGTTACCTGGTAATTAGGTGCACTGCTCGGGTTGAGATGCGATGTGCTCCTGTCAAAGTACAAGAGCGTAGGGAAATTTGTCCTCGGCAGCAAAACAGCAAAGAGCCCATAGTAAATGCCCTTTGTGTTAAATACATCCTGATCATATTTATCCTTTGTCTTTATATAGGAAAGCGATGCTTCAAATATAGCAAGTCTCGGTCTGTATATGTATCCTTTAAGTTTGAGCCTGTATCGCTGTTGAAATGTCCTCTGCCTTGTCTTATACCCGGCTGACTCAGCAGTATAGTCCCTGTAGCTCAACTCCAGGTCACCCGACACCCTGAACCTCTGTGCCTGCTCCCACCTTAACACATCAAAGCCGTATGCCCCTGTAAGTGCATAAGCATCTTTTGAGAATAATAAAGCCGACATGACAGCAAAAAAAATGAAGGCTGTCCCATAAAAGGATGCTCTTATATGGCTCATTCCCAGGAACCCCTGTCTGATGCATTCCTCATCGCAAGGCCTTATCCATTATCTCTATCTTTGCCTTATTCCTTAATCTCTGTTTGATGTCCATTAATGCCTTTTCTGTCCTCTGACGCTCGAGGTCTTTTTTTAACTTGTCCTTTATCTCTGAAAACGACAACTGCCTTTGAGGCTCTTTCCTGCCCACCTTTACAATGCTGTAGCCCTCAAGGGTCTCTATCGGCCCGGCTACCTCGCCATCTTTAAGGGAAAAGACGACATTCTCTATCTCAGAGGCAAGCATCCCCCTGTGGATGAAACCGAGGTCACCGCCCTTTACCCTGTATGCATCCTCTGAGTACTTCCATGCGAGTGCAGAAAAATCCTCGCCTGCCTTTGCCTTCTTTGCAATATCCTTTGCCTTCTCTAACACCTTTTTCCTCTCATCGTTTGTGGCTGCAGGGTCAACCTTAAGGAGTATATAAAAGACCCTTACCCTCTCAGGCTCTAAAAAGCGGGACTTATTATTATCATAGTATGCCCTAATCTCAGCATCTGTTACAGCCTTTGAATATACCTCCTTATTGAGAAGCTTCCTCACCAGAATCCCCTTTTTAATGGCCTCTGTATATTGTTTCAGCGTTATACCGCTGTTTTTCATCGCTGCCTTAAAATCCTTATCCGAAGGGAAACGCTTCCTCACCACATCTAAATCTCCATCTATCTCTGCCCTGGATACCTTTATGCCAACTCTTACAGCCTCCTGTGAGAGGAGCTCCTTATCAATGGCCTCCTGAAGCGCTTTCTTTCTAAGCTCAAGGAGTTTATCCCCTGAGATATTGCCGTGATAGCTTGCCATAGGCAGTATCCTCTGCAGCGCATCGTTAAGGTCATATACTGTAACAGGCAGTCCATTGACCATTGCAACTACTGAGCCAGTCGGAGCTATAGCCTGAGATGCCACAGCAGTATTAACAACGACAGATATAAGGCAAGCAAGAACCAGACCAAAAAACAGTTCCTTTGGTTTCATATGAGCCTTCTTTCTGAAGTATTTTACATCTCTATTATTTATTGCCGTTTCATCAGTCCAAAAATCACATTATTATAAAAACTCAAGCTAAAATGTCAAGGGCTTTCAAGAATCCTCCTTACCATGTCTTTTTGTTTTTCATAATCAGACGGAGCGATTTTAAGGAATACTAGGAGGTATTTCCTTGCCTCATCCTTAAAGCCCGTCTCATAGAAGAGCATGCCGAGGTTGTAATTCGCCTCGACATTCCTTTTATCAAATCTCACAGCCTGAAGGAATTCACCGAGTGCAAGGTCTTTCCTCCCCTTCATCAGGTAGTAATCGCCGAGGTTATTATGCGCCATGCTGTGCCCTGGCGCAATCTTCAGGGCAAGCTGCCAGTAATATGCAGCCTCGTCATATCTGCCCATGTCCCTGAAGACATTTCCGAGGTTGTAATAGCCGTGATAGCCCTTGGGGCAGCACCTTATCATGTCAGTGTAGAATACATATCCTGTCCTCCAGACCTCATTCCTCGTAACATCCCTTGCGGCGTAAAGGCCGAGGAGGATAATAAGCAGCGGTATGGCAAACACCGAACCTTTAGGATTGGCCCTGAGCTTATATATGTAATATCCTGCTATAAGCCCAAATCCCATAGATGGTATATAAAGCCATCTCTCTGCCATCATAGAGCCGGGGATAGGGACGATATTCAAAACAGGGATAAGGGAGATAAAAAAACATGCTATAGAGAAAAAGACGATTCGGTTTTTTCTTATGCCCCATATCAATAATGCGATAAGGGAAAGCAAAAGGCCTGCTGAAAGCGCAACCTCGCTCACTGAAGGGACATCTGTCACATACCAGGCGCAGAGCTTTACAGGGAAAAACAACAGCCTCAGGTATTCCTTTATAACCGTAAGCATCATAAGGGATGTGTTAAGGATATTGCCTCCCCAGTAGGGTTGGGTATCTAAAGTAGAGGGCGTTACTATCCCATAGGATGTTATGTAGAATAAAGCAGGCCCAACAGTGATAAGAAGGACAATGCAGACAGCCCTCCACCTCTCTTTAAACCATCTCCTTATATCAAGGCCGTATGGAAAGGTCATCTCGTATAATATGGCTATAAATGGAAGGGTGACTGCCATCTCCTTTGATAAAAGGGAAAGGATGTAGGAGGCAAAGAAGAGGCCGTAATATATGAAGCGCCTTGCCTCTACAGCCTTCATATAAAACAGAAGCCCGAGGAAATAAAAAAGGCTGCCGAGGAGGTCTGACCTTCCGAGAAACGATGCTACTGCCTCTGTGTGGATAGGGTGAAGGCCGAATATAAGGGCGCTGAAAAAGGCAGGCCACAGAAAAACGAGATCGCTCCGCGCTTCTCGCAATGACAAATCACCCCCAACAACAGAGGGGCTGTCATTGCGAGGGGACGCAGTCCCCGAAGCAATCTCCTGTCTCTCTCCTGAAATTGTTGAGCCGTAGAGGAACCTGAAAATCCTCAGTGCTATGAAGAAAAACAGGGCAGCATCCGCTGCATTAAGGATTATGTTTGTCATATGATAGCCCTCCGGCCTTATACCGAAAAGCCATCTGTCAATGCCAAAGGAGAAGTTTGTAATGGGCCTTCTACCCAGGGCAGAGCCCTCTGTATGTGTAAGAGCCGTCCACGGGTCTATAAGCGTTGGATTCCTCAGAATCATGTTCTCGTCATCCCAAAGGAATTCGTTGTGGATGGTATTAAGATATACGACAGAAGACAGTAAGATTACAATAGAGAAAAAAAGGGATATTGTTTTACCAATACCCCTTTTTGAAGCCGTTGCTATTTCAGATGGCATGTGAGACACAGAGAGGAGTTGTTGTTAGAAGCCTTTAGGAATGGGAAATCACCTGTTGTTGTAGCACCTGGCCTGTGCACATTGTGGCATGTTGCACACTCAAGCTTCTGGTTGAAGAGCGTAAGGGTAATGCCTGTGCCATTTGTGGTCCCTGTAACAGAGTTTGTCCCAGGGGTCTGAAGCCCTCCATCAGCAGCTGCTAAAGCTGAATCATAGGTAAAGCCAACAGGATGGTCGTTCCTTAAATCCGTGCCAAGAAACGGCAGACCTGCTGTCATCTTCCAGCCAGGAGTGCTTGTGTTATAAGATGCGTTTGAGTTTGCTGTCTGTGTGAATGTGGCTGTAAAGTTTTGCCCGTAGACATTATTTAACACACCAATGGCGACTGAGCCGTCATGGCAGCTCAGGCATATGGCTGATACACCTGACATGGTGCTCGGCTCAGTAGCATTCATCGTGCTGCTCGTATAAGTCTGATATGTTGTTGTGGATGCCCACCTGTTCCAGAGATAGGCGTAGTCACCACTTAAGGCCAGGCCGCTGTGCGGAGTATGGCAGAATACGCATATCTGGTTGACATTTGTTGCAGTTAGTGCCTTACCAGAGGAGCTCAGGTCATGATAGCTGCCATAGATGGTAGTGGGGCCTGCGGTTAGGGCCATTGCTATACCTATAGCCATAAGAACCAATATGCCTGCTAAACCTAAAACTAAGATCTTTCTCATCTGATTCACCTCCTTCCTCTTTTGGATTAAAACCTAATCCTGTTTTTAAGAGTCCATCCTCAGCGAATATTATAACACAATATAGCCAATGATACTGTGCAAGTCTTTATGCAAATTCTTCATGCAATTTTAATGCCACCTCCTTACTAACAACCTACTGCACTCTGCCATTCCGTGCCTGACACGGAATCCACTTATTTTTCAAAGGGTTCTGTCATTCATGCCTTCGCAGGAATAACAGAAAAACTGCCTATGTTATTGAACAGCCTCGTGTCATTTTACACATCAGGTGCGTCAAATCACGCATCATCCTTATTTCTCAGGTTTCCTTTGCTTTTCCTGTTCCTTAAGCCTCTGTCTTTCCTGCCATATCTTTCCCATATACTGAAATACCTGTATCCTGTTGTTCAACTGGTCTGCAACATATATCCTGTCACGGGCATCTATATATATGCCAGCAGGTATCTGGAACTGCCCCGGAAATATGCCGCCGCTGCCAACCCACATGAGGAGATGGCCCTCCTGGTCGAATATCTGGAAGTTCTGGAAGGCAGCATCAACCACATATATGTGGTTCTCTGAATCAAGTGCAATACCCTTTGGCCTTGCAAACTGCCCTGGCCTGTCGCCTAAACTGCCAAATGTCCTTAAAAATTTTCCACTGGGGTCGAATATCTCGACCCTGAAATTGCCCATATCAACAACATATATATTCCCATCATGGTCTACTGCTATTGATATCGGGAAATTAAACTGCCCTGGCTCAGTCCCCCCGCTGCCAAAACCAAAAAGCGGGGTTCCATCTATCTTAAAGGCAAAGACCTTGTTCTGCTTTGTATCTACGACATAAAGCCTCTGCCTCGCTGCATCCACTGCAAGGCCTGTTGGGGTGCCAAACTGCCCTTTATTGGCGATGCTGTATTTATATGCGCCAGACAGGTCATAGACATTCACGACCCTCATCTTTGTATCGGATACAAAGAGGAGCCTTTCAGGTTCATAGATGGCAATGCCTGATGGGACAGCCAGGGCTCCTATGGCATCTTTGCCTATCCTTCTGAATATCTTTTTCTCCTTATCGATAACTATCACAGCGCCCTGCGCAGGGTCTGTGACATATATACTGCCCTTTGAGTCTGCCACAAGGTCATAGGGCTTTATAAAACCTAAAACCCCTTCCTTACCGGCAAGGTACTCTGAAAATGACTCTAATGCAGACCTGCCGAAATTCTCCTCTGTATACCAGTATTCAACATACTTTATCCTCGGCTTATCAGGCGGAGACGGCCAGTATAGAGTTATCTTTGGAGGCGGCGTTACACCGCAGGAGCATAAAACCAGCAGGGGCAAAACCAAGACCAGTGCCTTTATCTTATTCACTTCTCAGATACCTCCTATATTTTTGTGACAATAAGCACATATCCCAAAAGCACTTTCTGCCTTAAACTGGAACAGCCTGATATAGTCAGACTGATGTGGATTATGGCAGCTTATACAGCTTAACATATGCCCAGGCCTTGATGGATCAGGCTTACCCTGAACAGGATGATACTGAGAAACAAAAGTTCTGGCAACATGGCCGTCTGATGCCTTCTCAGGATGGCACTGAAGGCATAGGTTGTTCAATGGCAGAAGGAGTTGATGCGTGTTATCTGTTGAGTGCGGGCTGTGGCAGAAAAGACACATCCCCGCTGCAACAGGCGGATGCACATCCTTCTTTGTATCCTTCCTTTTATGGCATGTGTAGCACAGCTCAGGCACAGGAGAAACTGTAAGCTTTTCATTGCTGGATGCATGTGGTTTATGGCATGTAAGGCACATCCCTGCTGCAACAGGTGGATGCACAAACTTCTTTTTAAACATCCCTTCATCATGGCATGTAAAACAGAGCTTTGGCGGCTCTGCCTGTAAAAGCTTCTCATTATTGGATGCATGTGGTTTATGGCATGTAAGGCACATCCCTGCTGCAACAGGCGGATGCACATCCTTCCCCTCAAACATCTTCTTGTCATGGCAGCCAAAACACAACTCAGGCGGCTCTGCCCGCAGAAGCTTCTCATTGTTAGATACATGTGGATGGTGGCAGCTCAGGCACATCCCTGCTGCAACAGGCGGATGCACATCCTTCCCCTCAAACATCTTCTTGTCATGGCAGCCAAAACACAACTCAGGCGCATCAGCAGAAAGGCCTTTAGGGTTTTTATTGGTCATTTTGTGTGGAACCTCTGATGCATCAACCCCTGTATGGCATGCTGTGCAGCCCATCTGGACAGCAGGATGTATTACCTTGCCCTGTGATTTATCCGGATGACACTGGGTGCAGTCTACATCAGAATAGGCCACCTTATGACCAGAGAGATAAAGAAAGGACAGAAACCCTGTGCAGAAGATTAACCCATAGAGGAATATCTTTCTTTTCTTCATCCTTTATCCTTCCTGAGAAGAATTGAATCCAATCAATTTTAATAAAACTTGCATATTTTATTCAACTGCCAGGGCAATGTCAATCACAATTTTATGAATGATTTAAATTCATGGCTGAAGGTTAATATGAAAGCAGGGTTAGCAGGATAACCGCAATTAAGATTATGGCCCCTGCAATGGCTGCTGCAGGCCTCTTTCTGATAGACAACATTGGTGATCTATCAAGCAATGGCGCAAACAGTATGGCAAGGAACATAGCGGCAGGAATGAGCACTGCACCAACAAACGCCCAATTCCCGGGGAAATATTTTATCATCTGATAAAGCCACAGGAAATACCATTCAGGCATGGGTTGAAACTGGGCCAGAAAATCGATCTTCCTTCCCATAACAGGCGGAAACAAAAGACTGAGTATGAGGACAAGTCCAAGTGTGAGGAGGATGACAACTGTGATCTCAAAGAGATAGTCGGGATAGAATCTCTTGTCATTCATTAAAGTCCTCCTGATATGCCCTGCTGCCTTATCATGTGAAAATGTGCCCACAGCAAAACAAACATGGAAAGGGGAAACCATAATGTGTGCAGGCTGTAAAACCTTATGAGGGTAAGGTCGCTGATATCAGCACCTCCCCTTAAGAGATAAAGGATGGGCTTCCCTAATATCGGGATTGTCCCTGCCATGGCCGTCCCGACCTCTGTCGCCCAGTATGCCTTCTGGTCCCATGGAAGGAGATAGCCTGTAAAGCCGAAGGCCATAGTAAATAAAAATAGCATCGCACCTGCTGCCCAGTTAAGCTCCCTCGGGCTTTTATAGGAGCCTGTTATAAATACCCTGAGCATATGGAGAAAGACAAAGACGACCATCAGATTCGCCGACCATTTGTGTATGCTTCTTATCAGCCATCCAAGATATGCCTGTTCCTGGATATACCTTATGCTTGCATATGCCTCTTTTTCAGAAGGGATATAATATACTGACAGAAGAATCCCTGTCAGAAGCAGGGATAAGAATAGTGTAAATGCAATACCGCCAAGGCAGTAAAAATAATTAAGATTTTGTGGGATGGGCCTTTCAAGAAAGTCGCTGTGCGGCTTCTTGAGGATAAAACGACTGTCGAGATAATCGAATATCCTTCCCATTGTCAGAGCCTGAGCCCTACCTGGATAATACCGCCTTTTGTAATAATAGGAAGCCTCTCAAGAGGTCGTGGTGGAGGCCCTCCGATGTTCTTGCCTACCATATTATATCGGCCCCCATGACATGGACATCTGAACTCGCCTTTTTCCCAGTCCCAGTTTACAAGGCAGCCCAGATGGCTGCACACAGGAGAAAGGCAGAGCAGCCCGCCGGATGATTCCCTGACGAGGAAGATCCTTGTCTTCACAGTATCCCCCCTTAGCTCGTAACTCAGTTCAACCTGTTTAATCCCCTTTCGCGGGGCATCATCCTCATCTATCAGGGTAAAATATTTCAGCCTGCGCCTCTTTATAGTTGATGGATAGAGATAGGCAATCGGCATGAGAAAAGCAAGTCCCATAAGGCCGAAGATGTATTTTACAGCCCGTTGAAGAAAGCCCCGTCTGTCTACAGACATCAGTTGCCCTGTCTGTTCACCATTAACCTTAGTTCCCTGCCAACCTTGAAGTGTGGAACCCTTTTTGGGGGCACATTGACCAGAGCGCCTGTTTTTGGATTTCTTGCAAGCCTCTGTTTCCTGCTTCTAAGCCTGAAGTTGCCAAAATCCCTTATCTCTACCTTATCGCCCTCGGCAAGTGCGTTCTTGATGCTGTCGAATATCACATTTACTATTATCTCCACCTGTTTTTTAGTGAGGCCGTCAACCCTTTTTGCCACAGTCTCAATAAGTCCTGCCTTTGTCATATCTACCTCCTGATATATTGTGTCAATATGCCAATCACGGTGAAAACAGATATTCGAGCCTTGCCCCTGGGATAATATTCTGAAACTCCTTTGGAAATTTGCCCCTGATTAAGTCAAGTATTGTGAATCTCTCCTTCTTTTGTTCAACTGCCGGCTCTCCTTTTATGCCACCAAGTTTTGCTGCAAGCCTTATGGCGTCCTCAAGGTCTCCAAGTTCATCTACAAGGCCAATGGCCTTTGCCTGCCTGCCTGTAAAGATGCGGCCGTCAGCCAGTTCTTTTACTGCATCAAACTTCATCTTCCTGCCATCTGCCACTGCCCTTATAAACTGCTCATGCACATCATCGAGCACCCCCTGCAGTATCTGCCGCTCCTGCGGTGCCATTGCCCTGAAGGCAGAGGCGATGTCTTTATATTTTCCGCTCTTTATGACCTCGGTCTTTACCCCTATCTTTTTCATCAACCCTTCTATATTGGGTATCTCCATAATAACACCTATCGAGCCTGTGAGTGTTCCTGGATTTGCCACAATCCTGTCGGCAGGACATGAGACATAATAGCCGCCTGATGCTGCGACTGAGCCCATGGAGACGACAACCCTCTTTTTCTTCTCTGCCTTTTTTACCTCTTCGTATATCTCCTGTGAAGGTGCAACACCACCGCCAGGGCTGTCAACCCGTATAACAATGGCCCTTATAGATGAGTCCTTTGCATATTCCCTTATCTCATCAACGATATTCTTGGGATCAAGGATTACACCCTCTATCCTGACAAGACCGACCTTTTCTTTTAAAGAAGTCTTATTCATAAGGGTCATTATAAGGCTGATAAGTACTGCAAGGACAACAAGACCGAACAAGAAGGCGCATACCTTTTTCATCTTCCTTCCTCCCTGGACCGCATACTCAGGCCAATCTTCCTCTCGCTGGTGTCCACCTTTATTATCCTTGCCTCAAGTTCATCGCCAATCTTTGCAATCTCCTCCAACTTTTTAGAAGCAGGTTTTTCTATCTCCGAGGAATATATCAGCCCTTCAACCCCTCCTTCGAGCTCTATAAAGATTCCAAAATCGGCAATCTTTACAACCTTCCCCTTTACACGGTCGCTGAGCCTGAATGTCATCGGTATCTCCTCAAGCCACGGGTCAGGAGTAAGCTGTTTTATCCCAAGGGCCATCCTCTCTTTCTCAGGCTCTATGTTAATGACAATTGCCTCTATCTTCTGCCCTTTTTTAAGTATCTCTGAGGGATGTTTTATGTGCCTTGTCCACGACATGTCGGATATATGCAGGAGGGCATCAACTCCTTCATCGAGGCCTATGAATGCACCAAACTCTGTAAAACTCCTGACCCTGCCGGCAATCTTCTGTCCAACCCTGTATCTCTGTGCAACAAGCTCCCACGGGCTTGGCTTCAGCCGCCTTATACTGAGGGATATTCTTCGTTCTTCCTTCTCTATCTTGATGACAACAGCCTCTACCTCATCACCCTCTGATACATATTTCGAGGGGTGTTTCAATTTCTCAGACCAGTCCATCTCTGTTACATGCACAAGGCCTTCAAGGCCATCCTCTATCTCAACAAATGCCCCATAATCCGTGATGTTTATTACCCTGCCCTTTATCTTTTTGCCAACAGGGTGTTTCTCCTGCACAGTCAGCCATGGGTCTTGTTTTTTCTGTTTATATCCAAGGGTCACCCGTTCATTATCGCTGTCAAATTTCAACACCATTACCTCAACATTATCGCCAACCTTAAAAAGCTCTGATGGATGCCCAATCCTGCCCCATGACATATCCGAGATATGAAGAAGGCCATCAATGCCGCCCAGGTCTATAAATGCACCGTAATCCGTGATATTTTTCACTACCCCATTAACAATGGCGCCTTCTTTTATCTTTAAGAGTGTATCCTCTTTTAGTTTCCTTCTCTCTTCTTCTAAGATTGCCCTGCGGGAGATTATTATGTTTGACCTCCTTGGATTTACCTTTAAGACCTTGAAGCTTAATACCTGGCCCATGAGTCGGTTGGTATCCCTGACAGCTTTCAGGTCTATCTGGGAGCCCGGCAGGAATGCCTTTACACCTGATATATCCACAGACAGCCCCCCTTTGACCTTCCCAACAACCTTCCCTTCTATTGGAGAGCCCTTTGCCATGGCCTCATCTATGAGATCCCATGTCTTTATCTTTAATGCCTTTTCCCTTGATAGGTTTACTGTGCCTTCAGAATCCCTTATGCCACTAACATAAACCTCTATTTCATCATCAGGCTGTATTGTGCTTAATTCATCCTCAGTAAATTCCTCGATAGGTATAAAGCCCTCGGACTTATAGCCTATATCAACTATAACCCCGTCGTTATTCACCTTAAGGATTTTACCTTTCAGTATAGCTCCCTCCTCAAGCCTCCTGAAGGACTCTGAATAAAGTTTTTCTAATTCTTCCCTTTGAAACTCCATATATTTATATTGCCTCCTGAAAAGATTTCTTTAAGCATGTCTATGACCTCGTCAATTATCCAGTTTGGGGTGGATGCCCCCCCTGTTATTCCAATCCTCTCTGCTGAATGAAACCAATCAGACTCTATCTCAGATGCCATCTCTATATGGTATGTCTTCACACCAATTGACCTGCAGAGGTTTGCAAGCTGCGTGGTATTGGCGCTGTTTTTCCCTCCAACGACTATAACAGCATCTACCTCCTCTGCCAGATCCTTTGTCTCTTCAAGCCTCATAGCGGCTGAGTCGCATATTGTATTATAAACCTTCACCTCTTCCACACGCTCTATAATATCGCATACGAGGACCTTGAGTTTTTCTATGGGTTGTGTCGTCTGAACGACTATGCCCACCTTTTTCCCAAGCGGGGGGATAGGGGTCTGTCCATTTAAAACTATTGCATCATCACCTGCAAAGCCAAGCAGCCCCTCTACCTCTGGGTGGCGCCTATCGCCTAAGATAACAACCTGATAACCATCTTCCCTGAGACCCTTTGCATAATTCTGTGCCTTTTTTACAAACGGGCATGTGGCATCTATTATACTACAACCTGCATTTATAGCATCTTCATATAACCTTGGCGGAACCCCATGTGACCTTATAATCAATTTCCTTATCCCTTCTGCATTAATATCTTCTATGGGCATTACCCCCTGTTTTGAAAGCCTTTCAACCACCTGGGGGTTATGTATTAACGGCCCCAGGGTATAGATTCCATCCTGATGCTCGTCTGCCGCTTCAAAGGCCATATTTATTGCCCTCTTAACGCCAAAGCAAAAACCTGCCCTTTTGGCCACTAAGATCTCCATCTCAACGCCTCGATAGCCTTCATTATTTCAGAACTTATATCGTTATGGTTTCCCATAGATGAAAGGTCAAGAAGTTCACCAAATTGTATAATAACCTTTGCAGGCCTGATAAATCCAGCACCAACAGGCAGGGCCTTATCCGTGCCCTTGATAAAGACAGGCATTACCCGGGCCTTGCTGATTGCAACAATCATCCCGACACCTTTTTTTGGTTCAAGCAGTCTTCCGTCATGGCTTCTTCTGCCCTCAGGAAAGATAACCAGAAGCTCTCCTTCTGACAGCTTTCCAATGGCCGTCTTTATTGTTGAAGGCATTGTCTTTTGTCTGTCAACAGGAAAGGCAAATGGCCTTATTAAGCTGCCGAGTATGGGGATGCCAAACAGTCCTTTCCTTGCCATAAAGTTTGCCTTCCTCGGAAGGACTGCACCAAGGGCAGGCGGGTCAAGAAAGCTTACATGGTTTGATGCCACCACAATCCCTCCTTCCATGGGAAGATTTTCAATCCCCCTTACCTCGATCCTGAACAGTACCCTGAATAACACATAGGCAAGGCCTTTTACAAACCTGTAAAAAAGACCTTCAAAACCCTTGCCATAATTATAACCCATACAGTGGAAACAATGCCTGGCCTTATGGATCCCTGCCCAGCACCCTTAGAATCCTTGATATAACATCCTCTATGCCAAGCCCTGTTGTGTCTATATAGACGGCATCATCTGCCGGCCTGAGCGGCGCTATTGCCCTTTTAGAGTCCCTCTCATCCCTTTGCATCATGGCCTCTATGGTATCTTCAATATCTACGGCCTTATCTTTCTGCTCGGCAAACCTTCTCCTTCCCCTTTCCTCTATTGATGCATCGAGGAAGAACTTATTTCCCGCCTCAGGAAATATAACCGTGCCTGTATCCCTTCCCTCAAGTATGGTCTTTCCTGCCTCCGCAAAGCTCCTCTGGATGTGGAAGAGCTCCTCTCTCACTGCCTTTATTGCAGATACCTTTGAGGAAAGCTCGCTGATCTCAGTACCTCGTATCTCATCTGTAATATCTATACCGTCAACCTCAATCCGTGCATTGAGAAACCTGATCCTCATTGTCCTTATCTCATTCCTTATCTCCTCTTCGTTATCAAGGGGAATGCCGTTGTCCCTGAACCTGAGGGCAACTGCCCTGTATATGGCGCCTGTATCAAGATATGTATAGCCAAGTCTTTGAGCAAGGAGCCTTGCAATTGTAGTTTTCCCTGCGCCTGACGGCCCGTCTATAGTGATTACATCATCCCTTAGTATCAGTCAATTAGCCTTTCGATGTAGTTAAAGAATTCAGGGAAGGATGTATCAATACAGGCAGTATCCTTTATTGTTATCCTGTCCTCTGATAAAAGCCCTGCGATGCTGAAGGCCATTGCTACCCTGTGGTCTCCATGGCTTTCTATAGTTGCACCTTTAAGATGTGTTGTACCGTGTATAACCATACCGTCAGGCAGCTCTTCTACCTCCACCCCAATCCTTCTCAGCCCTTCAGCCATTACCTTTATCCTGTCAGATTCCTTCACTCTCAATTCTTCTGCACCTCTTATCTCTGAGATGCCATCAGCCTGAGCTGCAAGGACACATAAGATCGGGAATTCGTCTATTAAAGATGGCATAATATCAGCACCTATTTTTACAGCCTTCAGACTGCTTGCAGTCCTGCAGTAAATATCTGCTACAGGCTCTCCAGAAACATCCCTGATATTTTCAATCCTCAGATTACCGCCCATATCTTTTATTACATCCAATAAACCTGTTCTTGTTGGATTTATGCCAACACCTTTTATTAAAACCTCTGAATCAGGAACCATCAATGCTGCTACGATAAAAAATGCAGCAGATGAAAAATCAGCAGGTATCGTTATGTCGAGAGGGTTCAGTTCCTGACCTCTGACCTCTGACCTCTGACCTCTGACTTTTATTGTTAGTCCATCAACCTCAATATCCGCCCCCATTGCCTTAAGCATCCTCTCTGTATGGTCACGGGATTTCTGAGGCTCTGTGATAATTGTTGTGCCGTCTGCATACAGCCCTGCCAGGATCAGGCATGACTTCACCTGCGCAGAGGCAATGGGCATCTTACAGGTTATCCCTTTTACTCCTCCGCCTTTTATAGCAATCGGAGGATATTTATCATTGTTTCTTGCAAATATGTCTGCCCCCATCTCTTGAAGAGGATTAATCACCCTCGCCATAGGTCTCTGCTTTAATGAATCATCACCTGTAAGGACTGTAAAGAATGGATTGCCTGCTAAAATGCCTGATATGAGTCTCATGGTTGTGCCTGAATTTCCGCAGTTTATTACATCAAAGGGCTCTCTAAGTCCATGTAATCCTTGGCCGTGAATTACAATGGCTGATGGCTGATGGCTGATGGCTGATGGCTGCTCTATCTCGACCCCCAGCATCCTCATTGCATTCATAGTGTTTATAGGATCCTCAGCCCATAGAAAATTTCTCACAATGCTTTTCCCCTCTGCTATGGATGCAAACATCACTGCCCTGTGAGAAATTGATTTATCAGGCGGCGGCGTTATCTCGCCTTTTAAGGATTTCACTTTTTTAAGTTCAACGCGATTCATTGTTTTCTTTCTACCATCACCAGATTTCAAGATAAAAATCTTTATACGACCTTATAAGTTCAAAATCCGTTTTATTAGAAGTTATAATTGTTGCACCGTAGTTTCTTGCGGTAAGTGCTATTAACATGTCAAAATGCAGATCCCTCAGCTTCTCGGGAGAAAACCCCTTATCTTTATATGCCTTCGATAGCATTTCGCCTGATTCGAGCCAGTTTTTCTCTGTAGGAGTAAGTATGGGATGATTTCTGGCCAGAACATGCACAAAGGCTATTTCGGCTTCTTTTGTAGCACCGCGCAAAAGTTCGGACAGAACAACCGAAGAGTTCCTTATAATGCCCTCCAGGTTTTGAAAATGAGCAGTGTATTTATTTGTCCTTAGATGGTCTATAAAAATTGATGTATCAAATATGATAATCCTATCTGCCATGGGCTTCAAACTTTAATTTTCCACCGTGCTTTAACATCAGTTCTTTAAACCTTTTGAGTGCAACAATCTCACGCAATGCTATGTGGACAGCCTCGCTTCTGCTCTTTGCACCAAGCACCTTCATAGCGTTATCGGCGAGCCTCGTGTCAAGTCTTATTGATGTCATCTTAACCGATGGCTTCATGACAATGCCCCTCCTCTCTTATGTATATACATATACTAATTTTTTTATATACAGATGTCAAGCAAACCCCCACCCCCCATTCGTTCGTTTCATCGCCATTTTGTGAACCCAGTTCAAAGGTTGACATTTAAAATCCTTATTTCAACCTCTTCCTCAACTCCTGTGCCCTTAAAAATTCTTCTTCAATCTTAGAGGCATCTCCTGCCTGAAGAAATTTTTCTATCTTATCAAGATTATCTCTGAAAATGCCTAACAATTTAATTAGGTTGTCTTTGTTGAATACTGATATGTCCCTCCACATCTCGGAAGAGCTAAGGGCTATCCTTGTTGTATCCTTAAAACCCTGCCCTGCGTATTCTATGTATTTTGAATTAATGTCACACACTGTATTTACAATGGCATAGGCAACAACATGAGGGAAATGGCTGACTACCGCATATATCTCGTCATGTTTAAAGGGATCCATTAACTCTGTTCTTGCACCGAATGCCTCCCATACAGATATAACTTTTTTAAGTGCGTCTTTATTGGAGTTCTCTGTTGGTGTAATAATACATCTTGCATTATTGAATAGATCTGCCTTGGCATCGTCAATGCCTGATCTGTCGCTGCCTGCTATTGGATGGGAGCCAACATAATAAACCCCTTCTGGCATCAATGACTCCAGGTCATAGACCAGCCTGCCTTTTACACTTCCCCCATCAGTTATAAGGGCGTCCTTCTTTATAGCACCTCTTATCTTCTCAACAATGTCTTTAAATACACCGACAGGTGTTGACAGGAGTATGAGGTCAGAACCTTCACATGCCCTGGAGGCATCAAGGCTGTAATCATCAATTATCCCTCTGTCCTTTGCCCTTCTTAGATTCTCCTGTTTTCTGCCATAGCCATATATGGTCTCGCATAACCCCTTTTCTCTTAAAGCAAGGGCAAAGGATGCACCGATAAGCCCGACACCAATGATAGTCGTCTTATTAAAAAATAGTTTATTCTCCAACCCTTTACTCATCACTTATAACCCATAACTGTTTTTTATATCTCCCTTCCCACAGCAGCAGCTATAGGTTTAAGCTCCCCCATTAATCTCTTGAAGACATCCGGTTTCAGGGACTGCTCTCCATCAGACATGGCCTCTTCAGGATTTGAATGAACCTCGATTAAGAGCCCGTCTGCACCGGCTGCAACAGCAGCCTTTGCCATGGGCGCAACCAGGTCCCATTTTCCAACACCATGGCTTGGGTCAACAACAACAGGAAGGTGCGTCAACTGTTTCAGCACAGGCACTGCGCTGAGGTCTAATGTGTTCCTCGTGGCTGTCTCAAATGTCCTTATACCCCTTTCGCAGAGTATGACATTCTGGTTGCCCTTTGACATGATGTATTCTGCTGACATAAGCCATTCCTTTATTGTTGCTGAAAGCCCTCGTTTTAAGAGCACAGGTTTATCCACAGTTCCAACCTCAAGCAGCAGCCTGAAGTTCTGCATATTCCTGGCGCCAATCTGGATTACATCTGCGTATTTCACTATCACATCCAGATCCCTTGGGTCCATGATCTCTGTTACAACAGGAAGCCCTGTCTTTTCCCTTGCCTCTGCAAGATACCTTAGCCCTTCCTCTCCAAGGCCCTGAAAGCTATAAGGTGATGTCCTCGGCTTATATGCGCCGCCTCTTATGAAGCTTGCCCCTGCTGCCTTCACCTCCTCAGCTATCCTCATGAGGATTGTCCTTCCTTCAACTGCACACGGCCCTGCAATAACAGGAATCTTTTTCTCCCCGATCTTTCTGCCAGCAATATCTATAACTGTATCTTCTGATTTAAATTCCCTGCTTGCAAGCTTGTAGGGCTTGAGAATGCGCATCACCTCTTCCACGCCACTCATTGCCCTTATGGCATCCTCTTCCTCCTCTGTTATCTTTGATGTATCCCCTATGACACCTATGATAGTCCTCTCTGTGCCTTTGGAGATATTTGCGTTCAGCCCGCGGCTTTCAAGCTTTTTTGTAATATGCCTCAGCTCCTCTTCGGTTGCTGTTGGCTTAAGAACTATTATATCCATATCTTCCTCCAATAGATTCTAAATTTTTATAGCCGAAACAATGCCTTAAAGGCAGTGATAAACCTCTCATTCTCCTTCTGGATGCCTATGGTCACCCTTATCTCATTTTTCCCAACAGGCCTGATAATCATGCCGTCTCTGAGGAGCCTCTCATAGACCTCCATTGCATCAATGGTCTTTAATGGTATATAGATAAAGTTTGCCTGTGTAGGGATATAATCAATCCCCATCTGTGTAAATTCCCTGTATAAAAACCTCTTGCCATCCTCGTTTATCCTCCTTGATCTCATCACATGCTCCATGTCCTGAAGTGCCATTACTGCTGCCCTCTGTGCAATGGAGTTTGTATTAAATGGCTGTCTTATCCTGTTCATCATCTCTGCTATTTCTTTCTTGCAGATGCCGTATCCAATCCTCAATCCTGCAAGGCCATATATCTTGGAGAATGTCCTCAAGATAAGGATGTCTTTTCCATCGCGGAGGTATTGCATGCTATCAGGATAATCAGAGGATGTGACATATTCGTAGTATGCCTCATCCACAATGACAAGAATGCCTTCAGGAACCCTGTCCATAAATGCATCCATCTCTTCCATGTTATTTATAGTCCCTGTCGGATTGTTGGGGTTGGCTATAAATACTATCTTAGTCTTTTCTGTGATCATGTCTGCCATCTTTTTCAGGTCATGTCTGTAGTATTGTAACGGCACAGAGATGGGTGTTCCGCCCACTGCCTGGACAATCATGGAATAGACAACAAATGACGGCTTTGCCATAATTGCCTCATCCCCTGGTGTAAGGAATGTTCTTACCGCCATCTCTATAAGCTCATTCGAGCCGTTGCCCAGGATTATTTTTTCAGCGGCGATATCAAGTCTCTTTGACAGCGCCTCTTTCAGATAAAAACCGCTGCCATCAGGATACCTGTGTAGATCCCCAAGCATACCCCTTATGGCATCAACTGCCATAGGGGAGGGTCCAAGGGGATTTTCATTGGAGGCAAGCTTTATAGAGCCCTCTATACCAAGCTCCCTTTCGAGTTCTTCTACGGGTTTTCCAGGGACATAGGGGCTTATGCTGCATATATATTCAGGTGCCCTTATCATTTTCTATTCGGCAGAGGGATATGAGCCAAGTATCTTCAGATAAAGACATCCCTCTTTCATCTCCTCGATGGCATTTCTAACAGCATCGTCCTGTACATGACCCTGCATATCAACAAAGAATATATACTCCCATGCCTTTCTTCTTGATGGTCTGGACTCTATCTTTGTAAGGTTTATGCCTCCCTTTGCAAATGGCTGAAGGATTGAGTACAAGGCACCAGGCCTGTCCTTAACAGAAAAGAGTATCGATGTCTTATCCTTGCCGCTCCTTGATGGAAAGGACTGTGCTATGACAAGGAAACGGGTATAGTTGTCTGTGATGTCCCCTATGTTTTTTTCTACATACTTGAGGTCATAGAGGGATGCTGCAAGCTCGCTTGCAATGGCAGCAGCAGATGGATCTCTTGATGCAAGCTCTGCTGCCCTTGTTGTGCTTGTCGCCTCCTTTATCTCGATATCAGGCATATTTTCCTCAAGCCAATTCTTACACTGGGCTGTCGGCTGTGGATGAGAATATATTATCTTGATGTCCTCCTTCTTCCCTGTCTTTGAAAGGAGGTTGTGGTTTATCTCAGTCATTATCTCAGATGCTATCTTTAATTCCGAGTCTATAAACATGTCAAGTGTGTAGTTGACAACGCCTTCTGTTGAGTTCTCTATGGGAACCACACCATAATCTGCCTTACCCTTTTCAACTGCATCAAAGACCTTTTTTATGCTTTCCTGGGAAAGGTATTGGACAGAGGAGCCAAACCGCATCATGGCAGCAAGGTGAGTAAAAGAACCTGCGAGGCCGAAATAGGCTATATTCAAAGGTTTTTCTAAGGATATTGAGGCAGAGAGGATTTCTCTGTAAACCGCCCTGAGTGCCTCATCTGGAAAGGGGCCTTGATTGAGCTCCCTGAGCCTTTCAACTATCTCCATCTCCCTTTCCGGGGAGTGAAAATTGATACCTTCCTGCCGCTTAATCTCTCCGATCTTCTGTGCAATCTCAGCCCTTCTGTTTAATAGCCTGAGGATCTCAGAATCGACCTCATCTATTTCCCTGCGAAATCTCTCAAGTTCACCCATATCCCCCAACCTGATATTTTAAAATATGATGGTAATTAAAGCATTTTTTTTAGATTTTTTCAAGAGTTTTAGCGATACCGTAAGCATCTACAATTTCGTGATGTAATAAATTTTCCGCTATAATTGAAAATTTGATGTCATGCTGAATTTGTTTCAGCATCTAATTAATTTAATGTATTATAAGACCCTGAAACGAGTTCAGGGTGACAGCTTCTGTGTTTATCACGGGAAAAGAGATGCTTCCGTCAAAACAGAATTTCTTTCATTAGCCTTTTTATTTGTTTTATTATATGTCATGCACGATATCCTTAAGAGTTTTGCCGAGGCTGTCGGCCTTATCTTCTCATTTAACAGGGAGCTTTATTCCATCATCCTGCTTTCGCTGAAAATCTCTGGTTCAGCTCTGATTGGAGCATCTTTACTTGGGGTCCCGATAGGGGCAATTGTCGGTATGAAAAGATTCTTTGGCAAGGGTATTGTAATCAGTGTCTTAAATACCTTTATGGGTCTTCCGCCTGTAGCAGTCGGCCTGTTTTTCTACCTCCTTTTTTCAAGGCGCGGGCCGCTTGGATTCCTCGGCATCCTCTACAGCCCATCTGCCATGGTTATTGCCCAGACTGCCCTTGCAATGCCGATAGTTGCAGCGCTTTCCCATTCTGCCGTAGCCAGCGTTGATAAGGGCATAAGACATACGGCAGCAACCCTTGGGGCAACACCCTTTCAGACTGTCAAGAAGGTAATCGTCGAGGCAAGGTATTCGATAATGGCCGCTGTTATAGCAGGTTTTGGCAGGATTATAGCAGAGGTAGGTGCAATCCTCATCGTGGGCGGGAATATAGACGGCTATACAAGGGTGATGACTACAACCATCGCACTTGAGACAGACAAGGGGAACTTTGTACTTGCGCTCGGCCTTGGAATTGTACTCGTCACAATATCGCTTATTGTCAATATTGCACTACACAGGGTTCAGGGCATAGGGGTGCAGGGAGATTGAACATGTTAAAGGTTTCCCTTTCAGGTATCTCAAAAAAATACAATGGCAGATATGTGCTTAAGGACTGCTCATATGCCTTTGAACAGGGAAAGATCTATACCGTAATAGGACCTAATGGTTCAGGCAAATCCACACTCCTGAGGATTGCATCGTCTCTGGAACCGCCGGATGAAGGACATGTTACATATCATGACGGCAGCAGCACGATCGAAAATAACATCATGCTCATGAGACGCATGACCCTTGTATTTCCAACGCCAACCCTCTTTAATACAACTGTCTTTAAAAACATAACATACGGGTTAAGGATAAGAGGGCTTTCGAGAAACGATGTAGCTCACAGGGTTGAAAGGGTATTAATGGATGTCAGGCTTATGGATAAAATAAATCAGAATGCACTTACCCTTTCAACAGGTGAGAGGCAGAGACTTGCCCTTGCAAGGGCAATAGTCCTTGAACCAGAGATAATATTTCTTGACGAACCAACTGCCTCACTCGACCCCCACAGTGTTGTCATAATCGAAGACATCATAAGGGGATTGAAAAAGGGCAGCCAGCCGACCATAATCATGTCAACACACAACATGTTCCAGGCCCAGAGATTGGCGGACAGGGTGCTTTTCCTATACGAAGGCACGATTGAGGCAGACGGTTCAGCAGCCGAGTTTTTTGACAATCCAGGGGATGACAAGGCATGGAGGTTCATAACAGGAAAGATGGTTTATTGACATTTAATGAGACTCGGCTATACTGTAAACAGTAGGGTTGGGCAACTGGTGTAAACAACCTATAACCAGGCAGGAGGTATTACCATGGCAAAGAAGGATTTAGGAGAAAAGAAGATTACAGAATTAAGAACTATGGCCAAAAAGAAAGGGATCCCACTTAAGAGGGACTGGAAAAAGGCGGATATAGTAAAGGCCCTCTTAAAGGAAGAAAAGGTCAAGAAAGAGAAAAAGACATCAAAGGCTGTAAAAAAGGTTGAAGGGAAACCAAAGGCAAAGGAACCCGCAAAAAAACCAAAGGCCAGGATAGCTGTAAAGGAAAAGAAGATTGCGGTTCCGTCTGTAAAAAAGGAATTTCCGATAAAACAGACAGTGCCAATGCCGCCAATGGCAGTTTCACAGCCCCCTGAACTTCCAGAAGAGTATGGAGAAAACAGGATTACACTTATGACAAGGGATCCTCAATGGCTCTATGCCTATTGGGAGGTAAAGGAAGATACCTTAAGGGAGACCAGCAAGAAATTAAAGGGAGGGAATCTCTGCCTGAGGGTCTATGATGTTACAGGTGTTGAATTCAATGGAGACAACGCCAACCGTTTTCTGGACATCAATGTATATGAAAGGATTGGCAACTGGTATATTGATGTAAGGCAGCCTGACAGTGAGTTTATTGCAGATATAGGTGTGAAGGACAATACAGGCCACTTCATGTCCATTGCAAGGTCAAATAAGACATCTACCCCAAAGACATGGGTCTCAAAAGAAAAAGGAGAGCAGTGGATCGACACACGGCTCTACAAGGCAACATACGGCCTTGCCTCTGAAGAGTCAAGGGCAATTGCAGAGAAACACTTTGGGAAGCACTGAGGGAGGCAGGCAGTAAAGTCAGGGCTATAAATTTCTAGAGAAGAAAAATAGACATAGAAACGCAAAAGCCTTAATCTGTCTGTCATTGCGAGAACCCGAAGGGTGCTGAGCTTCTCATGGCAAAAGGCGAGATTGCTTCGCTTTGCTCGCAATGACATTTTCTATCTCTATTTTTCGGTTAGAGGATATTTCTTGCCATTAGAAAATAAAAGGGGCAAACCCTTCGGACCTCTTTCCCGCACCTCTGCTATTTTTGACATTTATCGCCTCCTGTAGTTAAATTAATATATCTCTTAACGGAGGTAGCAATGCACGATTTCCTTTTTAAATCTGGAGAACTCCATGCAGAAGATGTCCCTGTCAGCAGGATTGTAAAGAGATATGGTTCGCCGGTTTATATCTATAGCCACAGAACCATCCTCAGACACTTCAGGGCATTCAGTGAGGCATTTGATGGCTATCCGCATATCATCTGCTATGCGGCCAAGGCAAATTCCAATAGTGCAATACTCAAGATACTTGCGGAAGAAGGTGGAGGCGCAGATGTTGTCTCCGGCGGCGAGTTGTTCAGGGCTATTAATGCCGGAATCCCGGCAAACAGGATCGTCTATGCAGGTGTTGGGAAAACAACAGAGGAGATAAGATATGCCCTGAAGGAACGGATACTCATGTTCAATGTGGAATCCGAGGCAGAGCTCATAGAGATAAACAGGGTCGCGGGGATTATGAAGAGGAATGCCCCCATTGCCCTGAGGGTAAATCCTGACATAGACCCAGAAACCCATCCCTATATATCAACAGGTCTTAAACGACATAAATTCGGCATCCCGATGGAGGATGCACTTGAGTGCTACCGCATCGCAAAGAGGATGCCCCATATTGAGATATTGGGCATCCACAAACACATTGGTTCGCAGATAACAAAGGTATCTCCATTTGTAGATGCATTAAAAAAACTGCTGTCGCTTGTCGATAACCTCAGGCTCAATGGGATGGAGATAAGGTATATAGACATTGGCGGCGGCCTTGGAATCCCCTATAACGACGAAGAACCGCCACAGC
Source organism: Nitrospirota bacterium (assembly GCA_021789595.1). Lineage (GTDB taxonomy): Bacteria > Nitrospirota > Thermodesulfovibrionia > UBA6902 > JAJYJJ01 > JAJYJJ01. The sequence continues at coordinate 33,013 of JAJYJJ010000004.1, read as the reverse complement.
CAAAAGACCTGGCAAAGGCAGTCCTGCCTTTACTCTGGGGAAGGGATTTTACCCTTATCGTTGAGCCGGGCCGTTCAATCCTGGGCAATGCCGGCATCCTTGTTACAAAGGTGCTTTACCTCAAGAAGGGGCTTGGGAAGGACTTTGTAATCGTTGATGCAGGGATGAACGACCTCATAAGGCCAAGCCTCTACGGGGCATTCCACAGGATTGTGCCTGTTGTAAAGAGGAAGAGAAAAAAGATTATTGCGGATATCGTTGGCCCTATCTGTGAGTCAGGTGATTTCCTTGCAAAGGACAGGGAGATAGAAAGGCCTTTCCAGGGAGACCTTATTGCAGTGATGAGTGCAGGGGCATATGGTTTTTCAATGGCTTCACGCTATAATTCAAGGCCGATGGTTGCTGAGGTTATTGTGAGGGGCAAGACCTTCGGCATAATCAGGCAAAGGGAGACATATGAAGACCTCATCGCCAGGGAAAGGATTCCAGAAGATATATAGGTGAACTATGAAAATAAGACTGGTTAAGATGCACGGCCTTGGAAATGATTTTATACTCATAGACTGCCTTAACCTCGAACATGATGCAGTGCCTCTGTGTGTGGCAGGCGATCTGTCAGCACTTTCAAAAAGGCTCTGCCACAGGAGATTCGGGGTAGGTGCAGACCAGATGCTTGTCCTGCTGCCGTCGAGTGTCGCAGACTTCAGGATGCGCATCTTTAATGCCGATGGCGGCGAGATAGAGATGTGCGGCAACGGCATAAGGTGCTTTGCAAAATACATATGGGATAACGGCCTTTCAAAAAAAACCGCCCTCGATATAGAGACCATTGCAGGTATAATAAGGCCAATGCGGGTTAACGGCCTTATTCGTGTTGACATGGGAGAACCCATACTTGAAGGAAGAAAAATACCTGTTGCCATAGCCATAGATAGCAGGGTGATAGATTATCCATTGCAGATCGATGACAGAGAATTTAAGATTACATGCGTATCCATGGGAAACCCCCATGCTGTAATAGTTGTCGGTGATGTGGATCATTTCCCTGTCTCACACTACGGAGCAAGGATCGAAAAACATTCTTTCTTCCCCAACAGGACAAATGTTGAGTTTGTGGAGATATTGAATAGAAAAGAGATAATGATGCGTGTCTGGGAAAGGGGTGCAGGTGAGACAATGGCCTGCGGCACAGGTGCATCGGCAGTAGGGGTAGCATTAAACATAAAGGGGCTGACTGAACGCAATGTAACAATCCATCTGTCAGGAGGCGACCTGTTTATCGAATGGTTCGAGGAGGACAACCATGTGTATATGACAGGCCCTGCAGTGAAGGTCTTTGAGGCAGAGGTTGAGCTTTAGATGCAGATAAGATGTCCTGTATGCAGGAAGATTACTACATGGGAAGAAAACCCATCAAGGCCGTTCTGCTCAGAGAGGTGCAAGCTTATAGACCTCGGTGCATGGGCATCTGAGGACTACAGGATTGAGGGAGATGAAAAAGCAAGCGAGAAAAAGGAAGGATCACACGAGAGCCAATAATGAAGCAGATTTATGTTATAATGAAAAGAATCGGTTAAGTGGAGGTAACAGTTATGCCTGTATATGTGTATGAATGTCTGGATTGCAAGGAGCATACAGAGGTTGTTCAGAAGATAAGCGAACCACCCCTCAAGAAATGCCCATCCTGCGGTGGAAGGCTTAAAAAGATAATTGCTCCAACTGCCTTTGTCCTCAAGGGCAATGGCTGGTATATAACAGATTACCCGTCTCCTGACAGAAAAAAGGCAATGGAGTCGGATAAACCAGATAAAAAAGCAGCAGCTACATCAGCGGCATCTGCATCAAAGGATGCGTAACATCCATGTACACATCCCCTATGAAAGAATCTATGAGCACATAGATATTATACGGCACAGGGCATTAAACCCGGAGATATACCTGAATGCCCTGTCACTTGACTCCATCAAAGGCAGAGATATTATCAACCTGAAAAATGCCCTTACCCATAATCCTGCCTTTACCATCCATGGCCCGTTTATGGACATGGCGCCTGGCAGCGTTGACCCGAAGATAAGGGAGGTTACAACCAGGAGATTTTATCAGGTCTTGGATGTGGCAGAGACATTAAGGCCTGCGAACATAGTCTTTCATACAGGCTATGATGAAAGACGCTATAACGGGCAGATAGGGCTTTGGCTGAACAATAGCGTTATCACATGGAGGCCGATACTAAAGAAGGCAGAGGCGCTTGGGACAAGGATTGCCATAGAGAATGTCTTTGAGGAAGAGCCATCAGGTCTTAAAGACCTTGTTGAGGGGATATCCTCACCAAACTTCGGCATATGTTTTGATACAGGCCATTTCAATGCCTTTTCAAAGGTAAAACTGCAGGACTGGTTTGATGCTATAGGCAGTTATATAATTGAGCTTCACCTGCACGACAACCACGGCCTTGATGATGAACACCTTGCTATAGGCGATGGCAATATTGATTTCAAGGAAATCATCTCAAGGGTCATTGACAGAAATCCTGTTTACACCATTGAGGCCCACAGTATTGAGGGGGTTGAAAAAAGTATTACTGTACTTCAGACCCTCTTCCCCTGAGTCTTTCCTGGGTCTGCGACAAAAAAGTAGGTAAAAAATAATTTCCCTCTTTGGCAAAGAGGGATTAAGAGAGATTTTATGAATGATTTTATTCTTTCAAAAATCCCCCCCCCTCACCCCCCTTCTCAAAGGGTGGTATATATGTATTGCATACCAATAAATTTGTCGCCGCCTGCCCCCTGGATTCCTCATACGCCCGCAAATCATGGGTAGCACTCAATTTCCCTCATTCCTTGAGGCCGCATATCAAACTTCGCTTGAGCATGCAGCTTGATGGACAATATTATGCTGTCAAAGGCATGGAAAATATCCTCGTCCTCATCTCCGCGGCCGATTCGATTAATAAGCTTTTGCACAGCATTGATAAGCTCTGTGATGAGGTTCATGCAGACGGATTGGATAAAGATGCTAAAGCCTCTCTGCATGAAGCGGCGCAAAGCCTTCAACGCTTCCTTAATTCTTAACGAAGCTATTAGCGGGAAAATTCTTCATTAACTTTCTTGCTTTTTCAGCAGATAAAACCTGTCCTGGCTGCCAGCCAATTGGAGCATCCCCAGGCTTTAAAGGCAACAGCATTAATGTATTGCCCTCATACCATCCATAAGTGCCCCCTTCCTTAGAAAATACCATAAAAAGAGAGTCAATCGGCTTGCCGCTGATTTGGGCTGCCTTTTTGCGGTCAAGATTCAGATACCCTACCGCATCGCCTCCTGCGCTTGCTGCTTCCCACTTTCCATCTGTCTTTCTAACCTTTACCCAGGCGACCTGCTGGCGATGAATCTCAAGAGGATAGTCCATCTCCCTGTCGTCACCGATAAGTTTATTCGGGTCACCATTCGGATTACTCTCAAAATAACGGAGAGGGACGCCCAATTGCACTTCTGCCAGGTCTTTATCTGAGTTAATATTCAGGGTTCGCAGAAACTCCCATTCTTGATTATACGCATCAGGAGCCTGAGTTTTCCAGAGTTGCAGGCGATGGATTTCCTCTGCCTTGATTTGTTTAAAGGCTGTCCTTATGTAATTATCATCATCTTTTGAAACAGCCGCCTGCGAGGCATTAGAGATTGTTGCTTCAGGATGCGGCATTGTCCTGATGAGCTCTTTAGCCATTTCTCTTGCATGTTCCTCAGCCAGCTTATACGCTGCCTTAGCAGTGACTGGATTGTCTACGTAAATAGAACGAAAGAGGGTCTGCAAAACCTCCTTCTGCTGTTCAGGGGTCATCTTCTGCCATACGCTCTTATCATAAAACATATGCGGAAATATTTCTATTTCCTTCTCAGATGCCCTGAGGCGTATCACAATGAAGGATGCTATTAATAGGATTGTTAGAAATGTGATGTAAGAGACTGCTTTAAAACGCTTCATTATCTCCTCCTTTCTTTCATTTAACCTTAAACCTTAACCTCAATTATATATAGGCGTTGGAGTTGGAGTTGGCGTAGGAGTTGGAGATGACTTTGGAATTGGCATCTGGGATTGCCCATATCTGGGTGGAAGATGTCGTTGATATGTTGTTCCCATATATCTGATGCCATAATAATCCATATAATGGGTATAACTTCCCAGACCTTTAATATAGCCGCTGCCATAGTCCTTATAAGTAATCCAGTATGGCGACGGAGGGAAAAATGGAGAGAATGAGGGGCCTGCTGGATTATTTTTACCCAGTGAATTATTAACATAAATAGAGTTTATGTTGTTTTCGATTTTATAGCCTCTTGCTACCATGAAATGTCCATACCCATTCACAATCCATTGAGGAAACCACCAGCCAAAAATAAAGGGACGATTATGGTCAATTTCCCCTTTTACGACTGACCAGTCTAAGTTAAACCACCAATTTGAAAAGTAGTCGAAATCATAAAGCCCCAGTGCCAGGAAACCTGTTTCATTACATGAATATGGCGAACTACAACAATATTCCACGCCTATATATTTATTCGCTATATCGCATTGAGAGGCATATACACCATAGTAACTCATCACCATCTGAGTAGTTGCTGCCCAACACCAGTTGGACTGTAACAATTCTCTGTTTTGTCCATGATATGTGTATGTTTATGAATCTTACCGTTTTTATAAACAATATTTTCGTATTCAAGTAAAGGAATTGGATGTGGAATGTGAAATTGCGATTGAAGAACATCCCAGTCTTTATCTCTAATGGTAGCTATACCATTAAGATACTTACTAACCCAAACACCCTCAATATGAGAATCTGGACGAACGTTTCTAAGTTTTTCTTCGGCAATAGTAACATACTGTTTGTCAAGTTCAATCCCAATGTATTTTCTTCCAAGACGTTTTGCGGCGATTACGGTTGTTCCTGTTCCATTAAAAGGGTCAAGAATGATATCACCTTCGTCAGTCGTCATTAGAATCAAACGTTCAAGAATTGTTTCGGGTAGTTGACAAGGGTGTTCATCTCTATTCTTAGCATGTTTGATTCTATGCAAATCTGTCCAAACATCAGATATCATTGGTTTGCTCCCATTTCAAACATTTTCTCCTTTTCAAACGCATACACTTTTGGGGAACAGAGTCCGTCCTCTTTATATGTATCATCATCAAATTGATCAACAACCCAGACAAAGCGGCTTTTATTTCCTTCGACAATTTCCATCGGGACAAGATAAGCGCCTGTTGTGTATATGCGCGGCTTAGATTCAGTAAAAAAGAAATCATCAAGTCTTTGTTCAATCTTAAGAGACATTTCTTTTCTCCTTATATAATAGCTTTAAGGTTTTCATATTAAAAGGCTCAATCTTCATCAGGCGCTCTATATAAGCATTTCCAATTATTCTGATTTTGCCAAATTTCAACAACAGAATCATGCCAAGTACGATCTTCAGGATTGCTGATTAAGTGCTCAACTAACTTATCTAATCCAAGAGGAAACTTAAGCTGTAACTTTGGAAGAAATTTGAGTCCTGACAGCCTTGTTAGTTTTCTTGTTGACTTCATCCAATCTTGAATGCGCTCAACAAACTCTTCATTAGTTGAGAATGATAGTTGACGTTTAACGAAAGGCAGTCCTTTTGTCATCACCACATAATTCATTGGCAGAAGTACAAAGTATATCCAATAATCTCTCTCAAAAAAAAAGTTTGTCAATCCCAATCAAACTACTAATAGCTATCCAATGAAAAGATTTTTCCATTGACTTTACTTCTATCTTTCTGACCTCACCATTTTTATTTGTAGAAAGACCGTTGAATCCTGATTCTTTTTTTACCAATTGTATTGTGCACCCTCGAAATGTCTCAACCGAACAGACAAGGCCAACACCAACTTTCTCTATGCTTCCGGGATGCTGCTCACGCATGGACAACATCCCGGGGGAAAATCGATCGCAAAAAATAATCTATCAAATCTTTTATCATATTTCTCATACCTTTAATAGGCTTAAGAATGCTTTTTACAAGTGGCGCATTAAAACTATCAAAATGGTCTATAATTGTTTGTTCTAAACGAATTCCTCCCGTCTGATTTGTGTTCGAACCTATGATTATAATAGCAAACTTCTGAGATTTTAACACTCTGACAATTTCTTGAGCAACCGTTTTCATATCATCAAAATAACGCTGTAGTTTTTGTTGTTTAGTTCTGCCGGCAAGACCTATCATTTGAGTGCGAAGTTCATCTACGTTATAGCCAAGAAATGCAAGTTGAGGGGCGTCATTTTCTGCGTAATCAATTGCGAAGGAATACGGCGGAGAAGTGATAATACAATCAATGCTTGAATCATCAAGCGGTAGACAGCGTGCATCACCCTCCAAAATATTTGCAGTTCCAAGTTGAGATGATTTTATAACTGGATTTATAATTGTTTGAAGAACGGTTGTTTGATAACGTTTCAAAACTTTTTCAAATAGTTCTTTGTGTCCTGCCTTGGTAACTCTACGGGCATAGCCCATTGCGTCAAGATAAGCTAATAAAGCTAATTCATAAATTTTGAGCTTCTCGGGTTCCCTGATTTTTCTTAATTTATCATTTATATTACCAGTTGAAAAATAATTGAACCATTTGTCTGGATTGTTTGACATCGATTCAACATACTCAGGCGTTAAGGACAAGCTTTCACATTTTACCCTCGCCAATAATCGGCAAAACGAGCTAACATCAATACCAATAGAATCAATTCCTAATAAAGAAGCTTCAACATTTAGTGTTCCACTTCCACACATCGGGTCAAGAACAATATCTCCTCGTTTAATCTCAAGGATATTGAGCAGACCCTTGATAAGCTGTGGATGGAACTTTCCACGATATGGAAAGAGTCCATGAGTTGCATAACCAGTTGCATATTTTCCTACTTGAAAATATGCTTGAGTTTGTGCTGACCTATCCTCGGAAATATGACCGTCAAATGGCCGGCATATTTTATAATGGTTTGTTAAGTTGCCATTGACAGATTTAAAAAATGCAGAACGTAATAATAATTCTTGTTGAGACAAGGAACGAGATTCTATCAAAGCAAGTTCAAGCTCGAAAAGTTCATTCACTGAGGTAAGCAATAACAAGTCTTTTCCAAATACTTCATTGACGATAGATGTATGTATTAGTTTGTTATTAAATAACTGGTCTCGTTGTTTCATTAGTTAAATTTTACCTTTTCAGGGGCAATTTCACACAACGGGTGCGAGGTTGCCGAAGAGTCCCGAAGGGACATTTGGGCATCTGCCGGTAACCGCCATGTTATCTGCCTGTTGCGGGCAGATGTTTCTTTAAATGTTATTTTCATCTATTGTTTTAAATACAAACTTATTGACTTTAAGAAGACAAAGAAAAAAGCAGCAGCAAAGAACAATAGGACTATAACAGCCAAATTCTGCGACCTGCATAGTTGTTCCCAACTAAGAAACTTAAGTTTTTCGCCAGAATTTACAGGTCCATCGCAAACCTGCCCATTTTCTGATATGTTCTGTTCGAGTGCTTTAGCAATGTCCACGTATCTTTTAAAATATCGTCTACCACGAGAGCCAAAAGGAGCCCATACTATGCTAAGTAAAAATCCTACCAACGACATAATTATTAGCACCCATGCTTTATTAGCTAAATCTGAACTCGCGAAAATCGTTGCCCATGCAAGCATTAAAATTGAGTCGGCAGTTAAAAAATTTATAATTCGAGTCCAGCTTGTGTTCTCTGCGTGAATAATTAATTGGATTGATGCATTGTATAACGTTTGTCTATCGGGAGGGGTTCCTTCAGTAGGAATGGCGATATCAACTTTTTTACTAGTTGAGTTGAATGTTGTTGAAGGTGTTGTGACGATTAAATGCCGTCCAAGTATGAAAAGGAATCCAATTATAATAAGGAAAATAAACCAGAACACCCATGATGACTCACAGAAAATCATAAATTACTCCTTGATATAATGGGACATTTAGAGTCTTCATAACTGCGACTGATGGTGGAGAAGAAGTAAGGCAACCAGTCATTAATAGTAAAACCATAATATAGCAGCCAAAAGCCTCAGCCTTCCGATAATACCTTTCTTTCTATAGTCATTTCCTCCTTTCTAAAGAGCTTTTAAGTTATATAGTCAATCTACAGAAGGAAACAAAATAAGGCAAATATAAACTTCTTATAAGTCTATAGGATTAGCTTATAGCCAAATCCAGCGATAAGAATTGTCATTGCGAGTGAAACGAAGCAATCTCGTCTTTTGTCATGAGATTGCCACGCATCCTTCGGGTGCTCGCAATGACGGATAAAACAAACGATTATCCCGCTTATCGCTGGATCCGGGTTATAGATTTATCAAGGTTCTGAGTATTTACTAATGCGGTCATAAGTAAGAAGACATTACCAGTCCTTTTCTGTCATTGCGGCAGAGCCTGTCATTCCCGCTTGTTAGGGATCGGTCAGGAATCGTAAGAATGATTCCCGACAGCGGGAATGACAGTCATGTTGCCATACTTATGCACTTCTTAGTAAAAGAGACCTGCGACATATCAGGAACTCAGCAAGTCATGGTGAGTGAGTCTGCCCACATGATTTCTTATGGAAAACCCCCTGAGTGAGAAAGGCAATATATTACCTTTATACTGAATAAATACCTGATGGCTGTCGCCCATGCCCTGGGGAAGGATAAGTGCCTTCAGCTTCAGAACCTCTGAGGTATAGTCTCTGGATGTTTCATAGATCTCCTGCAATAGTTCATCTATACCCATAGCTATCAGGAATATACCCTGCGGGCAATAGCCGACAGGCATTAATCCTGATTCTTCGCCCCATTTTCTCAGGGCCGAAAAATTCACATGCACAGTTATATCCTGATTGCCTATGTTGATATAGGGGTTTTCAACAACCTGATGCCTGTGGTAACAAAGGAGAGTCCCTGATGAGCGTTCAGGGTCATAGTATTCACGGCTGCTGTAGCCGTAATCTATGGTAAAGACAAAGCCCTCTTTCAGGCTATCTCCAATATCCTTTAGCCACTGCCTTGCCCTCAGATTTACCTCTGTCCTATAACCATCTGGAAAGTTCAAATTGACATCTCTGAAATAATCCTCTATTTCCCCTGTGCTCGGCTCATCTAAGACCTCAGTCAATCCATTCCCATCTGATGATACAAATACCTCTTTCAATCTCCCTCTTTCCATCTTGACCACATGCACAGGAAAGGCATCAATTAGCTCATTGGAAATAATACAGCCCCTTATGCCCTGTATTTCTTCTAATGACCCTATCCATGAAACCCTGTCCTCAAATCTTCTTAAAAGCCTTGTCTGTGATTCTCTTACATCAGGATTGATCTCTATAATCTTATAATGGACTGAATTATAAAGATCCCTCTCCGATAGATAGCTCAGGATATCATGACATAGATAACCCTTACCTGCTCCTGCTTCAACAATCACAAAATCAGATGGCCTACCCATAAGCCCCCACATCTCCTCTATCTGCCTTGCAATCAGGGCGCCAAAGATTGGATGGAGATGGGGACCTGTATAGAAGTCTCCTGACCTCCCAATCTCTGTGTGCGGCGATGTATAATAGCCAAGTCCTGGGTAATAGAGCGCAAAATCCATAAAGGTCTCAAAGGTAATCGGGCCCTCTTTATGTATCTTATCGATGATTATGGACCTAAGGTCAGTCATGCTTATATTATATTAATGCATATAGCAAAAATAGATATAGAAAATTGTGGTAAAATTATCAATATTGGCCGAGGAGGGTTTTATGGATAATGATATCAGCCTTATAGAAGAGGCCATAAGGCTTGAGATAGAGGCCGATGAAAGATACAGTGCGTATCAGCAAAGGTCAAAAGACCCGTTCATAGTCGCCTATATTGATGGCATAAGGAGAAATGAACAGAACCACCGTGCCTCGCTTGAGGCAGTATTAAGAAGGATAAGAGAGTCATAGCACGGGCATGGGGAATGTAAAGGGGTTTTCATCGCTACTTGGGCTACTTGAGAGCAATCTTTCATTTGAAAGAGAGGCATTACGGAGATATAAGGGTTTTGCAGAAAAGGCATCAAATGAAGAACTGCGGCAGTTATTCCTTGACCTTGCAATAGCAGAAAGCGGTCATATGAACGGCCTTATAAATGTCATAAGGGCAATAAAGGACAGCACCTATGTGGTAAGGTTCCTTTGTCCTGTATGCGGCTGGGAGATCAGCTTTGGAGAAAATCCAGAGATAGGTGCTATTACAAGGTGCAGGATGTGCGGTGTTACATTCGAACTCATAGAAACAGACGGAGATTTTGACATAAGGAGACTCTAATGGATATAACCCTTTACCGCCTCTCTACATGCCACAAGTGCGATTCTGTTGAACAGTTCCTCAGGGAAAATAATCTTAGTCCCACAATAATTGTTGTTGACATGCTTGATAGGGATTCGCAGGAAAAGGTCCTTTCAGAGGTATACCGTCTCACAGGCCAGAGGTCATTTCCAGTCACACTGATTGACGGGCATCCAGTCATAGGTTTTGATGAAAATGCCCTGAGGAGGACATTAAAACTTCAGCCTGTTGAAGGACCAAAAAGGCTTTCAGTTAGGGTGATAAAGGAGAGATTTGCCAGGGAAGAGATAGATACAATTTTTTCTTGGGTTAAGGGCATAGCCGAGACATATGGGTGCATGGTAAATCCAGAGGAGCAGGTGTTATCAGACATCATAAGAGGGCTGCTTGACAATGAGAGGAGGTTCGGCTATCGTTCCTGTCCATGCAGGCTTGCATCAGGTATCTATCAAAGGGATGCCGACATCATATGTCCATGCGCCTATTGCGGCTGGGACCTTGAACTGTATGGCAGGTGCTACTGCGCCCTGTATGTCACCGAGAGGCACATTGCAGGTGACACATCACTTCCCGAATACCTCGTAGATACAAGGGAAACGGTAACACATATCGAGGTTCCTAAGGAGGCACCTTCAGATGCCCTGAGATTTGTTATCAGGATTGGGAGTTATTCAATAATAGACAGGACTCAGATCAAGAACGAAGTCCGCCAATTCATCGATACTCTTGGGCTTAAGATTGAGAGGGAGAGATGGAAAGACGGCTACGGCGTGGTTTCTGGTAAGGATACAGATGGGAAGGATGTGCTCTATAAGGTTGAAGAGGGAATGGATGTCTATACGCATGAGATATGGTTTACAGGAAGAACGAAGTTTTCCTTCCCAAGGCCGCCAATGATTGATGCAAGCATATTTGTATACAATTCCATATCAACCGCTATGAGGGAAGACCTCGGAGAAAAGGAGAGATTTGGGAGCAAGGTTGGCAATGTAAGCCTCTATAGTGTATTCAGATCCGGCAGGCTGGAGGGAGACAGGATTGCAATAATAGCAGCGCCGTCAAAGGTATCCGAAGATGCACTTGAAAGGCTTGTTGAACAGATAATAAAACTTGAGAACTGCTACTACCTCTTGAAGGGAGAAAGACAGAAGTATATACTTGCCTCAGACAGGATTAATCAGCTTGAGATATCACTCGTTGGCAAGATCGGCTCGATAAACCTGAACCTTCCAAAGGCATCCCCGGATGACCTGAAGGACTGGCTCTACACACTGAGTGAATCCTATGGAGAGGTGTCCTCCCTTGCAGAGGAGCTAAGACATTATCTTACAGCTACAACAACAAGAATAGATGTAATAAGGAATATACTCAGGGAGTGGGATGATAAATCTGCCGAGTCTCTGCCTCCACTTTCGGTGTTTTATCGCGAGGCTACCCTGAGTCTCGGTGATGACTACCAGAGGCTTTCTATGCGGATAGACGGGATAAGGAGAGAGATGACAGACCTTATAACTATACTGCGGACCAGGGTTGACCTTATTACGCAGGAACAAAGCCTTGAGCTTCAAAAGAGTATGGATGAGACTGCAAAGACACAGGTAGAGCTCCAGAAAACGGTTGAAGGTCTTTCCATAATTGTGCTTACCTATTATATAGTCAGCATTAGCAAGTTTTTGTTCGAAGGCCTGAGATACCTTGGCCTGCATATCCCGGAACCTGTTGCAACAGCATTACTCGTTCCAATCGCCTTTCTTATAAGTATTGCCCTCACATGGAAGGTAAAAGAGAAATTGTTCGGAAGAAAAGATAGACACTGAAAGTGTTCGTGCATTGTTATATCCAGTTGTGCTATAATTGGTCATTAATATGAAGTTATTCAAGATAATCCTCTTTATATCCTTTCTGCTTGTGCCCTCTATGGCCTTTGCATGGGGGCCATTGACCCATCTGTATCTCGGCAACGAGATACTGTCCTTTGAGGCCCTCATCCCGGCAGGGATATATGCCATGATAAAGAGGTATAAATCAGACTTCCTTTACGGCAATATTATAGCCGACATAATATTCGGCAAGAAACTGCTCACACATGACAGAAATTCACATAACTGGCAGGTTGGCCTTGGCCTCCTTGATGCAGCAAAAAGCCGACAACAAAAGGCATTTGCATACGGTTACCTCAGCCACCTTGCTGCAGATACTGTTGCACACAGCCAGCTCATACCCGATTTGAAGGTTGGCATTAAGAACATAGGTCACACAATATTGGAATTCAAGGCCGACAGCTATATAGACAGAAAATACTGGATGCTGGCAGTAAGGTTTGACCGTATGGTTCAGAGGAGGAACGACCCTCTTCTTGAGAACAATCTTAACAGGGCGCTATTCTCCTTTAAAACAAACAAGAGGATCTTTAAAGGGATAGTCATACTATCAGGATTAAAACAGCAGAGGATGCTCGAATTAATAGACAGAAGATTCCCTGCGATGTTTACGCAAAAAAGGATCGAGAGGCTTCACGATGAGTCCATCGAGAGAATGATAGAGGTTCTAAGCCACGGTCAAAGGGCGAAGGTCATGAAAAATGACCCAACAGGGCCCATCCGATAAAATTCGTCCTCATATAATATCTTGCCCGGCATATACCTGCCTGAACGATATGTAAATTTTACCTAAAAATATCCGCTTTAAAATGTGTATAATAGAGCGTCTATTGTTTATATGCAGACGAATTTTAAACCTGAAAGGATTTAAAAGGCGGTTTAGATGATGCCGTATCAGTTTTTCATTGCCCTGAGATACCTCAAGGCAAAAAAGAAACACAAGGGTATCTCATTCAACACAGTCATATCCATCGGCGGGGTTGCTCTCGGGGTAATGGCGCTTATTATAGTACTGTCTGTCATGACAGGATTTCAGGATAACATCCAGAAGAAGATCCTCGGGGTAAATGCACACATAGTCATCCTTAACTCAAACGGCCCGATGAAAGATTATATGGATGTAATGCGGAGGATAAAGGGCGAGCCGCATGTCCTTTCATCGGCACCCTTTATATTAGGACAGGTAATGCTCGCATCAGGTGAAAGGGTGCACGGCGTTGTTATAAGGGGCATAGACCCTGATAAAGAGATAACGACAACAAATATACTCAAAGGCATCAGCAGAGACGCACTTGAGGCAATGAAGGCAAAAGGAGACCTGCCCCCAATCCTCATAGGCAAAGAGCTATCAAGAAATCTTGGCCTCTTCCCTGGAGACAGGGTCAATATGATATCGCCTGTAGGTGCCATCGGCCCGCTCGGCATAACGCCAAAGATAAGGGGCTTCAGGGTTGCAGGGATATTTGAATCCGGGATGTACGAATACGATGCTAACCTTGCCTATATAAACCTGAAAGATGCCCAGGGTTTCTTTAATATGCCTGATGAGGTGACAGGGATAGAATTAAAGGTGGATGATATCTACAGGGCAGAAGGCATCTCAAAAGACATACAGCAGAGGCTTGGCTTCCCATACTTCACAAGGGACTGGATGCAGATGAACAAAAACCTTTTTTCTGCACTGAAGCTTGAGAAGATTACCATGTTTATAATACTCATCCTCATAATACTTGTGGCGTCTTTCAATATAGTAAGCACACTTGTCATGCTTGTGATTGAAAAAGCCAGGGAGATTGCAATACTAAAGGCCATGGGCGCAACAAGCAGGGGCATAATGTCCATATTCATGATCCAGGGGCTTATCATAGGCGTTATAGGAACTGTGATAGGGGTCATCGGCGGATATGCTGTATGCTACCTCTTAAAGACCTTTAAGTTCATCACGCTTCCAGCAGACATCTATAATCTCAGCCATCTGCCTGTAAATATGAGGCTGAGCGATTTTATACTGATCTCGACCTCGGCAATCATAATAAGTTTTCTTGCAACCCTATATCCATCATGGCAGGCTGCAAGGCTGAATCCTGTAGAGCCATTGAGGTATGAATAAAAACAATGTTCAAGCTCTTGAAAAGACTGATATGCATTGTTGTCATAGCACTGATTATATTTTTTGGCCTTGCCCTGTGGGAGGGAGGAGAGAAATTCAGGTGGTTTGGCCGGAAAAGCGAAAAGGCAGGAAGGATTATAAAAAAGGAATCAGAGTCTGTGGGAGAAAAGGCAGATAAGATCAAAGAGGGTGTTGGCAAGGTGGAAAAGGGGATAAAGAAACTAAAGGGAGATAGCAAGACCGATGAAAAGCCCTCTGATTGAGGTAGATAATATATACAAATCCTTTCCTGTCTTTGCAGGCTCAATTAATGTATTAAATGGCATAACAATTACAATACATCGCGGTGAGATGATGAGCATAGTTGGTGCATCAGGCGTTGGAAAGAGCACCTTCTTGCAGATCCTCGGTGCACTTGACAGGCCGTCATCCGGAAGGCTTCTTTATGAGGGTAAGGACATCTTTGCACTTTCTGATGATGCACTGGCATCCTTCAGAAACAGGTCTGTTGGTTTTGTATTTCAATTCCATCACCTCCTGCCAGAATTCAGTGCATTAGAGAATGTTATGATGCCAGGTCTTATAATGGGCACCCCCCAAAAGAATGTACGGCAGAAGGCAGAGTCCCTGCTTGGGGAACTCGGCCTTGGGGACAGGTTTTCACACAAGCCAGGAGAGATGAGCGGCGGGGAACAACAGAGGGTTGCGGTTGCACGGGCATTGATACTCGATCCCATGGTTGTCCTTGCTGATGAGCCAACCGGAAACCTTGACACAAAGACAGGCGAAGAACTATTTGACCTGCTTAAAAGATTAAATACGGATAAGGGTATTACATTCGTAATCGTTACACACAATGAGAAACTCGCCTCTGAATGTCACAGAACCATAAAGATGCTTGACGGCAGGATTGTTGATGCCAAAAATAATCATACTCCCTGATGATATAAAGAACAAGATTGCTGCAGGCGAGGTCGTGGAAAGGCCTGCATCTGCCCTGAAGGAGCTCCTTGAAAACTCCATAGATGCAGGTGCAACAGAGATGGTCATAGATGTAGCAAATGGCGGCAAAAGGCTTATAAGGCTCATTGACAATGGCACGGGCATGGAGCATGAGGATGCCATACTTGCCTTTAAGAGGCATGCCACAAGCAAATTAAAGAGTATTGATGACCTTTTCAGGATAAAGACCCTCGGCTTCAGGGGAGAGGCCCTCCCATCCATTGCATCTGTATCAAAAGTATCCATCACAACCGGCATATCGGAATCAAGCCCTGGCACATCCATAGAGATTATGGCAGGTGAGATAAAGGAGATAAAAGACTCCTCCCCTATAAAAGGCACATCAATAGAGGTAAGAGACTTGTTCTACAATGTCCCTGCAAGGAGGAAATTTCTCAAATCAACCCAGACAGAATTAAGACACATCATTGAGACAGTTATGCAGAGGGCCATACCCTACCCTGAATTATCAATAACGCTCAAACACGATGGAAGGTCGATCCTTGAGCTTTCAAGGGCGGGGGATATAAAAGAGAGGCTGCTTCAACTCTATGGAAGGGAATTTATCAATGGCCTTATTGAGCTTTCAAAGGATGATATCTATTGTCTGGCATCAACATCTGATTTCACTATGCACGGTAGAGATTATCAGTATCTCTTTGTAAACAGAAGACCTGTGAAAAACCCATCCATCAACCATGCTGTATACAGGGCATATGAGGGCCTGATACCAAAGGACAGACACCCTGTATATTTCATCTTTATGGAGATAGACCCTCACAGGGTAGATGTGAATATCCACCCAGCCAAGAGGGAGATAAAATTCGAGGATGGAGATATCCTCTATAACACGGTGTATAGCCTGTTGGAAGAGGGGGCAGGCAGGTCACAGACAACACCCTTTGATGTCAGAACCAATTTCCATTCAATCGCACAACATCAGCCTATAGCAAAGGATGAGGCAGATGCGGTATATCACAAATTGGAGATGCAGGATAAACCTCTGTTTCTAAGGGAGGATATACCCCTGTATGAAGAAGGCAGGGGATACCTTTATCTGGGCGATGCATTTACTGCATATATCAATGATGACGGGCTCACCATCATAGACCAGCACGCAGCCCACGAAAGGGTCCTGTTTGAAGGGCTCTTAGAAAAGGGTATTGATTCCGAGAGGCTCCTGATCCCTGCCAGGGTTCAATTGACACCGCAGGAATTCGGTGTGCTGATGAAGAACAATGATGCAATGCTTGAGCTTGGATTTGAGTTCTCTGATTTTGGAGGCAACAGCATCCTTATAAGCAGCATCCCGTCTTCTCTAAAGGGGGTTAATCTGACAGGTCTGCTACATGACATTGCATCAATGTTTATTGAAGGACCATCGGCGGAGAAGTCCTTAAGGGAGAGGCTTGCCGCAAGGATAGCATGCAGCAATGCTGTAAAGTCAGGAGAGTTGCTCTCCAGGGATAAGCTGGACTTTCTTATTGATGACCTGAATAAAACAAGACAACCGTATAAATGTCCGCATGGCAGGCCGACCAGGATACATCTGAGCCTGAATGACCTAAGAAGGCTTTTTAAGCGGCAATAATTCAAAGATGCCCCCATAGTTATCAGACCCCTCTTTTATCCATGCCAAAGATATATTTGTGCATCTGTAGATTTAATCTTACAGGCAGCCTGTCTTTAATAATCCATGAGGCCAGTGTATCTGGATTTAATACCCCGCAGGCAGGTGAAAAAAGGACAGGGCACCTCTTATCAAGGCTGTATCTCTCAAGCATATCCTTAGCCCACAGATAATCCTCTCTTCCTGTTATCACGAATTTTACCTCATCGGTCTTCTTTAAAAGTCCTATGTTTTCCACATTCAGTTTATCTGCCTCACCACTTCTGGGGGTCTTTATATCCATAATGACTATGGCCCTGCTGTCCATCCCTCTGATAGACATGGAACCGTTGGTTTCAATCAGCACATGGAATCCCATATCTATGAGCCTTTTAACCAGCATAGGGGTCTCTGCCTGTAAGAGGGGCTCGCCTCCTGTAATCTCTACAAGCGGGATGCTGTAAGACTGGACGGCGTTGACTATTTCATCTATTGACCGTTCATAGCCACCTGTGTATGCATACCTCGTATCACAATATGTGCATCTCATATTACATCCTGTCAACCTGATAAAAACGCATGGAAGCCCGGCATAGGTAGACTCGCCCTGAATACTGAGGAATATCTCAGATACCTTCACTGCATAAACCTAAAAACACCTTTTTATTTGCTATCAAAAATCCCTGTGCTCAGATACCTGTCACCCCTGTCAGGGAATATGGCTACAACCCTTTTGCCTTTTCCAAGCTCCTTTGCAATCTTAATCGCAGCCCATGCAGCAGCCCCTGAGGATATGCCGACAAGAATGCCCTCCCTACTTGCAAGCATCTTTGTCATATTGATAGCATCGTCATCGGTTACTTGTATTACCTCATCGTATATCCCTTTATTTAGAACGCCCGGGAAAAAACCAGCACCGATGCCAGCAATCCTGTGCGGGCCTGGGCTGCCGCCGGACAGGACAGGAGAGCCAGCAGGCTCAACAGCAATAATCCTTATGCTCTGATTTTGCTCCTTTAATACTTCGCCGACCCCTGTGATTGTACCACCTGTGCCGACCCCTGCAACAAAGGCATCTATCTCAGTGCCAACAGCATCAACAATCTCTTTAGCAGTTGTCCTTCTGTGGACATCAGGGTTTGCAGGGTTTTCAAACTGATATGGCATAAAATAATCAGGATTTCCTTTTAGAATCTCCATTGCCCTGTCAACAGCACCCATCATCCCGCCTGCCGCCGGTGTAAGGATAATCTCCGCACCATATGCCTGCATAAGCTGCCTTCTTTCAAGACTCATGGCTTCTGACATGGTCAGGATCAGCCTATAACCCTTTACACAGGCTACCATGGCAAGACCAATCCCTGTATTGCCACTTGTCGGCTCAATGATTGTACCACCTGGCTTGAGGCTTCCATCCCTCTCTGCTGCCTCAATCATAGAAAAAGCAATCCTGTCCTTTACAGAACCGCCTGGATTAAAGCCTTCGAGCTTTGCATAAACCTCTGCGTCGTCTTCGCCCAACAGGTGTCTGAGTCTGACAATAGGGGTTTTGCCTATTAATTCAATTATGCTATCAAAGACATCCATAAACTATATTGAATCCCAAAGACCAGAGCAATGTCAACCTGAGTTCTGAAACAATAATAAACCTCTGGACATAATGCACTATTGAAATTATAATTAATCCACAATAAAGAGGAGGAGATCCATTTGCGTATAATAGCAGACCTCCATATCCATTCTAAATTTAGCCGTGCCACAAGCAAGGACATGGATGTGAGGACGATTGCCCTCTGGGCAAAGAAAAAGGGTATTGACATCGTTGGCACAGGGGATTTCACACACCCATTGTATTTCTCTTTACTGAAGTCAGAGCTGCGCTCTGCTCAAAACGGCCTTTTCTCTTTAAAGGACACCAACAGGCCGCCCTATTTTATGCTGACAGCCGAGATAAGCCATATCTACAGCGAGGGTGGAAAGATGCGCAGGATACACAATATCATCCTTGCACCAAGCTTTGAGGCCGCATTAAAGATAAACTCCGCGCTCAGCAAGAGAGGGAATCTGTCGTCGGCTGGATTGCCCATACTCGGCATCCCAGCTAAAGAGATTGTCAAGATTGCTATGGATGCCTCGCCTGACTGCATGGTCATCCCAGCACACGCCTGGACGCCGTGGTTTTCTGTATTTGGAAGCAACTCAGGCTTTGATTCCATCGAGGAGTGTTTTGGTGAATATTCCAGATATATACATGCCATAGAGACAGGTCTGTCCTCGGACCCTGCAATGAACTGGAGACTATCCGGCCTTGACAGGATTACGCTTATCTCAAATTCAGATGCACATTCTCCTTCAAAGCTCGGTAGGGAGGCAAATGTCTTTGATGCGGAGATGGATTATAACGAGATTGTCAGGATAATCAAAGAAAAGGATAAAAAGCGGTTTCTATTTACCATAGAGTCTTACCCTGAGGAGGGCAAATACCATTATGACGGCCACAGGGCATGCAATATCATGCTTTCCCCTGAAGATACAAAGAAACACCGCGGCAGATGTCCTGTATGCGGTAAGCCTGTCACTGTAGGGGTTATGAGCAGGGTTGAAGAACTTTCAGATAGAAAAGCAGGCTTTATACCGGAGGATGCCATACCTGCAAGACACCTTGTACCACTTGAGGAGATAATAGCCGAGGCCCTTGCAGTAGGGGTAAATACATCAACCGTGCAGAAGGAATACGACCGTATGATAGCAATGGCCGGCTCAGAATTCTTCATACTCCTTGATATGCCCGAAGAGGAGATTAAACGGATTACAGAGCCACGGGTTTCAGAAGGCATAATGCGTGTGAGGAACAAGCAGCTTTCAATAACGCCTGGCTATGATGGAATTCATGGGGTAATCAGCATATTCGGCAAAAAGAGACAAAAAATCGACATAAAAGAAGAAGCAGATATGCCTGAAAAAGGACAGATGGGGCTATTCTGATCTGGCCCTTGACATAGCTGAATTGTTTACACCAATCATCTCCTCGAGTATCTTCAGGTGGCTGCTTTCGCCAAGGGCGATCAGGGTATCACCTGCTAATATAACACTATCGGATGTGGGGTTAAATTCCATCTCCCCCGTAGCCCTTTTTATAGCAACCACGATAATGCCGAGCTCCTTTCTTATACCACACTGATCAAGGCTTTGACCCGAAAGCCTTGAACCCTCTCTCACCTGGATCTCCTCTATCTGCAGTTCAAGATTGCCACTCCTTGTTGCAAACTCAATAAAATCCACAACCGCCGGCTTTAGTATCGTATGGGCGATTCTCAGGCCGCCTATGTGGTATGGAGAGACAACCTTGTCAGCGCCTGCCCTCAGGAGTTTTTGTTCAGAACCCTCTTCCCCTGCCCTCGCAACGATGGTGAGGTTCGGGTTTAATCCCCTTGCACTCAGCACAACATAGAGATTATCGGCATCAGAGGAAAGCACGGATACAAGTCCATCCGCCTTTTTAACGCCTGCCTCTTCAAGCACATTGTCCTGTGTTGCATCGCCCTGTATAATGAGTACCTCTTTGTCAAGGCCTGCGACAACCTCGGGATTATTTTCAACAACTACAAACGGGACATGCCTTTGGAACAGCTCCCTACACACTATCCTGCCCATCCTGCCGTAGCCGCAGATTATCTGATGCCCCTTAAGGTCTCTAATCTTCTTTTCCACCCTTCTCCTCCCTAAGACCTCCCTTAGTTCTCCTTCGATCATGACCTTTGTAGCATTTCTAACAGCATAGGCCATGGCGCCAACACCAAAGAATACGAGGAATATAGTAAATGCCCTTCCAGCTTTAGAAAGCTCATGAACCTCTTTGTATCCGATTGTTGCTAATGTTATCACAGTCATGTAAAGGGAATCAAAGAGGTTCCAGCCCTCTACAAGGCTATAGCCGATTGTCCCGGTTGCAATAACAACAACAAGAAGAGCGATAGAAATCCCAAGCTGCCTTCTCGGATCCAACTCAGTTCTCTGTCTCCTCCATATCCTGGTTGCTCTCTGAAGATACTGAGATCATCTTCTCAAATCTATCTCTAAATCTCCTTATATGAGAACCCTGCCAGTAAACCTTACCACATTCAGTGCATTTCATAAAAGAGCTGAAATTCAAATAGACATACTCAGGGACAGAATCCTGCACAGATGCCTTTTCAATGTTCTTCAATACCCCATTGCAGAGCGCACATCTTTTCATATCCCCTGCCATAAGGCCAAATATCTTTATCACCTCAAGCACCTGATGAACGGTGTCGTTGCTTGTCAAAAGGAGAAACTTAACACCAACGCCCTTTTCTTTTATAAGGCGTGTATCCCTTGTCAGCAGTATCCTGCCCTCAGACCTTGCTATCCTGATGATCTTGTTATCCTCTATGGTTGGGAAGTACAGCGTATCATAGCCAAGAAGCCTCAGCCATCTTGATAAACGGCCAAGCATGGAATCTGCGATAAAGCGTAAGTCTTCTGAGGCATGAGGCGGTGAGGGATCTTTTATATCCTCACCTCTCATGCCCCTGTCCCATACAATCTTATTCTTCGGTTGCAGGTTCTGTTTGTAACTGCTGCGGTCTTTTTACAAATGTGTTGCGATACCTTGCCATTCCACTGCCCGCAGGGATCAATCTTCCCATTATTACATTTTCCTTGAGACCCCTGAGTGTATCGAGCATCCCATTTATTGCAGCCTCTGTCAACACCCTTGTGGTCTCCTGGAATGAGGCAGCAGATATAAAGCTCTCTGTTGTCAATGATGCCTTTGTTATGCCCAAAAGAAGCGGCCTTGCTGATGCTGGTTTACCGCCCTGAGCAGTAACCCTTTCATTTTCCTCGATAAAGGCAGACCTGTCTATTTGTTCTCCAATGAGGAAGTCTGTATCTCCAGGGTCATCTATCCTGACCTTTTTCATCATCTGCCTGACAATTACCTCTATGTGCTTGTCGTTTATGGAAACGCCCTGAAGTCGATAGACCTTCTGAACCTCTTCAACAAGATACCGTTGCAGCTCCTTCGGGCCAAGTATATCAAGGATGCTGTGGGGATTAACAGAGCCGTCCATCAAAGGCTCTCCAGCCCTTACCCAGTCACCCTCATGAACGCTGATATGCTTACCCTTTGGAATAAGGTATTCCCTGCTATCAGTTCCGCTTTTAACCACTACCCTTCTCATACCTTTTACAAAGCCTGCAAACTCCACCACGCCGTCTATCTCACTGACAATGGCCTGCTCCTTTGGCTTCCTTGCCTCAAACAGCTCTGCAACCCTTGGAAGACCTCCCGTTATATCCTTTGTCTTTGTCGTCTCCCTCGGAATCTTGGCGAGTATATCTCCTGGATAAACCTCCTGTCCCTTTTCAACAAGGACATGGGCGCCTGAGGGCAGAAGGTATCTGGCAGGGTTGTTTGTCCCTGGGATCTTGAGGGTCGCCTTGCCCTCTTTATCCTTTAGTGATATCCTCGGCCTCGTCTGGGCAGGGTATTCTATAATAACCTTATGTGCAAGACCTGTCACCTCGTCAACCTCTTCCTTGATGGTAACGCCTTCCACAAGGTCGCCAAGGGCGACCTTGCCGCCCACCTCTGTAAGGATCGGCATCGAGTATGGATCCCATTCAACAAGCCTTTGCCCGATATTCACATGTTTACCGTCTTCAACCACAAGCTTTGCTCCGTAGACAACAGAGTACTTCTCCTTCTCCCTGCCCTGGGCATCCACTATAGCAATACTGCCGTTTCTATTCATTACTACAAGGAGGCCTTCCCTGTTTCTAACTGTATTCAACCCTATGAACTTTATCTTCCCTGAGTTTTTTGCCTCAAGCACTGTCTGCTCTACAACCTTGGAAGCTGTGCCACCGATATGGAATGTCCTCATGGTAAGCTGTGTGCCAGGCTCTCCGATGGACTGTGCGGCTATGATGCCAACAGCCTCGCCTATCTCTATCTTATCTCCCCTCGCAAGGTCCCTGCCATAACATTTTATACACACGCCATGTTTTGACTGACATGTAAGGACAGACCTTATCTTAACCTTATCTATGCCTGCATCCACAATCTTCCTTGCGACCTCCTCGTCTATTTCCTGGTCCTTTTTGACAATAATCTCCTTTGTTATTGTGTCCTTTATAGTCTCAGAAGAAACCCTTCCAATAATCCTCTCCTCAAGGGGCTCTATTATCTCTCCGCCCTCAACAAGGGATGTGATATAGATTCCATCAATGGTATGGCAGTCATCCTCTGCAACTATAATATCCTGGGCAACATCAACGAGCCTTCTTGTAAGATAGCCGGAATTGGCGGTCTTCAATGCTGTATCCGCAAGCCCTTTTCTTGCGCCATGTGTGGATATAAAGTATTGTAGCGGAGTCAATCCCTCCCTGAAGTTGGCAGTAATAGGCGTCTCTATAATCTCGCCTGAGGGTTTTGCCATAAGGCCCCTCATCCCGGCAAGCTGTCTTATCTGGGCTGTGCTTCCCCTTGCCCCTGAGTCAGCCATCATAAAGACGCTGTTAAATGACCGCCTTTCTTTTAGGTCTTCCTCTGTCAACCTTTCCCTGCCATCCTCTGCACCGAGTTCCTTCATCATCTCATCTGCAACACTCTCTGTAACCTGCGCCCATATATCTATGACCTTGTTATACCGTTCACCATTTGTTATGAGGCCTTCTGCATATTGCTTCTGTACCTCCATGACCTCCTGCTCTGCCTCTTTTATGAGCTGGGTCTTCTTCGATGGCACATGCATGTCATCAATACATATAGACATGCCTGAACGGGTAGCATAATAAAAACCGAGTTTCTCGATGCTGTCAAGCAACACAACAGTGGCCCTTTTGCCAGCACTCTTATAGCAGTACTCCACGAGTTTTCCGAGCTCTTTCTTGGTCATCTCTTTGTTTATCATACTAAAGGGTATCTCCTCTGGAAGGACTTCACTGAATATAATCCTTCCAGCGGTTGTATCCACCCTCTGACCGTCCATCCTTACCTTTATCATCGCATGCTCTGTAACCTCATTGGCGTCATATGCAATTCTCACCTCTTCACGGTCCGCAAATATCCTTCCCTCACCCCTGACACCCCTTTTGACCTTTGTCAGATAATATATGCCAAGCACCATGTCCTGAGTCGGTAAGGTGATAGGTTTCCCACTTGCGGGGGATAGTATGTTGCCGACAGACATCATAAGGACCCTTGCCTCTATCTGTGCCTCTATTGAAAGGGGGACATGAACAGCCATCTGGTCACCATCAAAGTCTGCATTAAAGGCCGTGCAGACAAGTGGATGGAGTTTTATTGCCTTGCCTTCAACAAGCACAGGATCAAATGCCTGGATTCCAAGACGGTGAAGGGTCGGCGCCCTGTTAAGTAGAACGGGGTGTTCCCTTATGACCTCTTCAAGGGCATCCCATACCTCTGGCCTTTCTTTTTCCACAAGTTTCTTTGCGGCCTTGATCGTAGTCACATAACCCTTATCCTCAAGCTTGTTAAAGATAAAGGGCTTAAATAGCTCAAGCGCCATCCTCTTTGGTAGACCGCACTGGTGAAGCTTAAGCTCAGGACCAACAACAATAACAGAACGGCCTGAATAATCAACCCTTTTCCCAAGGAGGTTCTGGCGGAAGCGGCCCTGTTTCCCCTTTATCATGTCACTCAGAGATTTGAGCGGCCTCTTTGTTGTTGCCTTTAAGACCTTGCTCCTTCTACCGTTGTCAAAAAGGGCATCCACCGCTTCCTGGAGCATCCTCTTTTCATTACGGATTATGACACTCGGCGCCCTGAGCTCCATAAGTCTCTTAAGCCTGTTATTCCTGTTTATCACCCTTCTGTAAAGGTCATTGAGGTCAGATGTTGCAAAGCGGCCACCCTCAAGCGGGACTAACGGCCTCAGGTCAGGAGGAAGCACAGGGATAACATCAAGTATCATCCACTCGGGCTTATTGTCAGACTTTCTAAAGGCATCTACAACCCTCAGCCTTTTTGCAAGCCTGCGTTTAACACCAAGGGACTGGGCTTCGTGCATCTTTCCCCTTAAGTCCTTGGCAAGGGCATCAAGGTCAACAGCCCTCAGCAGCTCCCTTATGGCCTCTGCACCTATCCCGGCCTTAAAACTATCACTGTATTCTGCTTGCTTCCTTCTATATTCTTCCTCTGTAAGCAGGTCTTTTTCCTTTAGTGGTGTATTGCCAGGGTCAACCACGACATAACTCTCAAAATACAGAACCTTTTCAAGATGCCTCATGGTCATGTCAAGGAGTGTGCCTATCCTGCTTGGAATGCCTTTGAGAAACCATATATGGGCGACAGGGGTAGCAAGCTCTATATGCCCCATCCTTTCCCTTCTCACCTTAGATTGAATAACCTCAACACCGCATTTATCGCAGACAATCCCCCTGTGCTTCATCCTTTTGTATTTGCCGCATATACATTCCCAGTCCTTTATCGGGCCGAATATCTTAGCACAGAAAAGGCCATCCCTTTCCGGCTTGAATGTCCTGTAGTTTATTGTCTCCGGTTTCTTTACCTCACCGTAGGACCATGCCCTTATCTTCTCAGGCGAGGCAAGGCGAACCCTTATGGCCTCAAACTCTGTTGGATTTTTGGGCCTTTCGAAAAGTGCATAGATGTCTTCCACCAAAGCTAAACCCCTTTCGGTTTTTCTTCCAGAAGCTCTACATCGAGAGCAAGACTCCGGAGTTCCTTTATCAATACATGGAATGATTCTGGGAGTCCTGGCTCAAGTGTCGCATCACCCTTTACAACTGCCTCATACATCCTGGCCCTGCCGGTGACATCATCGCTCTTCACCGTCAAGAACTCCTGAAGGGTATGTGCTGCACCGTATGCCTCAAGCGCCCAGACCTCCATTTCCCCTAACCTCTGTCCTCCAAATTGTGCCTTGCCTCCAAGTGGCTGCTGCGTCACCAAAGAGTAAGGTCCAATAGAGCGTGCGTGTATTTTATCATCTACCAGATGATGGAGCTTCAACATATACATAGAACCAACTGTAACAGGCCTGCTGAACGGTCTTCCTGTCCTTCCATCATACAGTATGCTCTGCCCTGATTTAGGAAGGCCTGCCTCATGCAAAAGCTCCCTAATCTCTCCTTCTTTTGCCCCCTCAAAAACAGGGGTTGCCACATAGAGGCCAAGTGCCTTTGCTGCCCATCCAAGGTGGGTCTCAAGTATCTGGCCAACATTCATCCTTGATGGAACACCTAAGGGGTTAAGCACTATGTCAACAGGCGTGCCGTCTGGAAGATAGGGCATGTCCTCTTCTGGAAGGACCACGGCAACAACACCTTTGTTTCCGTGTCTTCCTGCCATCTTGTCACCGACCTGTATTTTCCTCTTCATGGCTATATAGACCTTTATTAACTTAAAAACACCTGGCGGAAGTTCATCTCCTTTTTTAAGCCTTCCAATCCTCTCCTCGTAATGGGTGCTAAGTGCCCTGATATAATTCTCTGTCTCCTCATCTATCTGGGCTATCTCCCTTTGAATATCCTCATCTGCGACCTTTACCTTCTTTAGATGTTCATCTGGAATATTACTGATCTGCTCTTTTGTTAGTTTCTTGCCCTTTTGACATATTACACCAACCCTTGGAACCTTGACATCATCCTTTACCTTCTGACCAAAGAGCTTTTCTCTTATCTTTTTTGCCTTTTCATCCTTCAGTATGGTTATCTCTTCCTCCATATCCCTCTGGAGTCTCTGTATGTCTTCTTCCTCTATGCTCTTGGCCCTCTCATCCTTTTCAACACCCTTTCTTGAGAAGATCTTCGCATCAATTACAGTACCCTCGATTCCAGGAGGTACATAGAGACAGCTCTCTTTCACCTCGCCTGCCTTTTCGCCAAAAATCGCCCTGAGGAGTTTATCCTCCGGGGTTAACTGCACCTCGCCCTTTGGGGTTACCTTGCCGACAAGGATGTCACCAGGCTTCACCTCTGCTCCAATCCTTATTATACCGCTGTCATCAAGGTTTTTCAGTGCCTCCTCCCCAACATTTGGGATATCTCTTGTTATGTCTTCCCTTCCGAGTTTTGTCTCCCTTGCCTCTATCTCAAACTCCTCTATATGTATCGACGTAAAGGCATCTTCCCTTACCAGCCTTTCGCTTAAGAGGATGGCGTCTTCAAAGTTATACCCCCCCCATGGCATAAATGCTACAAGGACATTCTTGCCAAGTGCAAGCTCGCCCATATCAGTGGCAGGGCCATCTGCAATAACCTGTCCTGCCTCAACCTTATCGCCCACCTTGACTGTCGGCTTCTGATTTATACAGGTAGCCTGATTTGATCTGTAAAACTTTATAAGATTGTATATGTCAACGCCTCCATCTTTGGAAGACCTGATCACAATCCTCGTAGAATCAACACTCTCAACAACTCCTCGCCTTTTTGCCAAAAGGATTACACCCGAATCCCTTGCTGCTACATATTCCATTCCCGTACCAACAATAGGAGCCTCTGACTGTAAAAGAGGTACGGCCTGGCGCTGCATGTTTGAGCCCATGAGCGCCCTGTTGGCGTCATCATTTTCAAGAAACGGTATCAGGGATGCAGAAACGCCCACTATCTGTTTTGGAGAGACATCCATGTATTGGACCTCCTGTGGAGTAACCATCCTGAAGTCTCCACCAATCCTCACAGATACAGTTTCACCTAAGAGGTTGCCTTTATCATCCATAGGGGATGTGGCCTGTGCCACGATATACCTCTCGCCTTCTATTGCGGAGAGATATACTATCTCATCGGTCACCCTTCCGTCCTGGACCTTCCTATATGGAGATTCGATGAAGCCAAAATCATTAACCCGTGCATAGGTGGCAAGAGAGGTTATAAGCCCTATGTTTGGTCCCTCAGGGGTTTCTATGGGACATATCCTTCCATAATGCGTAGGATGCACATCCCTCACCTCAAAACCAGCCCTCTCCCTTGTGAGCCCTCCAGGGCCAAGGGCTGACAGCCTCCTTTTATGTGTTATCTCTGAAAGTGGATTTGTCTGATCCATAAACTGGCTCAACTGGCTTGCACCGAAGAATTCCTTTATCGCTGCTATCACAGGCTTTGCATTTATGAGGTCGTGGGGCACTGCTGTTTCCAACTCTGTTAAGGTCATCTTCTCTTTGATCGCCCTTTCCATCCTGACAAGCCCAATCCTGAACTGATTCTCTATAAGCTCACCAACCGCCCTGATCCTTCTATTCCCCAGATGGTCTATGTCATCAACCTCACCTTTACCTGTCCTCAGATTCAGGAGATATCGCATAATCTCTATTATATCCTTGTCCGTCAGCACCCTGGTTTCCAACGGGACATCAATATTGAGCCTGCTACTAAGTTTCAGCCTTCCAACAGGAGACAGGTCATACCTCTTAGAGTCGAAGAATAGACCGTTAAACAGGTCTTTTGCAGAATCCACGGTAGGCGGCTCCCCGGGTCTCAATCTCCTGTATATCTCAATAAGGGCCTCTTCAGCCGTGTTAATCTTGTCCGTCATAAGGGTATCTCTGAGTGACGGCAGATAATTAACGCTATCTATAAACAGCAGTTGGAGTGTATCTATCTTTGTAGCAAGTATCTTATCTATAATTTCGCTTGTTATCTCTTCGTTCCCTTCAAGTACAACCTCCCCTGTATCCGGGTCTATAATATCTTTAAGCGTTATCCTTCCAATAAGCTCATCCTTTGTTATAGGGATCTCCTTTATCCCGGATGCATGGATCCTCTTAAGAATGCCTTTTGTAATCCTGCCGCCCTCTTTTACAATGACCTCCTTTGTTTTGGGGGCTACAATAGCATGGGTCGCCTTCATACCGGCCAGTATATCGCTCAGCGGCCTGATAAATGTTCCGCCCTGTCGCTTTATTTCTTCAACAGGATAAAATATCTTGAGCAGATCCTCGGTAGAGTATCCAAGGGCCTTTAGCAGTACTGTAGCAGGAAGTTTTTTCCTCCTGTCTATTCTCACATAAAGTATATCCTTTGTATCGAATTCAAAATCAAGCCATGAACCTCTTGATGGTATAACCCTTGCCGAGTAAAGGAGTTTGCCGCTTATATGAGTCTTACCCTTATCATGGCTGAAAAAGACTCCAGGAGAGCGGTGAAGCTGACTGACCACAACCCTTTCAGTCCCATTGATGATAAAGGTTCCTGTATCTGTCATGAGCGGAAGTTCTCCGAGGTAGACCTCCTGTTCCCTTGATTCTTTAAAATACTTTTTCCCTACCTCATCCTTTTCCCACAGATCCAGCCTAACCTTAATCTTTAATGGTGCTGAATAGGTAATACCCTTTTGCAGACACTCCCTGACCGTATACTTCGGCTCACTTATAGTGTAACCAAGCAGTTCAATCTTCGACATCTCGTTATAGTCTGTAATGGGAAATACACTATTGAAGGCAGATTGCAACCCCATATCCTCTCTCTTATCATAGGGGACATCCTTTTGCAGGAACCTCTCATATGACCTCTTCTGAATCTCTATGAGGTCAGGTATTTCAAGGATTGATGGTATCTTCCCGAAATTTTTTCTCTCCCTCAAAACTCTTGCCATGTCTCTCCTTTTATTCTCAGTGTCGGTGTCAGTGGTTAGTGTCACTAAGAACTGACACCGACACTAATTTTTACTTTATTTCTACCTTTGCGCCCTGCTCCTCAAGCTTTGCCTTGAGTGCATCTGCATCTTCTTTTGATACGCCGGTCTTCAATGGTTTTGGTGCCCCATCTACAAGCTCTTTGGCCTCTTTCAGTCCAAGGCCTGTAAGTTCTCTTACAACCTTTATAACCTGTATCTTCTTCTCGCCTGCAGAGGCAAGTATTACATCAAAACTCGTCTTTTCCTCCTGTGCTGGTGCTGCAAGGCCAGGTACGGCTGCGGCTGCGGCAACAGGGGCCGCAGCAGTTACGCCATATCTCTCCTCAAATTCTTTAACAAACTTAGACATATCAAGAACAGTCATCTTGTCGATAAACTCAAAGACCTGTTCCTTGGTAACCTCGCTCATATCAGACCTCCTATAAAGATTTCTTTTTCTCTAATGCCCTCAGGGCATAGGCAAACGATGTTATGGTTGCATTCATTGCCCCTGCAAGCTTTCCCATCGGTGACTGTAACAGACCCACAACCTGGGAAAGCAGCACATTCCTCGGTGGCAATAGGGCAATGGCCTTCATCTCTTCCGAGGTTAAAAACCTGCCATCGATAACCCCGCCTGTTACCTTTAACTTCTCATTCTTGCCTGAAAATTCGGTCATCCTCTTGGCAAGAATAACAGGGTCGTCATAGCCAACAGCAATAGCAACAGGGCCTGAGAAACTATCTTTGGCAGATGACACTGATGTCCCCTCGGAGGCCCTCTTTGCCAAGGTATTTTTTACTACCTTGTAGTCTATGGAAGAGGCCTTCAGTGCCCTTCTCAGATCCGTCATTTCGGAGGCATTCAGCCCCCGGTAGTCGGTAAAAACAACACCCCTTGCCCTGCCGAGCTTATCATTAAGCTCTTTAATTTGTCTTGCCTTCTCCTGTTTTTTCAGCTACTATCACTCCTTTCATTCTAAGACAAGGCCAGAACTAAGACTCCACGGTCTCGGCAGGCGGACATACCATGTTTTATCGTCCATGGCAAATCCTTTAAGCAAAGCACCTACTGTCTCTGACCCTTATAAAAACCGCAAGGCGGCTCATTTCGCAAAAATAGCGCTAATCTTTGATGTATCTATGGCAATACCAGGCCCCACGGTCGAGGACAAGGAGATCTTTTTCAGGTACTTACCCTTGCTCGTTGATGGTTTTGCCTTTAGTATTGATTCAACAATGGCAACGGCATTGTCATAGAGTTTCTTCGAATCAAAGGAGACCTTGCCGATAGGGACATGGACAATACCTGCCTTTTCAACCTTATACTCGACCTTTCCTGCCTTTATTTCCCTGATCGCCCTTGCTACATCAAATGTTACAGTGCCGAGTTTCGGGTTTGGCATCAGACCCCTCGGCCCAAGGATCTTGCCGAGCTTGCCTACCATACCCATCACATCCGGGGTAGCAACCACCTTATCAAAATCAAGCCAACCCTTGGTTATCTTTTCGACGAGGTCCTCGGCCCCGACATAATCTGCCCCTGCATCACGGGCCTCCTTTTCCTTCTCACCTTTTGCAAAGACCAAAACCCTGACAGTCTTGCCTGTCCCGTGTGGAAGAACAACAGTTCCCCTTACCATCTGGTCTGACTTTTTAGGGTCAACCCCGAGATTTACAGCAAAGTCTACTGTCTCATCAAACTTTGCATAGGAAAGTTCCTTTACCAGATTAACAGCTTCCTCAAGTGAATAAAGCCTGGTTCTATCCACCTTATCTTTGGCAGCAATAAATTTTTTTCCCATCTGTTCCTCCTGTCTTACAAGTGCTAATCTACAACCTCTATGCCCATGCTTCTTGCAGTACCCCTGATAATCCTTTCAGCCTTCTCCACCGTATATGCATTCAGGTCAGGGAGTTTTGTCCTGGCTATCTCTTTAACCTGCGCCGCTGTAACCTTGCCGACCTTATCCTTGTTTGGGGTACTTGAACCCTTGATTACTCCAGATGCCTTCTTGAGGAGCTCTGCTGCAGGCGGGGTCTTCATAATGAATGTAAATGACCTGTCAGAATAGATAGTTATTACAACAGGGACTATGGTATCCCCCAATGCCTGAGTCTGGGCATTAAATGCCTTGCAGAATTCCATTATGTTTACACCATGCGGTCCAAGGGCCGGCCCCAGCGGAGGGGCAGGATTTGCCTTGCCTGCTGGTATCTGCAATTTCACCTGAGCTGCAATATCTTTTTTAGCCATCTAAAACCTCCTGAATTTTATGCCTTCTCCTTCTCAACCTGTAGAAAATTGAGTTCAACAGGTGTCTGTCTGCCGAATATGCTGACCATTACTCTTAATTTTCCATGATCAAGGTCAACCTCATCAACAAATCCAATAAAATTGGTAAACGGCCCGTCAATTATCCTTACACTATCCCCCTTATTAAATTGGGCACGAACCTGCGAAGTAGGGCCTTTTTCTATCTGTTGAATGATTATATCAAGCTCTTCCTGGGGAAGCGGAATCGGATTGGCGCCACCCACAAACCCTGTAACCTTTGGAGTACTTCTTACAAAATGCCATGTCTCATCATCCAGATCCATCTGGACCAGTATATAACCAGGATAGAACTTCTTGTCTGTCTGCCTTTTCTTACCACCCCTGAGTTCTATAACACGTTCTGTTGGAACAAGCACCTTTGATATCTTCTCTGCAAAACCTTTCTTCTCCACCTTCTCTTCAAGGGAGGTCTTAACCTTTTCCTCATACCCTGAGTAGGTATGAACAACATACCAGTTTTTCACCATTATCTCCTGTTTAGCGATTACTTATCAATAAACCAATAAGCCTAGAAAGTCCTATATCTATTAGCCCTAAGAAGATAGATACAATAAATACTGTTATTATCACCACCCAGGTAGAGCCTATGATCTCATCCTTTGATGGGAAAACCACCTTCTTGAGTTCAATCTTGACCTCTCTGAAAAACTCCTTTATCTTTTCTATCATCTATACCCCTTAAAAATTATACTGGCAGGCCAGGAGGGATTCGAACCCCCAACACCCGGATTTGGAGTCCGGTGCTCTAGCCGTTAGAGCTACTGGCCTATGCCTTTGTCTCCTTATGCGCCGTATGCTTCCTGCAGTGCCTGCAGTATTTCTGTATCTGCAGTTTATCAGGAGTATTCTTTTTGTTCTTCATGGTCGAATAGTTCCTGTTTTTACACTCTGTGCACTGTAAAAGTATTATGTCTCTCATTGCCGATTCGCTCCCTATTTAAATTACTCTATAATCTCCGTAACAACGCCTGCACCCACTGTCCTTCCGCCTTCCCTTATTGCAAACCTTAATTCCTTCTCCATCGCTATCGGCGTTATCAGCTCCCCTACTACATTTACATTGTCACCAGG
>JAJYJJ010000034.1 GCA_021789595.1 Nitrospirota bacterium | reverse complement strand
CCGATCTCTTATACCCGTAGCATATGTAATAACGAGGGTTTACCTAAAAAGGTATTTCGTGTTTGGAAAACAGGCAGTGGCCGTATTATGGCCGCTGTCTTTCTCGGTTGCATGTTCCTTTATTGCCCTTTATTCAACAAAAAGGGCAGTAAGAAATGCAAAATCTATTGGTTTTGCAGAGACCGAAAAGAAGGTGCCGAGAAAGCGCCCGAAGGCAGATAAGGCAGATATAGATATAGACGAGTTAGACGACTAATGTGAGGCAGGAAGGCAATATGCTTTCCTGCCTCTTTTTTTTGGTCTTAGAATATCCCGCCAATCTCGGTTGCCAGCTTGTTAGAAAGAACCCCGGCAGCCTCGTTCTTGTTTATATTTGTCTGCTTTGCCATAACTACTATTCTTGTCCTGTATTCCTGCCTGTTAACGGTTTTGTTGTATGTTGTGACAGTCTGGTTGCCCATCCCGTTTGCAGCATTGGTTGTAACCTGCTTCTCAACAGGAGCGCCCTGCACCGCCTCCTTGACCTGGATATCAACACAGCCAAGATATGTATCGACATGGATCATGGAGCCAACAACACCCCCGACGATGCTGCCTACTACGGCCCCACCTACACCAGCGGCCATAGGGCCTCTCCAGCCACTGCCTATAGTGCTGCCAACAAGCGCTCCGCCAAAACCGCCAGCCAACATGCCGTCGGCAGTCAGCCCCTGTTTCTCATATCCCATATACAGAACATTGACCTGCAGGACAAATTCCGCATGTCTGTAGTCATTCGTGATAGTGTAGCCATTCTGAGTGAGTTTTGCCCTGATAAGGGAATTGAAGTCTATCTCCTGCATGTCCGAGGTATTCTTGATGTTCACATAGATGGTTTTCCGTTCGGTAGGCTCCAGAAAGATTGTATTGCTCATCTTTGCATAGGTCGTCATATTCCTGTTTTCAATAGCCTGCATGGTTCCCATGCAACCAATTAAAGAAAGAGCTAATACAGCCAAAACTGTGAGTTGGCCAATTTTTCTTACCATAGATTCCTCCTTGTTCTTATTAAAGATTTCCTGAATGCTTACGATAATCCCCGCTGACATATTGCTATATCATATTAGTCTCAAGCCTCCTTTCCCATGACCTCGTCCTGGAGTTTTTTGATGTATTCCACATCTTCGGCCCTCCCCATATTATACAGTGTATCTGCCTGGACAAAGGAAAAACCTTTGACAAACTCATATACGGCGCGAAAATGGCTGTGTGTTTTAGATAGATATGGTGAAAACCCCCATAAAGGAACAGTAAAGAAAGGCAAGGCCATCCATATTAACGTATATTTTCTTAGTTTTGGCGCAAACAGCTCCTTTATGTCGCTCTTTTCTATTTCCTTTATTTCAAAAACCTTGACTGCAAATTCAAAGAGCCTCCGGTCTTTGATCAGCCCTTGAAATCCTGCGACAGCAGTATGAGGTCCATCTATAAAAAAATCCCTCACGATGTTCTTGCCTATGTATGAGTGCAGCAGCACCAGAAACACTTTTGGTTTTATGCCGTGTCTTTCAAGCTCCTTGTCGGTCGCAACCCTGTATATATCCTTGAACACCGCTCTCATTTCCGGGGATGCATTTATCACAAGGTTTCTCCTGTTTTTATAGTACCACCAATAAACCAGGGCAACGCCTGTAATCTGGTGGACAATGAGATTGAATGCCACATAGCACAAGGCAACAATCGCATACTGTCTGATTGGCAATGCCCCTATGATTGCGGCCATTGTGAGCCTCTGTTATTCCTTATAATACCAGTCATTCAACTTATTAACCAGATACACATACCACACCACTGCAGCCAGAAATATAAATGCCAGGGAAAATACCAGGAGAAATATAAGGTAATACTCATAGGTTGTGAGTGTTTCAGCCACCCACTGTTTAGGGTCCAAACTCAAAAGAAATGTTGCCGTCCCGGCTGTCATAAAAATCCACACAATCGATACAGCCCAGAAAATACAGCGTTCATAATACCTGTACCAATAATCCGAGTACTGTTTCTCCTTTGCGCCTTTGCTGACTGCCCTGGCAGTGGAGGATGAACCTTGTTTATCCATATCCAGCCTCTCTCCGCAGTGCCTGCACTTTACAGCGTCAGACCATACCTCTTCCTTACAGTAAGGACAGTATACCCTTCCCCTTCCACCCTGGACACTGCCAGCAGCGGGATTATGCCCTGTTTCCGCCCGCCTCCGCCTGGACA
This sequence comes from Nitrospirota bacterium, assembly GCA_021789595.1. Classification (GTDB taxonomy): domain Bacteria; phylum Nitrospirota; class Thermodesulfovibrionia; order UBA6902; family JAJYJJ01; genus JAJYJJ01. Next base: position 7,331 of record JAJYJJ010000034.1, on the reverse strand, counting down.
GTATTCTGGAGGTTGCCTTTATAAGAATTACTGCAAGCCCTATCCCTATAAGCAGCAGAATCAGGGGGCCAGCCCACCTGGGCTGCTCCTCGCCATGATGCATAAAATGCATAAGTTTGAACAACGATAAAACGGTGAATATGGCTAAAAGCATCTTGAAACAGAACTTCAATGCCCTGACCACCATTCTGATGGATAACCTGAGGTCGTTGTCTATCCTGAACTTGAACCGCTCAGGAGCCATGAACCTATCCAGAAGTATAAACAAGACAGTCAGACACAGAAAGGGGATGACATAATCAAGGCCGGTGGATTTCAACAGCCATTTGTAATGCATACACTGCACTGCTCTATGGTATTGCTCCGGGGTCACTATTTTCCCATTACTTGTAAATATCATCAGGTTATACCTCCTTTCTTTCTAACCTCCTCTTTCATGCCTTTGCCGCCATATCTCATCATGAAGCCTCTGGATGAACTTCGCATCTGCACCCTCCTTAATGGTCTCCTCGCCAGTAAGGTTGGCAACGAATTCATTTGCCATCGCAAAGTGGGTCAGGAGGCTGAATGCATACGGTATAAGCCCCCAGAATATAAAAGACATATTGACAAAGGCTACCCATATAAAAAGATATCTCCTGAACCTTGGATGAAATACCTTTGAGAAAAAATCCCTGTTCATATCCTCAGAGGCGCGGACTGCAAACTCAAAGAAACCCCTGCTTGTGATTATACCAACCTGTTTATCGGCGATATGGGGGCCGTCTATGAGGTATTGCCTTACTATGGAACTGCCCCTGTTTGCAAAAAGCATCGATGTCAGGACCGATGGTCTGACCTTGACCTTCCTGAGGGCTCTGTCGGTTTTGACCCCATACTGCCTTTTCAGCAGCATCCTTTCATCTGGCCCTGCATGTTTTATGCTGTTGCTTATGCCTTTTTTCTGCCAGATGTAATGGACTATAGTCCCTGTAAGCTGGTATATGATGAGATTGATGGTTGCCAATGCTGTCAGGGCTGCAGGAAGACCGTACTGCCTCACGAGCCACAGGTTCATTATCCTTGATGGGTGGATCAGGCAGATTGGCACAGACAATATCAGGCCGAACACCACAATGCCGAGGACGAAAACCACAGGATATAGCAAGATGCCCTCCAAAACCCCTTTAAACCTATTCTTTGTCTTCATATATTACCTCCTGTTGAATTATAGCATACGAAAAAACTCAGACTTTTCAGATTTGAACAGGATTTACCACCCGGGTGGCTTTTTTGCCCGAAGGACGGTCCCCGGATTGCAGAGCCTAATATCATATATGAAATGGGCAAACCACCAGATAATAGGCTTCAGCGTTCCTCTTATCCTGAGCGGCAGCCTCCCGTTGTCTATAGCCTCGGCAGTGTTCTCAGTGGCGCCTGATGCAATAGAGGGCAGCAGGGATAAGAAGCTGCTGAAACACAGAGGATTGTCACACAATCCTTTTGTCTGGCTTGCCATATGCGCGGCAGGTCTGCTGCTGATCCATATATTGAAGCCCCACATCATGTCCAATACCTACCTTAACTCCGTAAACTTCTACAAGACAGTGTTATGGGCAGACCTGAGCCTGGCTGTAGGTGTCTCATTACATCTGTTAGCCGATTCCCTCACAATAACGGGAATCCCTCTATTGGGCAGTAGGAGAGCAGCCCTGAAGCTGTTTCACACAGGGAGTTTTGTGGAGTACCTTATATCCTATGGTCTATTTGCAGCAGCGTTGCTGTTGAGATTCCGGGGATTATTTCCAGCCAGGCTATAGAGGATATACAGCCGCTTTTGCGATCTTGACGATTGTTGAGGCGCCGAGGCTCCCCGCTCTGCGGAAAATCCTAATATCTATCAAGTTAATCTCACAGCCCCGCGGGCAGTACCGAAGTACTGTTCTCGGGGCTTTTTAATATCAAGGAGGAGAAATCATGTCATTTCAAACATTCAGTAAAGAGCAGTTCGAGGGATGCCTTGGCATAAACAACCCTTTTCTCCATGGCAATGAATATGTATACGACTTGCTGATAGGCGACAACAGAATTGTCAGGGTATACAGCTCTATAAACGCCTCTGGGAAAAGCAGAGGTGCAGGCAGAGATGCCATCAGGGTCTTTATCTATGATACCAGGGATGAGAGGCCCCTGACAAAGAGCAGACGCATCTACAGGACAGAAGGGGCATTACAGAGGCTGAAGGACTTTATCGAAGACCTCAAAACTGAATATGGCGGCATTATGCACAGCACCCAGAAGCAGGGTCTTCCCACAGTGATAGAAGTCCCTGTAAAGCAAGACGAATGGACCAGCACAGGCGGATTCTCATTGATGGAATTTGGGTATGAAAGGTTCAACCCTGTCCAGTCTGCATTTCTGAAAGTCTACAGCAAAGAAGGAAATGCCGTGATTGCCGCTGCAACCAGCGCCGGCAAGACAGCGATTGCAGAGATGGCTTTTGCACAGGGGCTGTCCGAAGGGAAGGCGTGCATATACCTGTGTCCTTTGAAGGCGCTTGCCCAGGAAAAGATTGATGACTGGTCGGATCCGGGACATCCCTTTTCCACAAGAAAACTGGCAATTGCCACAGGGGATTACCTTCTTCCTGAAAACAGGGAGAAGACCCTGAAGGAATGCTCAGAGGCCGATATAACGGTAATGACCTCGGAGCTTCTGGATTCCCTTACAAGAAGGATAGACAGGGTAATGGACTGGTTTAAAAAAGTAGGGGTGATTGTAATTGATGAGGGGCATCTTCTTAGCATGCCCCAAAGAGGCAGCGCCCTGGAGTGCGCCTTGATGAGGTATTCCGCTGTTGCAGGTTCCAGGATACTATTTTTATCAGCTACAATGCCAAACACAAAAGAGATTGCCGAATGGCTGTGCGCCCTGAACAATAAGAATACTTACCTGATTTCCAGCGATTGGAGGCCCTGCAAACTGGATGTATGGTATGAGCCGTACAGGGATTCCGGGACATACTATGAGAAGATGGGCAGCCTGAAGCTCAAGGTCATTGACATCCTGCAAAGATATCCCTCTGACAAGTTTATAGTATTCACTCACACAAAAGCGATTGGAAGGCAGTTGCTGGAAAACCTGGAAAACATGGGAATTAAGGGCGAGTTTCACAACGCCGATAAAGAAAAGGCCGAGAGGGCAAGACTGGCTGAGGAATTCAAAGATGGCGGCCTCAACGTGCTGCTCGCAACCTCGACCCTTGCTTATGGGCTTAACCTGCCTGCCAGGCGGGTGATAATAGCCGGCGTCCACAGAGGACTTCAGGAGGTTTCTGTCCTGGACCTCAAACAAATGGTGGGCAGAAGCGGCAGGGTAGGGCTTGACCCCAGGGGCGATGCCTACATACTTTATCCTGAGTCCAAAGAACATCTATATAAAGACCTGCTTGACTACCTCCCCGACATTGAAAGCAGGCTTGCTGACAAAGAGGAGCTTGCATTTCATCTCGTAAATGAGATAAATGAGGATGTAAACACATTACAGAGGTTACTGAGGTGGTATCAGAGAAGTTTTGCAGCAAAGCGTGGACATACCATAGAAGAGCTTAAAGAGGTCATTGATGAACTGATATACTGGGGGGCCATAAAAGAGGATACAGAAGGCAGGTATGTTACGACGCCTGTGGGGAAGATTGCATCATGGTTTTACTACTCCCCCTATATGGTAGCCCGTCTCAGAAGCGGTTTCCTTGAGATACCGCAGGACAGCAGCGATTACGATATCTCGTGGGCTATCGGGAATGCCTTCCCTGGTTATCCCATCTCTAACTCACTGAGAGACAAAATAAACAACTATGTAGGGATATTGCAGGGAAACGGCAGAGAAGTGCTGTATGACAGGGTAGTAAATTGCTATGCAATCTATCTAATACTTTCCGGGATGTCTGGTTGTGCGCCTGAGATTGCGAGTATAGTAAGGGGTTTTCAGGCTGACAGCGGCAGGGTCTCACAGACCCTGAAGGCTCTCAGCAGGTTCTATAAAGATATCAAGCAGGACTTTGATATACTTTCGATAAGACTGAAATATGGCGTTGCTTCCGAGCTTGCACAGCTTTGCACCCTGCCGGGGATAGGCGCTGTCAGAGCGCAAAGGCTGTATGGAGCAGGCCTGAAAACCATAGGAGATATATCAGCCGACCCCGGGAAGGCCTCAAAGTTGATCGGAACAAAATTAGTAGGAACAATCTTGAATAACAGACAGGAGGCAACATATGCCAGAGTTCAAGATAGACAATTGTAAATATTGCGCCGCTGAAACACATATTGGGCGATATAAAAATCTTGACGATGTGTTAGCGGATGTTAACACGGGTGAGGCGCGATGCTGGTTATGCACAGATGACGGCCACTTTCATACCGACTTTGATGTGTTCATGCGAAAAGATGGCGAATGGGAAAAGGTGTGGAGCGGCAGAGAATCAAAGGCTTTACAAAAACTCGGAGATATGGTATAAAACAAGAAAGGAGACATATGACAATGTCTGCCACACTGCCGATAAGAGTATATGAAGCACTTGAGAAAAGATTAGGCAAAGAAGAGGCAAAAGAGGTTGTTGAGGCTATAGAGACTTCTATTGACGCCATATCGCTTCAAAGAAAGCTTGAGGTAAAAGACGAATTAACCAAAGAGCTGGCAACAAAAGCGGATATTGCACGATTGGAGGGTGAAATCCAGACTGTGAGACAGGAAATCCAGACTGTGAGAGTGGATGTTATAGGGAAATTAAAGCTGTATTTTCTCATCCTGGCGTTCATTATCATCCTCTTTAACCCTGGCGCAGTGAATCTGATTGCAAAACTATTAGGGATCATAAGATAGCAAAACAGCAGTATTTTCAACAGGCCTTCGGACTTGAAATCCTAAGTCCGAAGGCCTGTTGTTTTTTCTGAACCTCCTCTACATCCTCCTTTGCAATGCCTAAAATCTCATAATCCTTCAGGGTGAAATACCTGAAAAACTCTCCTGCCTGCGCATCTCCGCTCAGCAGCCCAAAGCCCCTTTGGTTCATATCCATTTCAGCTATCCTGAAACTGTCATCGGTTGTTTCAAGAACCTTCAGTCTTCCCTGTGATTTTTCGTTCTTGCAGATCATACAGCAATACCCATGGTTGCCCCGCCTGCCGACCCTGCCTCTCATCTGATGCAGCTGAGACAGTCCGAACCTCTCGGCATTCACGACAACGCAGACCGTCAGTTTTGGTATGTCTATGCCCACCTCTGAAGCGGATGTGGAGATTAAAACAGATGACCTTCCATCGGCGAACCTTTTGAGTATGGACTCCTTGTCAGGGATGCTTCCATAGAGAAGGTCGATATCGCTTCGTTCATGAAAGATCTTCTGCCAGTCCTCATATGCCTTCCTCGCGGCTCTCAGATTGCTTTTCTCTGACTCGACAGAGGGATAGATAATGAGCGCCTGATTGCCTTTGCCCACCTCTTCTCTGACAAGTCCTATAATCCTGTTGTAGTCTTTTTTGTCCACAACAAGCTCTGTCCTGACATTCCTCTTGAAAGGCATATCCGAAAGGATGGACATATCCATGATGCTCTGCATCAGCATCGCATATGAACGAGGGATAGGGGTGGCGGTGAGCTCAAGGAAATTGCACTCAGGAAAGACTATAAGCCTTTCCCTCTGTTTTACGCCGAACTTGTGTTGCTCATCAATGATAACAAGGCCTATCTTATGATGCTGCCAGCCATTATACAGCAGGGCATGTGTTCCAACCAACACATCAGGGGTAGCCTTTTTAACCTTCTCAGATGCCGTATACAGGGCGACATAAGCGCTGCCTGCCAGAGCTCTGGCCATCCTGTGGTATGTCTGTATAGCGAGGACCTCTGTGGGACAGAGGTAAAGCGTTCTGAAACCGCTTGAAACCGCTGCATATATCGCAGCTATTGCCACCTCGGTCTTGCCGGTTCCGACATCCCCTATAAGCATCCTTCTCATAGCCTTTCCTGAACCAAGGTCTCTGAGGATGTCAGAGATGGCTTCCATCTGACTGCCTGTAAGCTTGAAAGGGAAGTTTTTTATAAACTCCATGAGTTTATCCTGCGGTGTGCTTATAACAATCCCCTCATCGGGCCTGCCATTGATAGAGGATAGTTCGGCATAAATCTCTGTATATGCCAGACGCCATCTGGCAAATTCCACATCATCCATACTATCGGGAAAGTGCAGCATCCTTAGCGTCTCCTTCATGTCAGGCAAACCCCTCTTGTCTCTGATGCCGGCAGGCACAGGGTCATCCTCAGGGGAAATATCCTCAATAGCCTTGAGGATTTTTCTTGCGGTAACGCCCTTTTTGTAAACAGGTTTTATCGTGCCTATGGCATCGGGAGCAACGATCTTCGGGTGTATCATCTCCCCATCTTTAAGCCTGCCTCTCAGGGTCACAAAACTGCCTGCCTTGAAATAAAACCTGTGGAAGTTATTGTGTGAAAAGAAGACGGCATCGAGACTCCCTGTCTTGTCTGCAACCGTTGCACACAGGTATTTCCCCTTCAGGCTGAGATGCGAGACCCTGCCCTGGACCACACACTCGCCGGAGGCCTGCGCAATAGGCGTGATCGCCTTCAGGTTCAAGTAAGACTTTGGCGGCAGACTTAAAAGGATGCTCTCCACTTTGCAGACCTCCTTGCAGCCTTAAGGTTCTTTGCCGCTTTTTTTGCCTCGTTGTAGGGCATGCTCGCCCATATATGATATGTAGGCCATCCAGTCTTTGCAACCCGCTCCCGCTCAGGCAGCGCCTTGCCGTTTATACCCCCGCCTTTAAGCCACCTGAGGGCATTCCAGAAAAAAAGACCGTGTTTTTCCGTAAGGGTCTCATAGTCGAGGTCTTTAAGTCCAATGACCCTGAGGTTGTCAAGCAGCAGCCGTTCTATCTTATCCTGAAGATGTCCAGTAATCTTTGCTGCACTCCAGTGCAGCCCTTGTTCTGAAAGGTAGTTGCGGATCCCATCAAGAACATATCCTGTGCAGATCTCGATTGGCTCCTCGGGCTTGTGCCTCAGCTGAAGGAGAACCCCTTTGACTGCATCCACAGCGCCCTGCCTGTAAGCCTCCCTCAGGAAGTTCTCCCCCTGGAACATCTCCACAGGTATTTCCTTCCAGGCGAAATCCCCGGTCTCTCTGCGGTAACCTGCTATTATCACTCCCATAAGCAGGCTTCCCCAGCCTGCATCGTCGATCTGTATCATTTGATGATGCCTCCTTTATTATGTTTATCAATTTTAACATCCAGTTTTTTGCAATTTTAAAAGATTTGTGTTCGACAATTTTTAAC
>JAJYJJ010000003.1 GCA_021789595.1 Nitrospirota bacterium | reverse complement strand
AAGACCCTTTCAACCACAAACCCCATTGAGTCCTGCTTCTCGGTTACAAGGACGATCACAGGAAGGGTGAAGCGTTGGAGAGTTGGTGACATGCTCCAGAGGTGGGCGGTGGCCGCCCTCTTAAGGGCAGAGAAGAAATTCAAGCGAGTGAAGGGTTATAGAGAAATACCAAAACTCATAGTTGCATTAGGGCAGAAAAATCTTGACAGGAAGGAGGTTGCAGCTTAAGATATGGGCAAGAGCGTCCTTCCTACTTCAACGAAAGAAAGGGACAATATCTCGATCACAGCCACCGTCCGAAAGCGGCTCCATTTGAGTGCGTCATTATGGCGATAGAACTGGCAGTCCTGCGCATAGATGGCGGCCCTTTCTTCTGGCATGTCACTCATTCCTCATCTCCTTGGCTTTGATGCCGAACGTTATATTTTATGCCGCATGCGTCTTTTTGTGATAATTTTAGGTAAATTTAAAGGGTGTGTCAAGAAAAATCCTTATTGATACCTATTTACCCAATTTAAAAATAAAGAAATTAATTTTCTATTGTAAATTATATCGCATGCGATATAATTTATGAATCAATTATGCTACAGGCGTTCAAACAGTTTTTAAGCGATAAAGAAAGGATTCCTGAAAGGAATATCCCATATTATGTAAAATGGGTGTTTGATTGTTATCGCTATTTTGACAAACCTGAGACGCAGTTACTAACGAATGATCAGAATACTAAGTTTCTCAACCAGTTAGCTAAAAAGCACGAAGACTGGCAGGTTCAGCAGGCTGATAGGGCATTGAGGTTGTATGGTTATTTTCTTGCCCGTTGTCTACAAAGAAGCGAAAATGCAGTTTCAGTAGATATGCCGGGTGACTGGAAGGAAATAGAGAAGAGAATGCGAGAAGCCCTAAGACTTCGCCACCGATCATACAGTACAGAAAAGACTTATGTTATATGGCTTCGCCAATTTCAGGGATTCGTTAATGGGAAACATCCTCAATCTTTAGAGGGGAAGTCTATTCAGGATTTTCTTAGTTATCTTGCAGTTGAGAAAAAGGTTTCTGCCTCAACACAGAATCAGGCGCTCAATGCTATTGTCTTTCTCTACCGTCACGTGCTTGATAAAGATATTGAAGGGGAAATCAGCGCAGTAAGGGCGCGACAGACTCGGCGATTACCTGTTGTCTTGACAATAGAGGAAGTTGAAAAAATCTTTTCAGGTATGTCTGGCGTCAACCGGCTGATGGCGAAGCTTATTTATGGCTGCGGGTTAAGACTTCAGGAGTGTCTGCAACTTAGAATAAAAGATGTTGACTTTGATCAGGATATCGTTATTGTCCGTTCAGGCAAAGGTGACAAGGATAGACGAACCGTACTTCCAGAAGCCATAAAGGAAGAACTCAGAACGCACTCGAACGCGGTTAGAACCCTCTATGAAAAAGATAGAGAGGCAAAACTGACTGGCGTTCAATTGCCTGGTGCGTTAGAAAGAAAGTATCCGAATGCCGGCAAGGAGTGGAGATGGTTCTGGCTGTTCCCTTCCCAGTCTCTTTCTATGGACCCAAGAACTAATGTGGTTCGCCGCCACCATGTCTATCATGACGCACTACAGAGAGCATTTAAAATTGCAGTGATGAAAGCCGGAATTACGAAACAGGCATCGGTTCACACACTGAGGCACAGTTTCGCCACCCACCTGCTGGAAAACGGATACGACATCAGGACAATACAGGAGTTGCTCGGTCACTGTAATCTCCAGACAACTATGATATACACCCATGTGGCAAAGAGGAATGTGCTGGGAGTGCGTAGCCCGCTGGATAAATAAGTTACAGGGGATAATGCAATGAAAGTCGCCAAACTCTACAGCTTTAACAACATACGCATAGAGGATATCCTTATTCCCGAGGTTGGCCCTCGCGATGCACTTATTAAGACAAAGGCATGCGGCATATGCTCAGGGGATGTGATGCAGTGGTATATCGAAAAGAAAGCGCCTCTGGTTTTAGGGCATGAACCTGTCGGCGAAATAGTTGAACTTGGTAAAGATTTGATATTACAAAATCCCCCCTCGCCCCCTTTTACTAAAGGGGGGATTGCTGATTTCTCTGTCGGAGACCGTGTATTTGTTCACCATCATGCGCCGTGCCTAAACTTGAAATCCTGCAAATACTGCAAGCGTGGTGATTATGTGCAATGCGAGACCTGGCGCAATACAAAGATAATTCCGGGAGGGATTTCAGAATATATACTCATCCCAGAAACAAACCTTATAAACGACACCTTAATAATTCCTGAAAATATGAACTATGAAGATGGGACACTGATCGAGCCAACTGCCTGCGTTGTTAAATCTTTAAAAAGGGCGTCCATAAAAAAAGGTGACACCATACTTGTCATTGGACTTGGAGTCATGGGACAGGTGCATGTGCTGCTTGCAAGGGAATTCGGAGCAGGAAAAATTATAGGTGCGGATATGATACCATATAGGTTGCTTAAGGCATTGGAGTTTGGCGCAGATTATGTCATTGATGTCTCTGCTGAAAACTTTGTTGAGAGGGTGAAAGATTTGACGGACGGCCTTATGGCAGATATCGTAATTGTCGGTCCCAACAGTGTGAAGGCTATGGAACAAGGGATAGAGGTAGTATCGAAGGGAGGGACAGTTGTCCTGTTCACACCTGCTAAGCCAAAGGAGCGTTTAACTTTAGACCCGAACTATCTCTACTTCAGAGATATAAACATAGTCACCAGCTATTCGTGCGGGCCTACTGATACGGCAGATGCGCTGAGGTTTATAGAGAAAGGCAGCATAAGGGCAGACATGATAGTAACCCATAGATTCCCGATAGAAAAGACCTCGGAGGCATTCAGGCTGGTAGCAGAGGCAGGCGATTCTCTGAAGGTCTTGATTACCTTGTGTGATGGAAATGGAAATAGAGAAAAAGGCAAAGAGATATAACAGGATAAAGAGGATACTTTCCATTGCAGGGATTGTATTGAACCTTGCATTCCTTTTGTTCCTCATATTCTCAGGGCTTTCCATCGGGATAAGAAATCTTGCACTGAGGCTTTACCCAAACCCGTATATCTCTGTGCTTATCTATATGGTTATTGCAGGGGGCATCCTGGAGATTATCTCTCTTCCCATTGATTTTTACAGCGGATACATTATTGAGCACAGGTATGGGCTTTCGAATCAGAGCATCTCTAAATGGATAAAAGACCTTATAAAAGGGCTTCTGGTATCTGTGGTTATAGGTGGAATTATCATCGAGACCATCTATTTTACCATTATGACAAACCCTGATAGGTGGTGGCTCTATACAGGCATCATATTCATTGGTTTTTATCTCCTTATGACAAACCTCGCACCTGTGATACTCCTGCCTCTATTTTTTAAATTTGAGCCTATTACAGAAGGAACCCTTAAGGATAGATTGCAGACAATGGCAGAGTCAGTTGGACTAAAGGTTAGGGGCGTATTCAAATGGGGACTTGGAGAAAAGACAAAGAAGGCAAACGCAGGGCTCATGGGTATTGGAAATACAAGGAGGATAGTGCTTGCAGACACCCTGCTTTCAAACTTTACAGAGGATGAGATACTGACTGTTTTTGCACATGAGCTTGGCCATCATGTAAGAAGGCATATACCAAAGGGTATACTGCTTGAGGTATGTCTGACCTTCATCGGGTTTTTCCTTGCCGATTATTTCCTTGGCAGGTTTTCCACTGCACTTGGATTCTCTGGAAAGACCGACATGGCTGTCCTTCCCCTGCTTGCCCTTGTATTTATAGGATTGTCATTAATCCTCCTGCCGGCAATGAATGCCATGAGCAGGTATTTTGAGCGTCAGGCAGACACCTATGCCCTTGAGACAAGCAAAGACCCGGATGCATTCATATCATCATTCAATAAACTTGCAGAGCTGAACCTCGCAGATAGACAGCCAAACCCAATAATAGAGTTTATCTTCTACAGCCATCCATCCATTGAAAAGAGGATAAGGATGGCAGAGCAATATCAGAGGAGGGATCTTAGATGAGGAAAAAGTCTATCAGGACAAAGGGATGTAATACCCATAATAAAGAAAAGACCGCTGGGAAAAATAAAAGCGCCATCTACAGGCATCGTGCAGACTACTCATGGAAGGGGATAAAGGATGAGTCCTATAAGCCTGTTGGCGGCGGATGGCAGGACATTGTAAGAAAGGTGATTATAGGCTCACATGGCGAATCAACCCATTTTCACCTGAGGTATTTTGAGATTATGCCAGGCGGCTTTAGCACCCTTGAAAGGCACCGGCATGAACATGTTGTTATATGCGTGAGGGGAAAAGGGAGGATTCTCATTGGCGAAAAATTGCACAGGGTTGATTTCCTCGATACTGTCTACATCTCTCCAAACACAATCCATCAATTGACGAACCCATTTGACGAACCATTTGGCTTTTTCTGCATAGTCAATGCAAAAAGGGACAAACCAAAACTAATAAAGTCGTAACATCATACCTCAAAGGCGTCTTTTAAAAGCTCTATCTCTGCATTCTTACCTTTATAAAGGATGGAGACAACATCGAATCTGCATCTCGGCTCTTCCTTGAATCTCTTTAGATAGCTGAGGGCAACCTTTGCAATCTTCTGCCTCTTGTGGATATTTACAGCCTCAAATGGCTGGCCAAAATCAGTCCCCTCCCTTGTCTTCACCTCGATAAAGACTATTGCATCTTTGTCCTTTGCAATTATATCTATCTCTCCAAAAGGGGTTCTGTAGTTTTTCTCAATCACGCGATAGCCCTTCTTTTTTAGAAATCTCACAGCCAGCTCTTCGCCCTCTTTGCCGAGGCTCATCTCAATCTCTCCATGATAGGGAATATACCCTGCTCATCCTCTTCCTGCCATTTCTTAAAGAGCCTGAGGAGCCCTTCAACCTCCTTTGTCTCCTTGGATGTTATGGCCTTCAGGGCATCACGCAATGGGGCAAACTCTTCGTAATGGCCTTTCAGATTAGATGTGATATTGCTCTGCAGCTCATCGCCCCTTGTATCCCAGTCCATAAGCACGACTATCTTCTTATACCTTTTTCTTATGTCCTCGCACAGCTCATATATCCCCTTTCCCACATTGACGCTCAGTATCTCTCCTTCCATACCGAGTGTCCTTAAAGACCTTACATCCCTCTTGCCTTCCACAAGGATGGGGAATCTCTTGTTTATCTCGCTTAATACAATCAGGATTTCCTTGAGATGCTCAAGTCTGTTCATGATAGCTAAATAGCCTGCAGAGCTTTCCGCACTGATTGCAGAAATCCTGATATCTCCTTGTATTTTGTCTTCATGCTCGCACGGTTGACTATAGCCTTTGCAGTGGATTCCATAATGGTCTCAACCTCTATGAGGCCATTTTCTCTTAGTGTCCTTCCTGTTGAGACAAGGTCTACTATCCCATCGGCCATGCCGACAACTGGTGCAAGTTCTATGGAGCCGTAGAGCTTTATTATCTCTACCTGTATGCCCTTTTTTGAGAAGTGCCTTTCAGTTATGTTTGGATATTTTGTTGCAATCCTTACAAAGGACTTTTTGCAAAGCCCTCCCCTCTTTGCCTCTAACTCTGCAACCACTATCCTGCAATAGCCAAATCTAAGGTCAAGGGGTTCATATATATCCCTTCCCTCTTCCCGCAATATATCTTCCCCTGTTATACCGATGTCAGCACCTCCATACTCAACATATGTTGCCACATCCCTTGCCCTGAGGATCAAGAACCTGTGCCTTTTATCCCTTGTAAGATAAGACAGCATCCTTCCCCAGGACATTGAGCCTGTTGCTATGCCCATTCTTTTTAAAAGGCCTGCCACATCATCAAGCAATCTACCCTTTGGCAAGGCAATGGTAAGCATCTTAATCCTTTCTCATCCCTCGGTTCATGACTCTTTGGCCCTTTCTATATCAGCGCCAAGTGCCCTGAGTTTTCTCTCTATGGCATCATAGCCCCTGTCCAGGTGATAGATTCTGCTTACATGCGTCTCGCCCCTTGCCACAAGCCCTGCAATAATCAGTGATGCACTTGCCCTCAGGTCTGTTGCCATAACAGGAGCTCCCCTTAGAAAGGGTATCCCCTTTACTGTTGCTGTTGCACCATCAATAATGATATTTGCACCCATCCTCATCAGTTCTGAGACATGCATGAATCGGTTCTCAAAGATGTTTTCAGTTATCACGCTTGTCCCATCTGCGATGCTCATCATGGCCATAAACTGTGCCTGCATATCAGTTGGAAAACCAGGATACGGCATGGTCTTTACATTTACAGCCGCCAACCTTTCTGGCCCCCTGACAATGATGTCCTCCCCATCCTTCTCTATCTCAATCCCTGCCTCTGTGAGTTTCATTATGATTGCATCAAGGTGTTCCCATCTGCAAGCCTTTATCCTTATCTTACCCCCTGTAATACCTGCTGCGGCCATAAATGTGCCTGTCTCTATCCTGTCGGGGATTATCGCGTAGTCAATGGGGTTAAGCCTATTAACACCCTCAATCCTTATTGTTGTTGTCCCTGCACCCTCTATACTCGCACCCATTTTATTAAGGGCATTTGCAAGGTCAGAGACCTCGGGCTCACACGCAGCGTTTTCAAGGACTGTGAGGCCATCAGCAAGGCTTGCGGCCATCATGAGGTTCTCTGTCCCTGTTACAGTGGGCATATCAAAATAGATGGATGCGCCCTTTAACCGCCTTGCCTTTGCCCTTACATAGCCCTGTTCAAGGGTAATTGTAGCCCCCATCTTTTCAAGCCCCATGAGATGAAGGTTTATGGGCCTTGCACCTATTGCACATCCTCCTGGAAGTGATACAACAGCCTCTCCCATCCTCGCAAGCAAAGGGCCGAGGACAAGGACAGATGCCCGCATGGTCCTCACCAGATCATAGGGCGCATCTATGCCTGCTATAGTAGATGTATCAATCCTTACCTCGCCGTCATGTAAAAACCTGGCTTCAAGATGTTGAAGGAGCATCCCCATGGTCTCCACATCCTTGAGCCTTGGGACATTCCTCAGGACCATCTCGCCAGGGGCAAGTATAGCAGAGGCAATAAGCGGTAAGGCAGCATTCTTTGCTCCGCTGATTGTGACCTCTCCATTGAGTGGGTTACCGCCCCTGATAATCAATTTTCCCATAGGAGATATTTTAACCGATGAATGAGATAAAATTAAAGAAAGCTTATTACCTCATTTACTATGCAAAGATTCTATCAACCCCCTTATCTGTCTCAGCATTTTAGGTCGGTTGTAACTGAGATTCATAAAATAAGCAAATAATCTTCAAGATTTCTTCATAATTTTATGATAATCTTTCTCCGTTATGAGACTATTGGCGATTTTCCTCGTTTCAATTTTTTTATTTCCACCGGTCTCCTCTGCAACCACACTTGAGGATCTAATAGAGACTGCAAAAAAGGAAAACCCCGAGTTGAAGGCCATTGAATCAAAGGTCAAGGCCATGGAACAAAGGGCAATAGTTGAGGGCAGCCTTGATGACCCTATGTTCAAGGTAGAATTCATGGACCTTCCAAGGGACAATCCAATACCATACCCCTCAAATGCCATGCAGACAAGGTACAGCCTCACCCAGACAATCCCCTTCCCTGGCAGGCTTGGCCTTAAAAAGGCATTTACATCCTCAGCGGCAGGCCAGATGGCTGCTGAGCTTAAGGCAAAGGAGCTTGAGATACTATCATCGATCAAAACAGCATATTTTGATTATCTGTATGATGTAAAGGCAATAAAGACAACCACTGAGATAAAGGGCATTATTGATGCCCTTAAGAAGGTCGCAGAGATAAAGTACTCCACGGGTCTTACACCACAGCAGGATGTGATAAAGGCCGAGGTGGAGCTTTCCATGATAGACACAGAGCTTGCCGAGCTTGAGGCAAGGAAAGATATCGCCAAGATAAACCTGAATGGTCTTATTGGAAGGAAGCCTGATACGCCCATTGGAGGAGAGATCGAGGGATATAAACATGAGCGTCCAAGACTTAATGTAGAGGAGTTAAGCAAAACAGCGTTTGAGAAAAGCCCTATGCTTTTAGCAATAAACTCCAACATAAAGGAGGCAGAGATTGGCAAAGAGCTTTCCAAGAGGAAGTATTCCATCGACTTCATGTTCGAGATGGCAGCCGTCCAGAGGGAAGACAGATTTCCTGATACATGGAACCTTATGTTCGGCATTACCCTTCCCATATGGAGTGGAAAATACAGGGGCATGCAGGCAGAGGCAGGCTATAGCCTTGAATCCGCAAAGGCAAGCCTTGAAAACACAAGAATAAATATCTTAAAGGAGCTAAATGATGAGGTAAGGATGCTAAAGGCAACGGAGCGGATTCTTGAGCTTTATGAAAAGAGCCTTGCGCCGATGGCAGAGATAGGCTTTAAAAGTTCACTTGTAAGCTATGAGACAGGCAGGGTGGATTTTATGACCGTGATAGAAGGTGAGAGGACACTCAAGAAGACAAAGATTGATTACCTCAGGGCAACTGCTGATTACTGGCAGAGGCTATCAGAGATCGAAAAAATTGTAGGGGAGGAGTTGATGTGAGAAAGACATCTATCATAATCGTTGGCATAGTAATCCTTATTGCAGGTATCGGCATCGGCTTTTATGCCTCTGATTATCTAAGGCCCAAGACGGTCAGGCCAGCAGAGGTAAAGAAAGAAGCAAAGAAGCAACGGAAGATACTTTATTACCGTAACCCGATGAACCCGTCCATCACCTCACCAACCCCTAAAAAGGATGCGATGGGCATGGATTATATCCCTGTTTACGAAGGTGAAGAAGAAACAGAAGCCCCTGGCACTGTAACCATAAGCCCTGAGAAGATTCAGGAGATTGGCGTTAGATCGGAGCCTGTGCAATACAGGGTAATCTCAAAAGATATACGGACAACAGGTATTGTGACCTACGATGAAAGAAGGCTTTCCCAGATCCGTTCCAAGGTAAGTGGATGGATAGAAAAGCTCATTGTGAATACAACTGGCCAGTTTGTGAAGAAAGGTGAACCATTGTTTGAAATCTATAGCCCTGACCTTGTTACAGCCCAGCAGGAATACCTCGTTGCACTTGAGGCATATGATAAATTTAAAGCCAGTGGCGATACATCCCCTTTTGCAAACCTTCTTGATGCAGCAAGGCAAAAGCTCAGATACTGGGATATTAGTGATAAACAGATCAACCGCCTATCAACTGAAAGAAAGATAACAAAGACGATGTACCTTTATAGCCCTGTGACAGGTATTGTCATAGAAAAACCAGCCGCGTTAAAGGGCATGGCTATAAATCCTGGTGATGTCCTTTATCAGATCGGCGACATCTCAAAGGTCTGGATAGATGCTGATATATATGAGTATGAGGCATCTGAGATAAGGGAGGGCCAGAGGGCAAGGATTACCCTACCATATGATCCAGGGGAAGTTTTTTATGGCAGGGTCAACTATGTCTATCCATATATAAAGGCAGATACAAGGACACTCAAGGCAAGGATTGATATGCCCAATAGAGGCTGGAAGTTGAGGCCTGATATGTATGCAAATGTAGAGATAGAGGTTGGAGGCCAAAAGAGGCTCTCGGTCCCTGCAAGTGCGGTAATAGATACCGGATTGAGGCAGGTTGTCATCGTTGACCTTGGGAATGGGAGATTTGCTCCGAGGAATGTTACGGTTGGCCTTAGGGGTGATGAGTACTGGGAGATACTAAAGGGATTAAATGAAGGCGAAAAGGTTGTTACAACCGCCAACTTCCTTATAGACTCAGAGAGCAATCTCAAGGCTGCCCTTGCTGCCATGCCACCTCCTGAAAGCACCCCAAAAGAGGGGCGTAAGGCCGGTGAGACAAGTCCAAAGCCTGCCAAGCCGACAGAGGCAGGGAAAGAGGGGAAAAAGCAACGAAGGATTCTATATTACCGTAATCCGATGAATCCATCCATCACCTCTGCAACTCCCAGGAAGGATGAGATGGGCATGGATTATATTCCTGTTTATGAGGGTGAGGAGAATATAAACAAAGAGACTCCTGTCCAGACAGCGCCAGTTAAAAAGGCGCCCGATACAAGCAATCAGGATCAGATGCCTTCTGAGCATCAGCATAAGATGGATTAATCTATGCTCAACAAGATTATAGAGTTCTCTGTAAAAAATAAATTTATTGTCATCCTTTTGAGCATCCTCGCTTTTACCATAGGACTGTGGATACTCTTCTACAAGACCCCTGTTGATGCCATCCCTGACCTTAGCGATGTACAGGTTATCATCTATACAGAATATCCAGGCCAGGCCCCCCAGGTTGTTGAGGACCAGGTTACTTATCCGCTTGTAACATCCATGCTCTCTGTGCCAAGGGCGAAGGTCGTAAGGGGGTTTTCCTTCTTTGGCGTATCCTTTGTCTATGTAATCTTTGAAGACGGCACAGACCTGTACTGGGCAAGGAGCAGGGTCCTTGAGTATCTGAACTCTATCTCACGGAAACTTCCTCCTGGTGTTTCACCATCCCTCGGTCCAGATGCCACGGGGGTTGGATGGGTATTTGAATATACGGTTGAGGGTAAAGGCTATGACCTCGCCCAATTGAGGGCTATCCAGGACTGGTTTGTCAGATACCAGCTTGCCTCTGTGCCAGGTGTTTCTGAGGTCGCATCTGTCGGCGGTTTTGTAAAGACCTATCAGGTGAACATAGATCCTGACCGTCTCCTTGCCTACAGGATCCCCCTCAAGGATGTTGTGGATGCAATCAAGATGAGTAACATGGATGTTGGCGGGAGGGTTGTTGAACTTACAGAAAGGGAATACATGGTGCGGGGACTTGGTTATATACAGGATATCCAGGATATAGGAAATATCGTTGTCAAGGTAGATAAGGCAGGAACACCTGTCAGGATAAAGGATATTGGACGGGTTGATATAGGCCCTGATGAGCGAAGAGGTATAACAGAAAAAAATGGCCAGGGGGAGGTTGTTGCAGGCATAGTTGTCATGAGGTTTGGAGACAATGCCCTCGATGTGATAAACAGGGTAAAGGCAAAGATCAAAGAGATTGAGCCAGGACTTCCACCAGGGGTTAAGATAATCCCTGCATATGACCGCTCTGACCTGATCCACAGGGCAATTGATACACTGAAGGGAAAGCTGATCGAGGAGAGCATCATTGTTGCCCTTGTATGCATCTTGTTCCTTCTTCATTTCAGGAGCGCCCTCGTTGCAATCCTCATGCTTCCTGTTGCCATAGTTATAGCGTTTATCGTTATGTATTTTCTCAAGATCAATGCAAATATCATGAGCCTTGGAGGTATTGCAATTGCCATAGGTGCGATGATAGATGCTGCAATAGTTATGATAGAGAATGCCCATAAGCACTTGGAGCACAGGGGTAATAAAACACACACTGAAATAATCATAGAGGCAGCAAAAGAGGTCGGTCCTGCACTATTCTTCTCGCTGCTCATCATTACCGTCTCCTTCCTTCCTGTCTTTACGCTCCAGGCACAGGAAGGAAGATTATTTAAGCCACTTGCATTTACCAAGACCTTTTCAATGGCAGCGGCATCATTCCTGTCACTTACCCTTGTCCCTGTGCTTATGGTCCTGTTCATACGGGGTAAGATACTGCCTGAGCAAAAGAATCCTATAACCAGGTTTCTCATCTGGGTTTACAGACCTCTGATAAATCTCGTGTTGAAGGCAAAGATGCTGACAATCTTAATAGCGGTCATTATCCTTGCCATAACCTATTTCCCCTTAAAGAAGCTCGGTTCTGAGTTTATGCCTGACCTAAATGAGGGGACACTCATGTATATGCCGATGGCCCTCCCCGGGATATCGGTTACAAAAGCAGCAGAGATACTCCAGACACAGGACAGGATTATAAAGCAGTTTCCAGAGGTCGAGTCTGTCTTTGGCAAGGCTGGAAGGGCACAGACAGCCACAGACCCGGCGCCAATGGAGATGTTTGAGACAATCATAAACCTCAAGCCCGAGTATCAGACAGATATAAAGAAGATAGAGGAGCTAAAGCAGCGACTGAACAAGGCACTTGCGATGCCTGGTATTGTCAATTCCTGGACAATGCCCATAAAGGGCAGGCTGGATATGCTTACAACAGGCATAAGAACACCTGTTGGTATAAAGGTATTTGGAAAGGACCTGAACACCATTCAGGAGATTGCCGAGCAGATCGAGGCAGCGATTAAGAATGTGCCTGGAACTCAGAGCGTATATGCAGAGAGGGTTGCAGGCGGCTATTATCTGGATATAAAGATTAACAGGAAGGCAGCGGCAAGGTATGGCTTAAGCGTTGAGGATATACAGGATACCATAATGTCTGCCATAGGTGGTGAGGCAGTTACGACAACGGTTGAGGGAAGGGAGAGATTTACAGTAAATGTCCGCTACAAGAGGGAATTGAGGTCATCTGTAAAGGATATAGGGAGGGTCTTGATCTCTACGCCGAGGGGCGAACAGATCCCGCTTGCACAGGTGGCGGATATAAACCTTACAGTTGGCCCGACAGGGATAAAAAGCGAGAATGGACTGCTTGATGCGTGGGTCTTTATTGATATCGCAAACAGGGATATAGGAAGCTATATAAACGATGCGAAGAAGGTGCTTGCAGAGAAGGTGCTTAAAAACCTTCCACCTGGTTATTTCATAACATGGAGCGGCCAGTATGAATATATGCAAAGGGCATATCAGACGCTGAAGATAGTCATACCTGTAACGCTTGCAATCATCTTCCTGCTGTTATACCTCAATTTCAGGAACATTACAGAGACATTAATGGTCATGCTGTCAGTCCCGTTTGCCCTTGTTGGCGGTATCTGGCTCATGTATATCCTCGGATACAATATGTCTGTTGCTGTTGGAGTCGGCTTCATCGCCCTTGCAGGGGTTGCTGCGGAGACAGGGGTTGTCATGCTCATATACCTTGACCAGGCATACAATAAACGCTTTGTTGAGGTTCCCCATGAAGGCAAGGACATTTCATCAGAGCTGAGGGAGGCCATCATTGAAGGCGCTGTCATGAGGGTAAGACCGAAGATGATGACGGTTACAGCAATAATGGCAGGTCTTTTGCCTATAATGTGGGCTAAAGGCACAGGTTCAGAGGTGATGAAGAGGATTGCTGCACCAATGGTTGGCGGGATGGTAACATCAACAATACTCACCCTCCTTGTTATCCCTGCACTCTATGCCCTCTGGAAGGGAAGGTCACTAAAAAAGAAGTAGGAAGATAAACCAATCTTAATGCATTTTTAAAGGCGATTTAAGCGGTTCATTTGCTTTTTTTAAAAAAATTCTG
The DNA here is from genome assembly GCA_021789595.1 of Nitrospirota bacterium. Classification (GTDB taxonomy): domain Bacteria; phylum Nitrospirota; class Thermodesulfovibrionia; order UBA6902; family JAJYJJ01; genus JAJYJJ01. The sequence continues at coordinate 150,914 of JAJYJJ010000003.1, read as the reverse complement.
TAGGATATTGACGAGTTAAAAATATTTTAGTTTAAGACTGTTGTGAAAACTCAACACTCCAAACTCAAAACGCTGGGCTAAAAATGGGGTGGTAGTTCAGCTGGTTAGAACGCCGGCCTGTCACGCCGGAGGTCGCGGGTTCGAGCCCCGTCCACCCCGCCATGCCTTAACCACTTGATTTTAAAGGAAAGTTATTAAAGTTATTTTAGGATTTGTTGCGCCAAAAAATTATTTGTCCATACCTAATTTAAAGGGGTAAAAGGGGTATTTGACTTTTTATACGATGATATGTTAAATAATTAACTCTATATCTGGAGGTGTAACAACTATGTATGCAATAATAGAAACAGGTGGTAAACAATACAGGGTATCTATAGGAGATACGATTAAGGTTGAACGGATCGAGGCTGAAAAGGGAAATACTGTAGAGCTTGGCAATGTCCTTATGCTCTCTGACGCTGAAAAGGCAACCTTTGGCACACCATACATTCCCTCTGCCAGGGTTGTGGCTGAGGTAGTTTCGCAGGGAAGGGATAAAAAGGTCATCTCCTTTAAACAAAAACCAAGAAAGGGCTACAGAAAAACCATAGGCCACAGACAGCCGTTCACAGACCTAAGGATAAAAGAGATAATAGGGGGGTTAATCCATGGCACATAAAAAAGGTGTTGGTTCATCAAGAAACGGCCGCGACAGCGAATCAAAGCGGCTCGGTGTAAAACGTTTTGGCAGTCAGCTTGTAAGGGCAGGTTCTATCCTTGTAAGGCAGCGCGGAACAAAGTTTCATCCAGGCCTTAATGTTGGCATTGGCAGAGACCATACTCTGTATGCCCTGACCGATGGTATGGTGACATTCAGCCATAGGGACAGGGAACGCCTTCAGGTAAATATCCAGCCAGTAGCGCAGCAAACAACACAATAAAACGGCCAATAAGACTATTATTTAAATCCCTGCTCCTCTGAAGGGAATATGCCTTGTTCTACCTCGGCCTTATAGGTCAGGATGGCCTTGAGCGCCTCCTCCTTTAGATCTGCATAGCGTTTTACAAACTTCGGGATAAACCTCTCAAACAGCCCTAAGACATCGTGCAACACAAGGACCTGTCCATCACAGTATGGGCCTGCGCCAATGCCGATGGTCGGAATCGTGAGCTCCTCTGTAATCCTCTTTGCAAGCTGTATGGGTATGGCCTCAAGCAAAAGAGAAAATGCACCTGCATCCTCTGCAATATGCGCCTCCTCAACCAATCTATTGGCAGCCGCCTCAGTCTTGCCTTGAACCTTGTATCCGCCCATCCTGTGTATTGACTGCGGCGTAAGACCGATATGCGCCATAACAGGGATCTCTGATCTTGTCATTACCCTTATGTGCTCGGCAACCTCTGCACCGCCTTCAAGCTTGACTGTAGATGCCCCTGCCTCCTTTAGAAACCTCCCTGCATTTCTCACTGCGTCCTCGATGCCTGCCTGATACGACATAAAGGGCATATCTCCGATTACCATGGCATTTTTCGTTGCCCTTGAAACCATCCTTGTGTGATATATCATCTCATCCATCGTCACAGGGAGCGTGTTTTCAAGGCCCTGCACAACCATGCCCAGGGAATCGCCAACAAGAACCGCATCAAGCCCTGCCTCATCCACAACCTGTGCAAATGGATAGTCATATGCAGTAAGCATAGTAATCTTTTTCTTTTCCACCTTCTTCTTTAAAAAATCCTGAATAGTTATCTTGGGCATGATATCTCCTCCTTAATTCCTGCATCACCCGTCTATCTTTAATCCTCATCATATCCCTAACAGTGCTTATTCTATGATATTCCTCAAAATAATACAATCTTCCATTGTTCCACGTGGAACATCTGTAACGACCCATGACAGCCATGGGTATCTGTTAGCTGCGGCGTTTGATATGTTCCACGTGGAACAATCCCCGCGAAATCCCTTTTAAAAAAGAGTGGTTTTGTGTTAAAAATTATATGTGGCCCGTGTAATTGCTATAGCAAACCAAAAAGGCGGGGTTGGCAAGACAACAACCGCTGTTAACATCTCCGCATCCATTGCGGTAGCTGAAAAGAAGGTCCTCCTCATCGATACAGACCCCCAGGGGAACTCTACCACAGGTATTGGAATAGACAGAAGCGCACTTGAAAAGAGCCTCTATGGTGTTTATATAGGACAATATTCCCTGAGGGAGACAATTGTTCAGACTCGCCTTCCCCACCTTAGTATTGCCCCATCCAGTATTGACCTTATAGGGGTTGAGGTAGAGATGGCAGGAAAGGATGGAAGGGAGCACCTTTTAAAAAAGGCCGTAGAGGGCGTGCAGGAGGACTATGACTTTATCTTTCTTGACTGCCCTCCTTCCCTCGGTCTTTTAACCCTGAATGCCCTTGTCAGCGCTGATAGGATTATTGTGCCTGTCCAGTGCGAATACTATGCATTAGAGGGCCTCGGCCTTTTGATGAACACCATAAGGCTTGTGAGGAAAAACCTCAACCCAAGCCTTGAGATCGAGGGGATAGTCCTGACGATGTTTGATGGAAGGAATTCTCTGAGCCAGCAGGTTGCCGCTGAGGTTAGAAGGCATTTTGGAAAAAAGGTATATGATACAGTTATTCCACGGAATGTCACCCTCGGCGAGGCCCCGAGCTATGGAAAGCCAATAATACTTTATGATGCCCGTTCAAGGGGAGCCCAGAGTTATATATCACTGGCAAAGGAGGTAATGGAAGATGAAGATGGCATTAGGTAAAGGGCTTGGTGCCCTGATCCCAGCAGAGAAGGAGGGAATTCTTGAGATAGACATTACAAAGATTAACCCGAACGAATATCAGCCAAGAAGGATATTCAAGGACGAGACTATAAAGGAACTCGCCTCCTCGATAAAGGAAAAGGGCTTGCTACAGCCTGTTATTGTAAGGCGATGGGACGACGGCTCATTCAGACTCATTGCAGGAGAAAGGAGGCTGAGGGCCGCCAGGATAGCAGGGCTTGAGAAGATACCTGCCCTTGTCAAGGATGTAGCCCCAAGGGAGGCGCTTGAGCTGGCCCTTATAGAAAATATCCAGCGTGAGGAGCTAAATCCCCTTGAAACTGCCGAGGCATTTCAGAGACTCATCAAGGAATTTCATATAACCCAGGAGGACCTCTCAAAAAGGGTCGGAAAGGACAGGGCTACTATATCTAACTACATGCGGCTCCTTAGACTGCCTCCGGAGGTAAAGGCATATGTGGCAGATGGCAGCCTCTCATTAGGACATGCAAAGGCCCTGCTTCAGGTAGAAGGAACAAACACCCAGATTGACGCGGCAAAGGCTATTATAAAAAGGGGTCTGAGCGTCAGGGAGACAGAGAGATTTGCAACAGAGAAAACAAGGCCGAGGAAAAAACATCCTCACAGGGACCCCCAGATTGCATCCCTTGAAAACCAGCTTATCCAGAGCCTCGGGACAAAGGTAAGACTAATCCATAAAGGCAAGGCCGGCAGGATAGAGATAGAATATTATTCTCTGGATGAACTCGATAGACTTCTGGAGCTGCTGTTGAAATAGCAGACATCGCTGCATCGCTGCAATATTACACAATAATATTGTCTATCAGCCTTGTCTTCCCAATCCTGATAGCAATGGCAAGAAGAACCTGTTCTGATATGTGCTCTATGGGAGACAGGGTCTCTGTATCAACGATAGCAACATAATCTATATCTTCTATAAGGGGTTCTTTTTTGAGGTTCTCAAGCATCGCCTCCTGTACAGCCTTTGCATCCCTGTGCCCTTCAGTAATAAGGTTCTTGCCGAGGGTTAAAGTTGCATAGATTACTGCTGCTGCATCCCTCTGCTTAGGACTAAGGTAGCTATTCCTTGAACTCATGGCAAGGCCGTCAGGTTCCCTGATGGTGGGACATACGACAAGATCAATATCCATGTTTAGGTCCTTTACCAATTTCCTTATGATAGCACTCTGCTGATAATCCTTCTGGCCAAAATATGCCCTGGTCGGCCTTATGATATTAAAGAGCTTTGTTACAACTGTTGTTACGCCCTTGAAATGGCCTGGTCTATACATACCACAGAGGGCATTGCTCATTCTCTCCACCTCCACATAGGTAGAATAGCCCTCTGGATATATGTCCTTTACCCCTGGATTAAAGAGTATATCCACCGGTACAGCCTCTATCTTTTCAATATCGCCTGCCATGTCCCTTGGATATTGCTCAAGATCCTCATGCGGACCAAACTGGACAGGATTTACAAAGATGCTGACTGTAAGCACATCGTTTTGCTGTCTTGCCTTCTGCATAAGGCTCAGGTGGCCTTTGTGAAGGGCGCCCATGGTTGGCACAAGTCCAAGGGATCTGCCCTGCATGATTATGCCTCTGCACAGATTCTGCATCTCTATAGGGGAGGAAATAATGTCCATATATTTTGCATGTTAAAACAAAACACTAAAAACTGCAATATGCCCTCTTTTGACTTTACGCATGAGGTTTGATAAACTTCTGTAATAAGTTTTTTGAGCTTATTAAAATTATAGCGCTTCATAATGGAGGATTTGTGATACAGCGTTATACAAGGCCAGAGATGGGCAGGATATGGGAAACGGAGAATAAATTTAAGAAGTGGCTTGCTGTAGAGATAGCTGCGTGTGAGGCATGGGCAGAGCTTGGAGAGATACCAAAGGAAGCATTGGAAAACATAAAAAAGAAGGCAGGCTTTGATGTCTCAAGGATAGATGAGATAGAAAAAACTGTAAGGCATGATGTTATTGCCTTTTTAACCTCTGTCTCAGAAAAGGTGGGCCCTGAATCAAGATACATCCACAAAGGCCTCACATCCTCTGATATCCTTGATACAGCACTTGCCCTCCTGATGAGGGAGGCATCCGAGATAATAATCAAAGACATCCATGCTCTTATGGCTGTGCTCAAGACACAGGCATATAGATATAAGGATACCATACAGATGGGACGAAGCCACGGTGTCCATGCAGAGCCTACAACCTTTGGCCTGAAGTTTGCCCTCTGGTATGAGGATATGAAGCGGAACCTTCAGCGAATGGAAAGGGCAAAAGAGATTATCAGCATTGGGAAGCTCTCAGGGGCTGTAGGGACATTCTCAAACATTCCGCCGTTTGTTGAAGAATATGTGTGCAAGCGCCTTGGGCTACAACCAGAGCCTGTTGCCACACAGGTTGTCCAGAGGGACAGACATGCAGAATACATGACCACGCTTGCTATTGTTGCAGCATCCATAGAAAAGATTGCCACTGAGATAAGACATCTACAGCGGACAGAGGTGCTGGAGGCAGAGGAGCCTTTTACAGAAGGCCAGAAGGGTTCATCTGCAATGCCGCACAAGCGTAATCCCGTTGGCTGTGAGAATCTCTCTGGCCTTTCGAGGGTTGTAAGGGCAAACGCCCTATCAGCACTCGAGGATGTCGCACTGTGGCATGAACGGGATATAAGCCATTCCTCTGTCGAAAGGATAATAATCCCTGACAGTACAATCATGATAGACTATATGCTTGTAAGGCTGATAGGCATCCTTGATGGCCTCCATGTATATCCCGAAAGGATGCTTGAGAATATAAACATGAGCCATGGGTTATATGTGTCTCAGCGTATCCTCCTTGCCCTGACAGAAAAGGGTATGACAAGGGAAGAGGCCTATCAGCTCGTACAGAGAACTGCCATGCAAAGCTGGAAAGAGGGAAGAGATTTTAAAGAGCTACTTCTGAAGGATGCCGCTATTACACAATACCTTTCAACAGCTGAGATAGAAGGGCTCTTTGATCTTAGATATTACCTAAAGGAGAGCGCTTATATATTTAATCGCGTATTTGGAGACTGAGGGCAATAGCTGAATCGGCTCAAGACCTATTGCCTGTGCTGTAAAATTGCCGCCTTTGGGAGCGGATAGGGTTCTGGTGTCCCTCCTGGACTTCAAATCCAGTGTTGGACCCCAAAAGGGTTCAGGGTGGGTTCGATTCCCACACGCTCCCGCCAAGCCCTGGGCAAAAGGTGATATTTCTTACCTCAATATAATAATCACGGCATAACTGATATAAAATACCCCTCCAAGGATAATGGTGCTTGGGGACAACTTATGCCTTATCAATAATTCACCAAGGGCTATGGCTGTTGAGCATAGGGCGAGGAGGGCTGAAAACAGGGCCATAAAAGAGAGATTCCAGGAAGTAAACATCAGCCCTATAGACACAGGGAATGTTGCCTGAAATACCATGGCACCTGTTATATTCCCTGTGGCAAGTATATCCTTTCCCTTCCATGTCCATGATACGCTATTGAATTTCTCAGGTAACTCTGTTGCCACGGGGGCAAGCAGCAATGAAAAGAGCATCGGGTCCATCCCAAGGCTGAGGGACAGGCTTTCAAGGCTATTGATAAAGAGCCTTCCACCAGTAACCATTATTATCACGGAAACGATTATTTGGGTTATAATTTGTAGCAGTTCTGGCGGCCTTTTAAAAATCTTCCCGAGATAAAGGCCCTCTGCCGGATGCATCTCCGCACTTTCGCCCCTCATTGTTCTGTAAACATAGATGCCATAACAGAAAAGAAGGAGCAGGGCTATAGCAGGATGGGTTGCCTTTGGTAGAAAAGAGGAAATAACAGCGATAGAGTACATGCCAAGAAAAAATAATAGGTCCCTTGTCATGGTTTTCCATTCCACATTTAGCTCAAACGCCCTCTTATGACGAATGAAATTTATAAGGACGGTAATCCCGACCAGAAAAAATGCCAGCGTAGAGAGCATGAACGGTGCCCCGAGTATGGCGCCAATACCTATTTCCTTTCCATATCTGCCCCCATGAAGAAAGATTGATATCAACGGAAGTACGGTCTCCGGAAGGGCTGTACCAACAGCAGCAAGAATACTACCTACCACTGCCTGAGATAGACTAAACCTATGGCCTAACACCTCAATGCCATTGGTAAACGCCTCTGCTGCAAAAAGAATAAGCAGTAGCCCTACCAATAGATAAATGGCCTCTATCATTAGCGGATTATAAATACATTACACGGAGCAGATCTGAGCACTGCCTCTGTAGTGCTTCCTATGAGGATGTTTTTAATTATTGAATGCCCTTTTGAGCCTATGACAATAAGGTCGCATCCTTTCTTTTTTGCTATCTCTACTATCACTTCGTGTGGTATTCCTGTAATGATAAGCCTCTGTATATCGTTTATCTGCTGGTCTATTAAAATACCATCAACCCTCTGCTCTACATCTTTTTTAATCCTTTCTACCACTTCTCTTTCCCCTATTGTCTGTATCACATGAAGTATAAAAAGCCTTCCCTGGTATTGTTTTTTTATGGCAATGGCTGTTTTAAGTGCGTTTTCTGATGTAGTGGAAAAGTCTATAGGACAAAGAATACTACTGATACTTGGCTCTTTCCTTGTCTTTATAATAAACAGTGGCCTCTTTAGGGTTCTTATAAGCCTCTCTGATGTGCTTGCCCTTAGTGCATGGCTTTTATATCCTATCATTACAACATCAGGCATCCACCTTTCTGTCTCTCTGATAAATGTCTCAACTATATGTCCAGAAAGTACCTCTCCGTCAACCGCTATCCCTTGCTCTTTAATATATTCCATCAATACATTCATCTTTGTCATCGCATTTTGTTTTTCTATCTTAAGGTATGGCTCTATATACATGGGCGGTGTCATAAAATAATCGATTATATGTATAATCCTTAACCTTGCCTTTGTCTTTTTTGATAGATGCACTGCATGGTCTATAATGTGGTAAGTCTCGTCTTTAAAGTCAATGCCAAGGAGAATATAACTTAACAGCATGTAAGGAGTTTAAAGAAAAGATTATATAAAATCAAGAAATTTTTCTAAATTACTACTGTCTGCATTATTCCATAAATAAGATGCCTTAAGTTTATTATATTACCTCTTCCTTTAACTAGTTTATATTTAATTATTTATAATAGATTTTAGATAGTAGTAATCAGGTAGATGATTTTTTGTTTAAAAATCTCAAACCCCCTGTTTTTTAACAGAAAATAATTATATTTTTTGTGTATAGATTATTTTGTATTGCTGGTATAAAATTGTATATTTCTGTGGTTTAAAAAACTTGCTTATAACGGTGTGGATAAGGTATAATTTCATCAACCACAAAACAACAGAAATTATCAACAGATGTTAATATTTTGTTTATAACTATATTTAAAGGATAATCTTATGGAAAATGAGGCGGTATGGCAGTCTTGCCTCAAGACTATAGAGGAAACGGTTGGAACACAGGTTTTTGAGTTATGGTTTAAACCGATAAAGGTGATGCAGATAAAAGAACAGCAGGCAACAATAGAGCTGCCAAATAGGTTTTACCGCGAATGGATAGAAGAGCACTATCCGAACATTATACCAGATGTAATTACAGGGATTCTTAAAAGGCAGATTGCGGTTAAATATAAGGTTGCTGAAAAACAAGGGGCTGGGACAAGAAGGGTTGAGGCCCAAATGGAAGGCAGAAAGGCAAGGCTTGCAAGCAGGGGTATATATCTTAATCCAAAATATACATTTGAAAACTTTATTATTGGCCCATCCAATCAATTTGCAGGCGCGGCAGCAAAGGCGGTTACAAACGCCTTGGGGAAGACATACAACCCCCTTTTTATCTATGGCGGCGTTGGCCTTGGAAAGACCCATCTGCTGAATGCAATTGGGAACCATACAATAGACAGGTCTCCGGACATAAAGCTTATATATATACCTGCAGAACAGTTTACAAACGAGTTTGTCTACGCCATGAGGAACGATAAGATGGGGGCGTTTAAGGAAAAATACAGAAATGCAGATATACTCCTTATAGACGATATACAGTTTATAGCCGGAAAGACAGGGACGCAGGAGGAACTATTTTATACCTTTAATGCCCTTTATGAAAGTCAGAAACAGATAGTTATTTCCAGCGATAGACCTCCAAAGGAGATAACGCCATTGACGGATAGACTGAAGTCGCGGTTTACCTGGGGGCTTATTGCAGATATGCAGCCGCCTGATGTGGAGACAAAGCTTGCCATCCTATGGGAAAAAGCAAAGATGGAGGGTATTACATTGGCTGACGATGTAGCTCATTATCTTGCCTCAAGGATAAGATCTAATATCAGGGAGATGGAAGGGTGTCTAATCCGCTTAGGCGCACATGCATCGCTTACAGGACAGAAGATAAACCTTGATATGGCAAAGGAGATATTAAAGGACATAATACAAGAGGATGAAGAGCTTATAACCATAGAGAAGATACAGAAGGTGGTGTGCGAATACTACGGGATAAAGGTTCAGGAGTTAAAGGCAAGAAATAGGAGCAGGGAGATTGCGGTCCCCAGACAGGTAGCAATGTATCTAAGCAAACAGATGACCGATACCTCCCTCTCAGAGATAGGCAAGAGTTTTGGCGGAAAGGACCATTCAACCGTTATCCATTCCTGTAAGCAGGTAGAGGCAAAAAAAACAACAAACGAAGAATTTAACCGCAGGATTGAAACGCTGATCAGGAAGATAAAGTCATAGGATAAGCAGTTTGCATTGTTATTTAACTACAGCTTTAATTGAAGGGAGGGGTCATGAAGATTAAGGTAGAAAAGGAAGAGCTGCAAAGGGTGCTACAGGGCATTCAGGGTATTGTCGAAAGAAGAAACACAATGCCTATCCTAAACCACTGCCTCTTTATGGTAAGCGGACAAAAGACATGGGTGCTTGCAACAGATCTTGAAATAGCCCTTAAAGAGCCTGTAAAAGCAGAGGTGATAAAAGAAGGTGGTCTATGTGTCCCGGCGCGGAAGCTCTTTGAAATAACAAAAGAGGTGGAAGACGGGATTACCCTCGAGGCACAAGAAAACAACTGGCTGAAGGTTAAGGCAGGCCTTAGCGCATTTAAACTTATCGGACTTCCAGAGGAGGAATACCCCCAACTGCCAAAGACGGATAATGTCGAGAGGATAGAGGTGCAGAGCGAGGTTTTAAAGAAGATGATAGAAAAGACCATATATGCTGCAGGAGACAGTGATACAAGATATACCCTCAACGGGCTTTTACTTCATTTTATTCCCGCAAAGGATGAGACGGAGCTGCGGATCGTCGGTACAGATGGCCACAGGCTTTCCGTGATAGCAAGAATGATAAATGCTAAGGTATCAGGGGAGAAGAAATTGATATTGCCGAAAAAGGCTGCCCAGGAGCTCAGGAGGCTTTTAGAAGAGATAGAGGGGATGCTGACCATTGGTATAGAGAAAAACCATCTATTCTTTCAATTAGACGAAGTCCTCTTTACATCGAGGCTCATAGAAGGGACATATCCCAATTATGAACAGGTTATCCCTAAATTAGGTGACAAGAAGCTGGGCATTGACAGGGGGCTTTTGATAAAGGCCATTCGAAGGACCGCTATAATGAGCAGGGAGAAATCCAATGCAGTCAGGATGGATGTAGAGGATGGAAAGATTACAATGGTATCGAGCAATCCTGACATAGGGGAGGCCAAGGATGAGGTGGCGGTTGAATATAAGGGAGAGGCTGTCTCGATTGGTTTTAATGCCAGGTATCTCCTGGATGCCCTTTTGGCGGCTGAGGGCGAAAAGGTCACACTTGAGATGCACGATGCCTTGAGCCCAACTATGCTGAAGGACGAGGCTGATGAAGGCTATAAGAATGTCATAATGCCAATGAGGATATAGGGGAAGGAAAAGTTAAAGGATGGAAGAAAAGGTAGAGGCAAATAAAGGGCAGGAGTCATACGGCGTCGAGGAGATAAAGATACTTAAAGGCCTTGAGGCTGTAAGGATGAGACCTGCAATGTATATAGGAAGCACAGGGCTGGAGGGCCTGCACCACCTGGCATACGAGGTTGTTGATAACAGTATAGATGAGGCAATGGCAGGCTTCTGCAAAAGGATAAATGTGATAATCCACACCGAAGGCAGCCTCACAGTAATAGATGACGGCAGAGGTATCCCAACAGCGCCGCATCCAGAGGATCCTGCAGGAAGGTCTGCAGCCGAGGTTGTCCTTACGGAACTCCATGCAGGCGGCAAGTTTGCAAGCAAGGCATACAGGATTTCAGGAGGCCTTCACGGTGTTGGTATTTCAGTTGTAAATGCACTATCTGAGTGGCTTGACCTTGAGATAAAAGAGAAAGGCCTTGTCCATCAACAGCACTATGATAGGGGAGTTCCAGCAGGAGCCCTCACTGTTGCTGGAAAGACAAAGGGCTGCGGCACAAAGATTACCTTTAAACCTGATCCGACGATATTCGAGGTAACAGATTTTAGTTATGAAATCCTTGCCCAGAGGGTAAGGGAGCTGGCCTTTTTAAACAGGGGGCTTCAGATAACCATAGAGGATGAAAGGACTAATAAAAAAGAGGAGTTTTTGTATAGCGGCGGCATAGTGTCTTTTGTTGAGCACCTGAATAAGAATAAGACACCGTTACATCCAAAACCCATATACATAACAAAAGAAAAGGATGGAATAATTGTCGAGGTTGCCCTTCAGTATAACGATGGGTATACAGAAGCCCTATATTCCTTTGCAAACAATATAAACACAAAGGAGGGGGGGACACATCTCATTGGATTTAAGGCTGCCCTTACAAGGACATCTAATAATTATGCCGCGGCATCAGGCATAGCAAAAGAAGGGAAGGAAGTCCTGACAGGCGAGGACATAAGGGAGGGCCTGACTGCAGTTATAAGTGTAAAACTACCCAATCCGCAGTTTGAGGGCCAGACAAAGACAAAGCTTGGCAACAGCGAGATAAAGGGCATTATCGAGTCCATGGTGAATGAGACGCTGGGCACCTATTTCGAGGAAAATCCACAGGTGGCCCGGAGGATTATAGAGAAATCCATTCAGGCACTAAGGGCAAGGGAGGCAGCAAAAAAGGCAAGGGAGCTGACAAGGAGGAAAGGGGCACTGGAGGATACAGGCCTGCCAGGGAAACTTGCTGACTGTGCTGAGAAAGACCCTGCCCTGAGCGAGTTGTTTATCGTTGAGGGCGACTCTGCAGGGGGCTCTGCAAAACAGGGAAGGGACAGGAAGAATCAGGCAATCCTGCCCTTAAAGGGCAAGATCTTAAATGTTGAGAAGGCCCGGTTTGACAAGATGCTGAGCTTTGAAGAGATAAAGATCATGATAACTGCCCTTGGCACAGGTATCGGCCCTACCTTTGATACATCAAAACTCCGCTATCACAAGATTATAATTATGACAGACGCAGATGTTGACGGCGCCCATATAAGGACACTTCTCCTCACATTTTTCTACAGGCAGATGACCGATGTAATCGAGAGAGGGCATCTCTACATTGCACAGCCGCCGCTATTTAAGGTAAAAAGGGGGAAATCAGAGCGGTATATCCAGAATGAGGCAAGGCTTGAAGACATGCTCTTTGACCTTGCCTCTGAGGAATTAGAACTTACGATAGATGGACAGACCATAACAGGGAAATCGTTGGTCTCCTATCTGAGGAGGCTTTTAAAACTCGAAAAGCTGCTTGCATGGTTTGGACGGAGGAAGAAGGACACTGAGATACTGAAGGCAATTTTAGGCCTTGGCCTTTCCAGGGCGACATTAAAGGATGGGGCAGAGGTTTTAAGGGTGGTTAACCTCCTAAAGGAAAGCTTCCCTGATATAGTCATTGATATCGAGGAGGACGAGGAACATGGTTCCCAGAAGATTGCAATAAAGAGGCAGGCATACAGGATGGTGCTTGATGATGAATTCCTGACATCGCCTGATTTCAAGGAATTGCAGAACCTTGGGGCGATATTAAAGGACCTTGGCCTCGCCCCATACAAACTCAGGGACAAAGAGGCGCAGAGGGTTTTTGAAACAACAGGCAGGCTTATAGAGCACATAATGGCGCTTGCCAAAAAGGGCATAACAATACAGAGATACAAGGGTCTTGGTGAGATGAATCCACAGCAGCTCTGGGAGACAACAATGGACCCTGAAAAGAGGACGCTGCTTCAGGTAAGCATTGAGGATTCCTTTAAGGCAGATGAGGTGTTTACCATACTTATGGGTGACAAGGTGGAGCCGAGGAAGGAATTTATTACCAAGCACGCCCTTGAGGTGAGAAATCTTGATATATAAAAGCAGGAGATATTGTGGCTAAACTACCGGTAAGTATTGAACAGGAGATGAGGGTATCTTATCTCGATTACGCCATGAGCGTAATCGTGGGCAGGGCCCTTCCAGATGTCAGGGATGGGCTCAAGCCTGTCCAGAGGAGAATCCTCTATGCGATGATGAGGGAGGGGCTTCTCCCTGGCAAGAGGTACTCCAAGTGTGCAGGCGTTGTAGGTGAGGTGCTAAAAAAATACCATCCCCACGGTGATACTGCTGTCTATGATGCCCTTGTGAGACTGGCACAGGACTTTAACATGCGCTACCCGCTTGTGGATGGCCAGGGGAATTTTGGTTCTGTTGATGGCGACCCTGCTGCTGCTTACCGTTATACCGAGGCAAGACTCACAAGGCTTGCTGAAGAGATGCTCTTGGATATAGATAAAGAGACAGTGGATTTTACAGCAAATTTCGATGAGACAACACAAGAGCCTTTGGTGCTTCCATCGAGGGTGCCAAATCTTATAGTAAACGGCTCTGCTGGCATTGCAGTTGGTATGGCAACAAACATCCCGCCGCACAACCTCGGAGAGGTCATAGATGCACTTGTAATGATGGTAGAGGACCCTGATGTGGTGCTAAATGACCTCAGGAAGGCAATCAAAGGCCCGGACTTCCCAACAGGTGGCGTAATACATGGAAGGCAGGGGATAATAGATGCCTATACGCATGGCAGGGGACTGATAAAGGTGAGGGCTAAGGCGCGGATAGAAAAGGACCTGAAAGGGGAAAAGATAATAATTACAGAGATACCCTATCAGGTTAACAAGGCAAGGCTTATTGAGAAGATTGCGGAACTAATAAGGGACAAGAAGGTAGAGGGCATCTCTGATTTAAGGGACGAATCAGACAGGGACGGCATGAGGATTGTCATTGAGATGAAAAGGGGAGAGATGGCCCAGGTTCTATTGAACAACCTCTATAAACATACGCAGATGGAATCAACATTCGGGATAATCATGCTTGCACTTGTGGCTGGCCAGCCAAGGATATTGAACCTGAAGAGGCTCCTGAGCCATTTTATCCAGCATAAAAGGGAGGTCATCTTAAGGAGGACTCGATTTGACATGAGGAAGGCCGAGGAAAAGGCCCATATCCTCGAAGGGCTGAAGATCGCCGTTGACAACCTCGATGAGGTTATTGCCCTCATAAGAGGCTCAAAGACTCCGGATGAGGCGCTTAAAGGGCTGATAAAGAGGTTCCCGCTAACAGAGGTTCAGGCCCAGGCCGTACTGGATATGAAACTTCAGAGATTGACAGGCCTTGAAAGGGGGAAGATCATAAAGGATTATGAGGAAACACTCAAGGAGGTCGAAAGGCTTAAAGCCATCCTTGCAAGCGAGGCACTTGTCAACGAAATAATTAAGAAAGAACTCTTAGATGTAAAGACAAAATACGCTGACCCCAGAAGGACAGAGATTACTGATGAGACAAAGGATATAACCATAGAGGACCTCATAACAGAGGAGGATGTGGTTATCACCATCTCCCACAGCGGCTATATCAAGAGAAATCTGCTTAACCTTTACAGAAGCCAGCGGAGGGGCGGGAAAGGGCTTATAGGGATGGAGACAAAGGAGGAGGACTTCGTAGAGCAACTTTTCATCGCATCCACACATGAATATCTCCTCTTTTTTACAAATAAAGGCAGGTTATACTGGCTCAAGGTCTATCAGATTCCAGAGGCAGGAAGGGCTGCAAAGGGCAAGGCAATTGTTAATCTCTTACAGCTTGCAGAAGGGGAGCGGGTTACAACAGTACTTCCGGTAAAGGAGTTCAGGGAAGGATCATATCTGTTCATGGCTACAAAGATGGGCACAGTTAAAAAGACCTCACTTAATGCCTATAGCAACCCGAGGGCAAAGGGCATAACAGCAATCAACCTCGATAATGGCGACGAGCTAATCGGCGTTATGCTTACAGACGGAAAGAAGGATATAGTCCTTTCTACAAAGGACGGTCTTGCAGCAAGGTTTAACGAAGATAATGTAAGGGAGATGGGAAGGACAGCCCACGGCGTAAGGGGCATAAGGCTGCAAGAGGGTGATGAGGTTGTATCAGCAGAGGTTATCGAAGAGAGGGCAACCCTTCTTACAGTGACAGAAAAAGGTCATGGCAAAAGGACATCCTCTGAGGAATATCCTCTGCATCGCAGGGGTGCAAAAGGGGTTATTACTATAAAGATTACCCCCCAGAGAGGGAAGGTTGTTGGGATACTGCAGGTTAAGGATGATGAGGAGGTCATAATCATTGCAAGCGGCGGAAAGCTCATAAGGATAAAGGTATCAAACATACCTGTTCTTGGAAGGAATACACAGGGTGTAAGGCTTATTGATTTAGGGCCTGAGGACAGATTGGTTGGTGTTGCACGGGTGGCTGAAAGGGAAGAGGAGGGATAGGATTTTCTAAAACAGTTCCATCTGCTCAAGCTTTGTCGAGGGGAAAGGCACGGGGTATCTGTTATTGAAGCAGGCAGTGCAGTAATCATCTGGATTGGAAACAACCTTTAAAAGACCTTCAAGGCTCAGATAAGCCAGTGAATCAGCAGTAACAAACTTCCTTATCTCCTCTAAGGTGTGGGTGTATGCAATAAGCTCTTTTCTTGTGGGGGTATCAATCCCGTAGAAACACGGCCCAATGGTCGCTGGAGAGCTTATCCTCAAATGAACCTCCTTTGCACTGCCGCCCTCCCTTAGCATCTTTACTATCTTTTTACTCGTTGTGCCCCTCACTATGGAGTCATCCACGACTATTACCCTTTTGCCCTCCAGCAGTTCTCTAACAGGGTTCAATTTTATCTTTACACCAAAGTGCCTTATGTTCTGCTTGGGCTCTATGAATGTCCGACCCACATAGTGGTTTCTTATAATGCCGAAGTCAAATGGTATACCGCTTTCCTCTGCATATCCTATGGCAGCCGGCACACCGGAGTCAGGTACAGGTATTACCAGATCTGCCTCTACAGCAGATTCCCGTGCAAGCTGTCTTCCAAGTGCCTTCCTTATTGCATTTACATTCTGGCCGCCAAATATGCAGCTGTCAGGCCTTGAAAAGTATATGTATTCAAAGATGCAGAAGGCGTGCCTGGACTGGGCAAACGGCCTGATGGACTTTAACCCGTGCTCGTTTATTATTATCATCTCCCCTGGCGCTACATCCCTTATAAATCTTGCGCCGATGAGGTCAAATGCACAGGTCTCTGAGCTTACAACATATGCCCCGTCGTACTGGCCGAGACTCAATGGCCTGAAGCCGTAAGGGTCTCTTATGGCAATGAGGTCGGTTTCTGTCAGGATGAGAAGGCTGAATGCCCCCTTTATCTTGTTAACGGCCTCTGCGATGCCTTCATAGAGATTCTTTTGTCTTGAATGTGCGATAAGGTGGACAATGACCTCGCTGTCGCTTGTTGATTGAAATATGGCACCTTCCTTTTCAAGCCCTGCCTTAAGCTCCATTGCATTGACGAGGTTTCCATTGTGGGCAATAGCGATGGAGCCGAGGGAAAAGTTGACCATGATTGGCTGGACATTTTTCAAGATGCTCGAGCCTGCTGTGGAGTATCTGTTATGTCCAATTGCCATATGCCCTGGAAGTCGTTTAATGCGCTTCTCAGAGTATATATCCGAAACAAGGCCCATGGCCTTTTCAAGATGAAGGAGCTTTCCATCAGAGGAACACATTCCAGAACCCTCCTGCCCCCTGTGCTGTAATGCATAAAGTCCGAGATAGGTCAGGTTTGATGCCTCTGGATGACCATAGACACCAAAGACGCCGCATTCCTCCCTAAATTTGTCGAACATCAAGTCCCCGATCCTTTTTCATAGCTCATATGCCCTTGCAAGTGTCAGCACATAGACACCCTTTGCTCCTGCTTTTTTCAGAACCCTTGAGCATTCCTCTGTTGTTGCACCTGTTGTCATAACATCATCCACTAACAGGAGGTTCTTTCCCTTGACAGCGGAGGTGGCCGTAAATGCACCGCGCACATTTTTTCTTCTCTCATGTGCCTTCAGACTCACCTGCGGAACAGTGTCCCGAATCCTCGACAGGACATTGATGAGGACAGGTCTGCCGCTGTTTTTTGCAATAACCTTCGACAGGATGAGGGATTGGTTGAATCCCCTATGCAGGAGCCTTCTTATGTGTAAGGGCACCGGGATAATTGCGTCAACCTGGGGCAAGGCCATATAATTAAAGAATCTTCCCAGCGGCCTTCCAAGACGTCTGATACCGCTGTATTTAAACAGGTTTATGGCTTCTGCCATTGTCCCCTTATACAGGGCAAAACTCCGTGCCCTGACAAAGAAGGGCTCCTTCTTTAGACATTCATGGCATATATGGGCTATCTCAGATGATAGCGGTTTGCCGCATCTGTCGCACAGCGGGCCTTTATAGGGCATTATATCCTTCCAGCAATTTTCACAAAATGGCGCTATCCAGAATCCACCCGCGGGTTTATCACAGTTAGGGCATTTCTCGGGGAAAAGCATGTTAAGCAGAGAGCTTATCAATATTTCCACTCCAGCAGAGTTATTACTGAAAAATAGAGATAGAAAAGGTTTACCCATCATGACGCCCCTCCCCTTGTGGGAGGGGACAAAGGGGAGGGGTAACCATTTTGGTTGTCATTCACCCTCTCCCTAACCCTCTGCCATCACAGGGAGAGGTGAATTAGAGAAATTCCTATGTCTATTTTTCGGTTATTATTGAACTATTATAACATATTGCGGTATAGAGTATAATAATTCTAAACAGCAGTAGATAATATCACCTGCGGTAGAATTTCTCAATCTCCACTGCAAAGAATACCATAGATGACAGGGCGAGTGTAAACATCAATTCATTAAAGGTTAATGGCTCTGTCTTGAATATTGGATTTAAAAATGGCACATAGATGGTCGCTATCTGAAGGATAAAGCTCACTAAAACAGCACCAAGCAATGGGTTATTCGAGAATAGACCTATTTTAAACAGTGATTCCCTTTCAGACCTTATGGCAAGGACATGGCCAAGCTGTGTAAGGCAGAGGACTGTAAAGACCATCGTCTGCCAGTGGGCATGGCCTGTCTTGATTGACCAGGCCTGAACAAAAAGCACAATACCTGCCATTAAAAGACCAACCCATATGGCATGAACCCCCAATCCATGGGCGAATATGCTCTCTTTGGGATGCCTCGGTGCCCTTTTCATGACATCGCCTTCTTCGGGTTCAACAGAAAGGGCAAGGGCAGGAAGGCCATCTGTCATGAGATTTATCCAGAGTATGTGAATCGGCAGAAGGGGGATCGGCAGTCCAACCAGTGGTGCAAGAAAGAGCGTCCATATCTCACCTGAGTTTGTTGTGAGGAGATATTTTGCAAATTTTCTTATGTTGTCATAGATCTTTCTTCCTTCTTTTACTGCCTTTACGATTGTGGCAAAATTATCATCAAGTAGTATCATATGGGATGCCTCTTTCGCAACATCCGTTCCAGTAATTCCCATAGCAATCCCAATATCCGCCCTCTTCAATGCAGGTGCATCGTTAACCCCATCTCCTGTCATGGCAATGAATTGCCCCTTATCCTGAAGGGCCTTTACGATCTTCAATTTCTGCTCAGGTGCAACCCTTGCATAGACCCTAACATGGTCAACCCTTTCTTCAAACTCCTCCATGGATAATTTATCAAGTTCCCTCCCTGTAATTATCGTCCTTGCGTCATCCTCTATGATGCCGAGTCTCTTGGCTATTGCCTTCGCAGTTATGGGATGGTCACCTGTTATCATTACTGGCTTAATCCCGGCGGTCTTACATAGCGCTACGGCTTCTTTCACCTCTTCCCTCGGTGGATCAACCATACCAACAAGGCCCAAGATGGTAAGCCCTGTTTCAATATTTTCAGGAGAAATGTCATCTGGCAATGTAGCCCACTTCCTCATGGCGATACCAAGAACCCTTAATCCATCGGCAGCCATCCGCTCATTAATCTTAAGAATCTCCTTTTTATCCACAGGCTTTAAGCCCTCAGATGTGCGAATATCAACTGAGTTTTCAAGCAGCACATCCACAGCACCTTTAGTGAAGGATATTAACCCCCCTTCGCCCTCCCTTGCCAATAATCCCCCTAAGTCCCCCTTTAGCAAAGGGGGACTTAGGGGGATTTGATGAAAAGTAGTCATGCATTTTCTTTCAGAATCAAAGGGGATCTCTCTAACCCTCGGAAATTTCTCTTCAAGTGCCTTTTTATCAAAACCGTTATCCCTTGCAATGTCATACAATGCAATCTCCGTAGGGTCGCCTATCATAGTGCCTTCAGCGTCTATCTGTGCGTCATTGCTCAAGGCAAGGGCAATCATCAATCGGTGGATGGGAGAATCGGTGGATGGGAGAATCGGTGAAGCAAGTCCTGACGTCTCCGTTTCTCTGATTCCCCGTATCTCCGTTTCCAGTGCTTTTAAAAGTTTCCCATCCACATAGATATCCTCCACCGTCATTTTGTTCAGCGTGAGTGTGCCTGTTTTATCGGAGCATATGTATGTAACCGATCCCAGTGTCTCAACGGCAGGGAGTTTCCTTATTAAGGCATTCTGTTTGACCATCTTTTTTGCACCGAGGGCAAGTGAGATGGTCACAACAGCAGGCAATGCCTCTGGTATTGCAGCAACTGCAAGGGAAATGGCTGTAAGTAACATTAATAAAGGCGCTTCACCCCTCATTATCCCTATACCGAAGACAATGGCACATATAGCTAAAACAGCAATAGCAAGTTTCTGGCCGAAGGTCGCAAGCCTTTTTTGAAGAGGCGTTTTTATCGCCTCTTCCTCTTGGAGCGTAGTTGCAATCTTACCAAGTTCTGTATCCATCCCTGTAGACACAACAATACCCGTTGCACGTCCATAAGTCGCAAATGTGCCCTTGTATGCCATATTCTTTCTGTCCCCAATGGGAAGCATCTCGTCATGCAGTGGCTTGATATGTTTTTCTATAGGGATAGACTCTCCTGTAAGTGCAGCCTCTTCAACCTTCAACTGCGCTGCCTCTACCAACCTCATATCTGCAGGCACAACCTTTCCAGCCTCAAGCATTACAATATCACCCTGCACAAGTTCGGATGCAGGAATATTTGCCGGCGCACCATCTCTTAGGACAAGCGCTGCTGGAGCAGCCATTTTTTTGAGGGCTGCCATTGCCTTTTCTGCCCTGTATTCCTGAAGAAATCCTATAATAGCATTAAGGACAACAATCACCATTATGGCTATAGTGTCGGAAGGCTCGCCAATAATTCCTGATATGATTGCAGCAGCTATGAGGACTAAGATCATGAAGTCCCTGAACTGGTCAAGGAACATCATTATGGGGAGCTTTTTCTTCTTTTCTTTCAATTCATTGGGGCCGTATTCTTTAAATCGTTTTTGCGCCTCATCTGAAGACAGCCCCTGAAGAGACGAGTTCAGTTCCTTAATGATTTCATTCGCTTCCCTTTTATGCCACGGCATCGATGTGCCCATAGTCACTGTTTGTCCCCTTAAGAATTATCTCAATGTATACAGCAACATCAAATTAATCACATAAACCAACGATATCCCCATAGAATCCCATGCTAAAAGCAAAGGCTTCTTCTCTGCACGATAGGTTAAACCGATGATTGCAATGGTCGTCATTGTGATGGCAGATAAGGCAGAGATTATATGATTAGGATTGACAAAAGAAAGGAGAGGTCCTTTTATAAAAAAAATATCATCAAGGGCAAGGATGAATATGTTAAATATATTGCTTCCAAAGAGATTTTCAATCGCAAGGTCTATTGCACCCATTTTCACCGCTGCCATTGAAACCACCACCTCTGGAATGGATGTGGAAACCGCTATAAAGATATTGCCTACAAAAGTCTGCCCAAGACCTGTTACCTCTGCAATGCCTTTGCCTATTTTTGGCAGGAAGACAGCGGCAACTACAACAAAGACAGCATTAATAGTATAATTGAAAATAGCTGTCTTCATTGATATACCCTCGTATTTAAGCTCCACCGCCACCTCCTTCATGAATACAGAAATCTGCCTTTTTTCATAAAAATAGACTAATCGCATGGCAATAAAGTAAATAACTACAAACAATAAGGTATAAGGTCCGATCCAGCCTAATGGAAGAATACGCCTTCCAGAAAATAGACTTACGGCAACTATACTCAGTAGGAGTATTCCAAAGCCAGCGGAAAGCACTTGCCCGTGATGTGCCCTTGCAGATATGGGCGCTGGGCGATGGATGGCATCAAGGAAAGAGATGATAAACATATTAAACACACAACTCCCAAGCACATCACCAACTGCAATATCAGGAACATTTGCATAGGTAACAGAGCTTATTCCTGTGACCAACTCAGGAAGGGATGTAACAGATGCCATAAGTACAACACCAACCCATGTCCTTCCAAGGCCTGTCTTTTCGGCGATAATATCGCCGTATTTAGAAAGCCTTGTGCCTGAATAAAAAATCACAGATGTGCAGACTATAAAGGCAATCCATAGAAGCATTCACATTCTCCTTTAGTCAGACCCTATCCTTAAATTCATCTGTTATTGGAGCCTCCTTCAGGTTTTTCGTTTGCAAAACAAATTCTACCTGTTAGGGCTTATCTCTCAATTTTATTTTGGACAGATGTGTTTTACTTACAGCTACAAATAGATGGCTCTGACGCAAGTTCAAGGGTCTCAAGATATGCTTTAGCCTTATCCAACGCCTCTTTAACTGCCTTTTTACCATAAAGTCCTATTGCGGCATAGTAGAAATCGAACTTCATAAGGTGGTTAAAGATATATCTCCATGAGTAGAATCTTCCCATTGCCCTAAGGGTTTCTATATGAAGGGTCTCTGGTCTCATCATAACAGGATTAAAAACCACATGGTGTGCATCATATTTGCTCCAGTCTGTATGGAGAAGCCTGTCAGAACCCCTCATCTCAAAAAATACAGGTGTCCCAGGCAGAGGGGTAAGCATCATAAACTGCACAGTATCAATTCCAAGTTTGATGGCAAAGTCGGCAGTTTTCCTGATAGTTTCTACATCATCTGTATCAGCACCAAGAACAAACATACCGTGAATACTTATTCCATGCTCCTTAACAGCCTTTATGCAATTCACTATCTCATCAACGCCCTGTTTTTTATTATAAAGTTCAAGTGTTCTTGGGTTTACAGACTCAAAACCTATATAGAGAGTGCTGCATCCTGAATCAGCCATTAAACGAAGGAGTTCGCTGTCTTTTGCAACATCTGTCCTTACCTGTGCAGACCAGCCTATTTTCATCGCCTCATCAATCATGCCTTTGAGTATCGCCTTTGTCCTGTTTTTGTTGGCAGCAAAATTATCATCAACAAAGAATACGGTAGCCTTTGAAACAGATGCGACATACCTGAGCCCCTTAAGTGTAGTGTCAGCAGATTTGAATCTGTATCTTCTGCCAAACATTGGAATAACAGAACAGAATCTGCAATTAAATGGACAACCACGGGATGTGGATACAGGGTAGATATTTGAAGGTTTCCAGCCATGGATAAGGGAAAAATCAGGCTCAGGCAGGGCATCCATATCTTCAAGCAGGGGTCTTGAGGAATTATGTACTATTTTGCCTGAGTCATCTTTATACGAGATGCCCTGAATGGATTCTATTGAAGGCATTCCATTTTTTAGATAGTTTATTAGTTCAGGAAGGGTATGGTCGCCCTCACCCCTTACCACATAATCTGCATGTTCAAGGGTCTCTTCTGGTAGAAAGGATGGATGGGCACCTCCAATTATCACTGTGACGCCAGATTTCCTCAATCTGTCTGCAAGCTCGTATGCCCTTATGGCGGTTGATGTTATGGTGGATATGCAGACGATGTCGGAATTTTCTATAAATGACCCGTCGGGTTCCAGTATGTCCTCTATAAATACCATGACATTATAGCCTTCATCTCTGAGGATTGTGGAAAGCAAAATAGAGCCGAGCCTTGGAATTGGGAATTTGCTGAATATATGTGCACCAGGGGATTTAACTTCTATAAATGAAATATTCTCAATCCGCATAATAATACAGTATAAACTGAAAATAGGATTTATACAAGAATTTAGAGGTGACTTATTTCGTCCTTCTTCTCCTCACCTTTCATCTTCTTTTCAAGATATGCCTTTGCAATATCCCTTCCACCAAGGCCGAAGGCTATGGCAAGGGCAAGGACTATGCCGCCGAATATTATGGCGAAGGCGATAATTACAGTCTCTCTTCCTATTCCCAGTTGCTCCAGTGCCATTGTTGCAGAGAGGATGAAAACGGTGAATTTGACGAACTTGCCTATAAGGCCTGAAAATCTTATCCCTGCATTCACAGATGCTATCAGGGCAGCCCTGCCGAAGAAATTGCCCAACAGATAACCAAACAAAAGTATCAGGGCAGCAACAAATACATTGGGAAGGTAAAGCAGAAAGCTTTCAAAGAGCCGCTCCACAGTTGGGATCTTAAGTTCCCTCATGGAGATAATGGCGAAGATGAAAACAGTTACCCATCCAATTACCTTTGATAGCAATACTGATACAGAATCCCTTATGTTGCCTTTCCTCAGCAGCTCTATCACTCCAGACCTCTCTGAGACCCTGTCAAGGCCGACGGCCCTAAAGAATCTTAAAAAGATACCTTTTAAGGCCATCCCTAAAACAATACCCACAATCAAGATGAGAGTGGATGTGAGAAAGTTAGGCAGAAATTGGATAACCTTATCAAAGAATCTCTTAAATGGTTCTATAGCTATTCTCTGCAAAAAATCACCCATGATTACCCCCTTTCATTAATCCCAGTTATTTATCAGAAAGTCCCTTTTGTCCTCAAAGGTCATACATAACTCCTCTATCCTGTCCTCTACTTCTTCAGCACCGCTCTCCCATGTCTCTATAACAAAAGAGGCTACTCGTCCTATATACAGAGGTGTGAGGGATTTCAAGAGATGCTCTCTATTCATAATTTTTTTATGGTATGCCATAGCAAAGGAATAAATAATCTCTGCCCAGATATTATCAGGCATCCTGAACTCCTCTTTCGATAATCTCTGCGATTCGCAGAGGAAATCAAGGACATCCTTTGATAAAAATTCTTTCCATAAAGAAGATAATTCTTTTGTGCCGAGCTTGAATTTCTCCATCATCCTGTCCACATTGACATTCACGGGCTCAAGACCGACTGCATATTGAAAGCCAAAGGCTGGGACTGCTTCGGAGCCTTTTATTGCCTTCCAGATATCAGGATATATCTCCATAAGGTCAAATGCAGCGCCGACCACCTGATGAAGCATTGCACTTAAATCAGCACCCGGATCTTTAGGGTCGTGAATCTTTGCACCCAGAAACGACTGGCAGACCTTGAAATTATTGGCAATGGCTGTAGTTGTCATCCAAATGTCAATACCATACTTTGCGACATCGGTTTCCCAGACATCCTTGGTTAAATAGAATTTCGCCAATTTCTCCGAAAAGCCAAAATCCCCTCCTATTGGTTGTCTTACACGCTTACCATACAATGCCCTGGTTAGAGGATAGACTATGCTGTTGGTTATTGTCCCGTCATATTTATGCCTATGATAAAGAGGGGCAACATAGTCAAAACCACCATCAATTACAGGTTTAATGAGCAGTTCAATCCATTCAGGAGTGATGCTCCTTAAATCAGAGTCAACTACAGCACATGCCTTTGCATTAAGGACACCTGCTATTTCAAATATGGTTCTGAAGGCGCTTCCTTTTCCAGGGATGCCATGATATGGTGTTGCTATTTTAAAAAAAGGTTCTACTCTGTAATGGAGAAGAATTGACTGGAAATCCTCAATAGTTGTATTCTGGACAACCTCCGTCGTGCCGTCGTCAGAACCACCGTCAGAATTTACAAGGAGACACTTTTTATCAGGGAAATACTTGGCAAATCCCGCCTGCACAGCCTTTACAACATGACCTATTGTGCGTGCATTGTTGTAGCTGGGTATGCCGACAAGGATGTCAACTTCCTTTACCTCCTTGATTCTTTCCTGAACTTCTTTTCTGAGAATAATACTATCCATTCTTTTCTGATAATTTTATAAGTTCTTTGAGAAACATCTCCACCTCTTCCTGCCTTTTTAAATAATAATCAGCTTCGGGACTACCACCGATGCAGATACTTATGCCCTTTCCCTTTACTGCCCTGAAGGCATCCTCATCAGTGGTATCGTCACCTACATAAATCGGAATCCTTCCATTACCTAAGTTCCTGATTATCCATGATATTACATCACCCTTGTTCCATGCATTGAGAGGTCTTATTTCAAAGACCTTCTTGCCTGAAGTAATTTTGAATGAATCCTCGTATTCCTTTGCTATCCTCCAGAGTATATCAAACACCTCACTTAAATACTTAACCTTTACCATCCTGAAATGTATGCTGGCAGTGAGACCTTTATCCTCAATTAAGAGGCCCTCGATGTGAGACAATTTATTTTTCAATTTATCAAGAAATTCCTTTAACAAATTACTCTCGACTCCTGACTCTTGACTCCTGACTATTTTGCTGCTATCCCATATCTCTGCTCCATGATTTCCAGCATAGATGATATCTTCCATCTCCACTCTCCCTTTTATGTCCTGAAGGCTTCTGCCAGTTATTACAGCAATGGGTATATATTCTTTTAACCTGACTATGAGAGAACGCATATCTTCCGATATAAAGGCCCTGTCAGGGGATTCAACAATGGGGGTAAGTGTTCCATCGTAATCAAGGAATAAAAAAATTCTTTTGTCTGATAGCCTCTCTTTTATTTCATCAGTATGGTCAAAGAGATAACAGCACTTCTTCTGTTTTACGGATGATATCTTTATCACCTCGTGCAGGATGTCAGAAATCCATTTATAAATATCGCTTCCCTTTACCTGTCTCCTTAATACAGCCATTCTGTTTGCCTTTTCCTTTTGCGGCATCCTCAATGCCTTTCTTATGTCATCCGAGAAGCCTTCAATGTCATAGGGATTCACGAGTATTGCTCCTTCCAGTTCATCTGCTGCCCCTGCAAGTTCGCTGAGAATCAAAACACCATTCTCATCAACCTGTGATGCCGCATACTCCTTTGCTACGAGGTTCATCCCGTCGTAAACAGAGCTTATTATGGCGACATCAGCCATTCTGTAATAGGAAACAAGGTCTTCATGCTCAATCTTTGTATCAATGTAAATAATTGGTTTCCAGTTGCCCAGTGAGTATTTTTCGTTGATCTTTGTAACAAGTTCTTCAACAGTCTTTTTATAACTTATATACGGCTCCCTTATCCTTGTAGGAACAGTGATCTGGATGAAGGTGAATTTTTTCCTGAATCTCTCATATCTATCAAAGAATAAGTCTATGGCCTGAAGCCTCTTTATCAGTGCCTTTGTATACTCAAGTCTGTCAACTCCGATTCCGATATAGTCCTGTGTGATTTTGTATTTTTCTTTTATGTTTTTCATCATCCTTATCGTTCTCTGCGATGAGGCCATTGAATTGAACTTATCAAAATCTATGCTTATGGGGAATGCCTTCAGCCTTGTGGTATGTCCTCTGTAGGTAATCGTTGATTGGTGGTAATCAATATCGGCATCGAGGCATTCTTTCACACAGTCTAAAAAGTTTTTCACAAAGAGGGGTATCTGAAAGCCTATCAGGTCATTTCCAAGCAATCCTTCAAGGATTTCTTTTGACTGCGGGCAGACCCTGAAGACGCTCCAGTCAGGCCATGGAATATGCCAGAAATGCGCTATGGTTAACTCAGGCTTCTCACCTCTTAAGATTCCTGGCACAAGACATAAATGGTAATCATGAACCCATACAATTGAGTCATTACCTGTTTCTTCAATGACAGCATCGGCAAAGGCCCCGTTTACCTTTCTATAATCCTCCCAGAACCTTTTTCTGAAATATACCCTGTCAAGGGTTATATGGCAGAGTGGCCATAATACCTGATTTGAATATCCATGGTAGTAATTATCCACCTCTTTAGGACTGAGCCAGACCCTCTTCAGCATATAAGAAGGATTCCCCGGCGGCACCAGCATAAGGTTTTTGCTGTCAACGACATCCCTGTCCCCACTTCCGCTACCCCATGCCACCCATATGCCACCTGTTGCCCTCAAGACATCATCCATGGCCGATATTAAACCGCCAGCAGGTCTTTCGACCCTGATGCTCAAGCCAGTCTTTTTATGGATGTAAGGCTCTCTGTTGGAGACTATTATCAGAACCTTATCCGAAAAGTTTTCCTCTATAAAGTCCTTTAACATATCTTTTACAACTCCAGAACGCTTTCCCCTTTATTCTCCATCGCATACCATACGGACAGATAATCCCTTATCTGCCTTGTTATTAAAAAATTCTTCCTTACATGCTCCCTGCCCTTTTCACCCATTCTCTTGGTCATCTCCGGATTATTCAGGAGTTGTCTTACCCTGAATGCAGCGCCCTCCACCGAGTGGACAAGGAATCCTGTTACGCCATGCACTATCTGGAGCGGAATCCCGCCTGTGGCGCCGCCTATTACTGGCTTTCCTTTCCACAGGGATTCAGAGACTGTAAGACCAAACCCTTCTCTTATAGATTTTTGAATAATAACTGTGGCTCTTCTCTGAAGGGCATTTATATCTTTATCGCTGAAAGGTGGTAATAAAAGGACATGTATATCAGGGTCATCGGCTGCATACTCCTTTACCTCATTTAAGACCACTTCGCCTTCAGGGTCATCTGTTGCAGGGCTTCCTGCAAGAACCAGAATGCAATCATTATATTTTTTAACAATCCTGTAAGCCTTTATTACGCCTATGGGATCTTTAAATCTATCAAAACGGGAGACCTGAAGTATTATAGGTCTGTCTTTTGTTATCTGGAATTTATTCAGAGTTTCCTGTATCTCTTCATCTGTTAACTCTCTGTTCTTCTCACTGATAGGGTCTATGGAAGGCGGGATAATGAACTCGTCTATACCCATTGCCCTTGCGAATTTTGCAATTGAAAAGATAGCTGAATCATATCTCTCACAGTATCGCCTGAGATAATCACAGACCTCTTTTATGGGATTTGATACATCTATGTGGCATCTCCATATCCATTTACCCGATTTTCTGAATTCAATCAGAGGGGCTGGCTGAGGGTCATGTATTAAAACCGCATCCGCATCAAGATTGAGCCTTTCGGCATTTCTCCTGTTAACCTCGTAATGATACTGCCACATGTCTTCGGTAATATTTTCAAAATTTCCCTGAAGGGAATTGTGGATTTTCTTTGTTATATCAAAGAATCTTTCATCCCCTTCTATGACCTCCCATCTTGCATCTATGCCGAGGTCTTTGAGTATGGGAATCATCCTGTGCAGTATCTCGGCAACTCCCCCGCCTGCACGGGTGGAGTTTATGTGAAGGAAAGACCTGCCTTTCAGTTTCTCCCCGATCCTCTGTAGGAGTATTAAATCGCCCTTTGGGGATATGCCTGAATACTGCGAAATCATAACTGTATAATCTCCCCCATATCCTTCTTTACTTCTTCATCAACAGCCTCTGCTATATATTCCCTTATTCCTTCTATGCTGTGCATGAATGGGTCTATGGCCATTATCCTTTCTGCCAGATCCTTTTTACCCAATGAATCTTCAAACCATTTTGAGAAGTCATCAACTCCGAGCCTGATTCTTGCCTCATAGAAATGGTAGTAAATGGCTCCTGCATCTATATACTTAACTGCTATTAAGAATTCCGCAAGATTCTTAGCCCTTATGCCCACAGGAAATGTAAGGGTTATGGTCTCGTTGAAGTAAAATTCATCGCCTGGCATTGCCTCCCTCGGCTCAGGGAAGCTTTTGAGATAACTGTCTATTACATTGAGCAGCTCCTGCCTCAGTTCATCTATATTTTTAAATGCATAGGGGTCTATATTGGAAAGATGCTCTGATAGCGCCCTTCCTTCAAGGCTTTCCCCTGCCCATTGGGCAAAGTCATTTGTGTATTCGAGGATGTGTCCCTTTAAAAAATACTGATACGTGTGATGAAATATGGACTCATCGCTCACAACAGCTATTACACCCCTTAGTTCCCGTAAGCTTTTGGCCATTTTACCTGTGGATTTAAGGATGCTCACGCACTGCTTAAATTCAAAAGGCTCCATTACTTCTGCCACTCCTTCTCCTCCCTTAAATAAACCGTCCTGTGCGGGAAAGGTATCTCTATGCCCTCTTCCTGAAATCTTTTAAATATCCTTTTTCTTAATTCATGCTGCGCAAGATACTGGTCAACAAATTCCTGAACCTGACATATCAGCGTAAAATCAAGCGAGCTTTCGCCGAATCCCGGTATGAACCTCACAAAAGGCTCCGGATCGCCGAGTAATCCGGGAATTTCTCCAACGGCCTTTTTTGCTTCTTCCACGAGTATGGTTTCAACTTTTTCAGGGTCAGAAGAATAGCTCACACCTATGGGAATTAACAATGACATCCTTTTTTCAGGCAGATAATAATTCGTTACAATGCTCTGAGATAGTTTGCTATTTGGAATTATGACCATATTATTAGGAAGCATCCTTATCCTCGTCGTCCTCCATGTGATGTCCTCCACATAACCTTCCTGCCCTGTCTCAAGTCTTACGAAGTCTCCAACCCTGATGGACTTCTCAACGAGTATATGAATCCCTGCAAAAAGGTTTGCAAGCGTATCCTGCAATGCAAGTGCAACGGCAAGACCTCCAACACCAAGGGCCGTAATAAGAGGAGTTATGGATATTCCCAGAACGCTGAGTATAATCAGAAAGCCTATAATCAGAATCGTCCCTTTTAATATACCGTATGCAAGTCCTGTAGTTGGAATTGGCAGGTCTGATTTCTGAATATAATTTTTGAATATTTTGCCTGACAGATTTGCAGCAGCAATGGTAATAGACAATATCACAATTACATGGATTGCCCTGCTGAAATAAAAAACATATTTCTCAGGGAAATCGGAGACGGCGACACCTATGTAAAGCCCGATGGCTATGCACCAGTAAACAGAGGGAACTTTTAATGATCTGATGATTATATCGTCAATCCTTGTCTCAGTTTTTTCGGCCCACCTGTGAAGCAGCCTGAAGGCAATACCCCTAACGACAAAAAGTACCGATGCTGATACCGTTGCTGTGGCAGCGGGTATTACTATGTCTTTTAACCCAATACCCATCATCCCTCCCTATTTTTTAGCAAGGACAACAGCCGTCGGTATTATGGAAGCAAGCCTTCCGTCCATCTGATTTTTAAAACCTCTGAACTCAGCCATTAATTTCTTTGGAATCGAATTTCCCTTCAGCGATTTCACGGTTATGGGATTAACAGGCCTGTTATTAATCCTCATCTCGTAATGTAGATGCGGCCTTGTAGCAAGGCCTGTTGCTCCAACATAGCCAATAATATGCCCCTGCTCAACCTTTATTCCTCTTCTTATATTTCTTCCAATCCTTGATAAATGGCCATAATATGTCCTGTAACCATTGGGATGTTTTAATATAACAAGCTTACCATATCCCCTTTCATATCCAGAAAATATCACTATTCCGTCACCGGCAGCAGAAACGGGAGTCCCCATAGGTGCAGCATAATCAAGCCCATGATGCGGCCTGTATATCTTTAATATTGGATGAAACCGCCCTGATGAAAACCCTGAACTGATTCTCCTGAAACTCAGTGGAGCCTTCAGAAATGCCTTTCTGAGAGACTTACCTTCAGCGTCGTAGTAATCAACCCTTCCATTATATTCAAACCTGTAAGCAAAGTATGTCTCACCATTGTTTACAAACTCTGCTGATAATATGTCTCCATATTTTTTGAATTCTCCGTCTAAGTAAAGACCTTCTACCACAAGTTTAAATGTATCATCGTTTCTGAGGTCTGTTGAAAAATCAATATCCCATGCAAATATATCCGAAAGCTGAAGTGCCAGCATCAGGTTTCCATTGTCTTTTCCTATAGAGGATATTAGATTATCCTTTATTATCCCACCTATATGCATAATCATTTTTTCATACTCAACGGCCTTCTTCTCAGCACAGTACCCGGATTCGGTGCGGTTGATGTTAAGGACAGAATCATCATCTATCCAGTAAATAAAAGCGTTTATCTGGTTATTGTCGCCAATTACTATTTTGTATGGCTGACCAGGATATACCTCCCTCAACGTGTAGATATTTGCAGATGCCTCTTTAATCTTGAAAAGCTCAGACAGGTTCAGATTATACTTCTTAAAAATATCGAAAAGGGTTTCTCCCTTTTTGATCGTGCCGCTTATTTCCTTATACTTTACCTGTTCGCTGGTATCCGCCGATTTATTGAAAATACTGAAATTGCTCCTTACCATTAGAAATACAATGACCAGAAAAATAACCGACATAAATATCTTCTTCATTAATCCCTCAGTCTCCTTTCATTTAATCCAGAGATAGCTGCGGTGAATCCAGCCAATACTGCCCCACTCGTCTTTCAATCTTACCCACATGCCTCTCCTTTGCAGGATTTTAAATGAATAATATTTTTTTACAACTCCAATCTTTAAGTATTTTGTACCAGGACCTGTTCTCAGATTCACCCCCTCAGTCTTTACAACCGCACAGCGATATCTATTTGTTACTAGGCTTTTATGTATCCAGTTAACATCTCCATCAACATCTCTTACTGCGAACCAATTGCCTGTGATAGGAGTCCCAACCTTATCAAAGGGCATATATTTATAAACTTCCCACACTATCACATATTGAGTGCCAGGGCCGCTTCTTATATTTGCCTTTTGCACATTCACACATAGGGCATCTGCATAATTGTTAACGAATATACCGAGTAAAACTATATTCAAGATAATAGTTATTTTTTTTCATAGCTGTGGTCCTTCCTTGGCATTAATTTTTTATTTGTTATCCTCCTCTACCGCCTTCCTTATGTTCTCAAGAATACCGGGGATTGCAGATGTCACCCTGTCCCAGCTTGCGATTAGTGGCACGCCGAGGGGATCTTCGGTTATTATCTCTGCTGCCTTCCTTATACCTTTTGTGAATGTCTCAACTGCAAGACTTTCCTCATGCCTGTCAAAGAAAAGACCATTTACCGCTGCGTCATCCTCGTATCTTTTGAGCATGTCCTGGGCTGTCCTCACATATGTTGTCATTAGTGTTTTAAAAAATCCTTCCGAAAAGACTATACCCTCTGATGCGAGTGTCCTGAGGATAGATTTACTTATATCCACAGCCATCTTATGGAGTCCTTTCGTTGCGTCTTCCGGAGATAGTTCCTGATGTTTATGTTCATAATTTTCGGCAATATCAACCTGGCAGACCCTCCTTAGCGATGTGTTCCTGTAAACCTCCGCAAGGACGCCAACCTCTAAGCCCCAATCACCCGGTATCCTGTTTACCCTCGCAAGGTCGACGTCCATGGAAAACTCTCCTGCAAGGGGATATCTGAAACTATCAAAAAACATCAGAAGGGGATGGTATCCGAGAATCTTCTGGAGTACCCTTATAAGAGGCGCTACAAGTAGCCTTGTTACACGGCCATGCATCCTGTCAGTTACCCTGCTGTAGAAACCCTTACAAAAGTCGTAATCGAGGCTCGGACTTGTAACAGGATAGCACAGCCTTGCAAGCATATCCCTGCTGTATGTGAGGATATCGCAGTCATGCAAAGCAATCGTCTGGAATTTCTGCTGGGAAAGGACATAACCGTAGGCCATCCACGCAGACCTCCCCTTTCCAGGCTCTCCCACAGGCAGTTCGGCCATTTCAATGGTTTTATATATATCACTTATGCGCGCTCCTGTATTCCAGATAATGCTTGCCTTCTGGGGAAGCACAGAGAAAAATTCCTTTGCATGTTTGAATTCCTCTTCTGATGCAGGGCCAAGCGTAACAACAATTTCTTTCACATACTTTACTTCCTTCAGTTCCCTGACTATTCCTTTCAGTGCATCTCCCTCAAGTTCGCTGTAGAGAGAAGGCAGAACAAGGGCGATCAGCCTTTCACTGGCATACCATGATAACTCTGCCTCAATCTTTTCAAGATTAATCCATCCAAGCCTGTGAAAGGTTGCCACTACACCTGTTTGATAAAAGTCCGACATTTCATACCTCCTGTGTGGTGAGATGGACTGTTAATTATTACGATTAAAAATCACATAATATTCCTCCCTATGAGAGAAAATCATGTCATAAAATCATATCGTAAAATTAAACAGATGGAGGTGAACGACCTGAAGATACTGAGTAAATACCGTCTTGAGGTTTCAGATCTATGGGTTGAAATAGGGGAATTAAAGATTCTTCAGGTGGACTGAACTCATTGAGAGAAGATATTGCAGATTCCGACTGTGCTATCTTTGTAATGTTGTTTGAGCCTAATACAGCCCGTGCTTTTTTTATGAAAAAATGGACATTGGAAGGATTGTCTTCGGTATTGTCCTGTTGAAATAGTTTAGAAAGAATTAATTCCCATATAACACGAATATTTTTTGTTTCGTGCTTTGTGGTATGTGCAATTACATCGCCTTCATTTAATCTCTCTTTGGCATAACAGAGCGGAGATACCACATAAAACAAAAAATAAACAAGGAACAAAAATTTAAAGATGTGCTTTTTCTGACTATTCATAGCCTATTATTACCATAAAAAACTATATAATTCAACCTTAGAAAGGTTCAAATGGCTTAGTTGCGTCTTTTTACAAGCCGTCTGATATGCCCTGAAAACACTATAATTGCCATTATCGTTACTCCTGCGAGCACAGAGAGAAATATTACTATGGCAAGGGATGCCGCAAATCTCCAGAAGAAAAAAGAGATTACAACCGGAGTTGCATTCTGAATTGAGAATATTGTCACCACTGCAATGATAATTAATAAAAGCGCTATCGGAATCATTTTTGTTTTACAGGCTTTTTTATCTGTATTCTCTTTTCAACGAAGAATACACCTATAGTCATCAGAATATTGGTCAGGACAATAACCGCAAAGGGAGCTAACACTGCGAGAGGAATGCGGTGATTTCAATTGATTATAAGATTGAAATACAGCGCTATTATGTGTATTGTATGGCAACTTCGTAAACAATAGCTGAGGGGTTGGCGGAAGGATCATTGCCTTCACAACTGAGTTCTCCTTTTGCCTCCGCTCTCCGGTTCCTGATCATCGTGGTTATAACCTGGGTTAGATCAAACCCACCATCAACACAGTCTTTGCTTAAGCAGTCTACCCTGAAAAAAGCATAGCTGCCGGGAAAGAAATTAAAGGTGCGGAGTATTGCTTTTATCCCCCTCTGATTGTATGTCATATTGATGACGATTTCTGCAACATCGGGAAAGCGTTTAGCCACAGAGCCTGCCTCAAGTCTCTGCTGCATCCTTTCTATTCTTGCCTCATTCTTTCTGTTGTTCATGTTCCTCTCAAATGGAGAAGGCTCCCTCCTGATGGAGGGAGCCTTCTCAGTTAATTAGAGTTTGACCACATTGATAGCTTTAGGACCTTTTGGGCCCTGTTCGGTATCAAAGCTGACCTTGTCACCCTCGGCAAGGGTCTTAAAACCATTGCCTTGGATGGATGTATGGTGGACAAAGACATCACTGCTGTCTTCATTGGTAATGAAGCCAAAACCTTTACTGTCATTGAACCACTTCACAGTTCCTTGTGCCATTTCTTTTACCTCCTTATCTGTAAACTTAAATCTCAGAAGGCCTCAACAAAAAGAGGCCACAAAGTTAAAAGTCTTTGTGGCCTCTTGTGAACGCAAAAACCTCTAAAATTCTATTCAAGAATAGCATGTCTTGAAATAGTTTGTCAAGGAAATTCAATAATGCCGGTATCACAGAAGAAGTGGCTCATGCTTTCTTTTAAGACTTCATTACTGAAGTTCTCACCTGAAAAACTCTATACAAAGATCCTGACCGAGATTTTCCTGGCGTCCCCAACGGGATTCGAACCCGTGTTACCGCCTTGAAAGGGCGATGTCCTAGGCCAGGCTAGACGATGGGGACTCTAAAACAGTTCGGAGTTATTAGTTCTTAGTTCAGAATAGTTGTTTTCATCTTTGTCTCCGAACTCCCAACCCCGAATTCATAACATATATGGTGAGCCGCCTGGGGTTCGAACCCAGCACACCCGCCTTAAAAGGGCGGTGCTCTACCAACTGAGCTAGCGGCCCGATTTAGACATTAATAATACAATTTTGTATCCTTTGTTGTCAAAATCTATATTGAATCTATATTGTTATAAAAAGATTTTATTGTAAAAAACCGCTCCACATTTAATATAATATAACTCCTTGTATCCAATAAGCCTTAGCCTTTCGGGTAAGGAAACCTGACCTTCAGGAGCAGAGATGAAGACCGAGGGTGAAACAGTCGCTGCAGAAACAGCAGCAATACTTGAGGGCATCTTGAAAAGATATAGGGATGACGATGGTAATATCATATCCATACTTCAGGATGTTCAGGATGTCTTTGGCTATATCCGTGAGGATGCAGTAAACTGGTTTTCAAAGAAACTTGATATCCCTGCAAGCCGTTTCTTCGGTGTTGTGACATTTTATGCACAGTTCCATTTAAGGCCGAGAGGGAAAAACATTGTTTCTGTTTGCTGCGGAACTGCCTGTCATGTCAAGGGTGGAAGCAAGATTGCCGAGCAGGTTAAGAAGGAACTCCATCTTAATTCTGAAGGTGAAACAACAAACGACAAGAGATTCACCTTTGAAGTGGTCAGGTGTGTGGGTGCCTGCAGTATTGCACCTGTGGTTTTGGTAAATAGCAAGGTTTATGGAGATATGACGGTTGACAGCACTTCAAAGCTCATTAAAAAACTCAAAGAGGGTGCTGGTGCAAAAAAATAATCTTAAAAAGGTAATTGTCAGGGTCTGTATAGGCACAGGCGGGCTTGCTGCTGGTGGCAAGGAAGTTATAGATGCCTTCAAAAAGGAAATCTCTGATAGGTGCATTGATATTGATTTGGATTTCACGTGTCATTACCAGAAGGTGGGCTGCCGCGGATTTTGTGCGAGGGATGTCCTTGTTGATGTGGTTGATGGTGATAAGAGCCTGACATATCAGTGTATAAAACCTGAAATGGCAGCGAGGATAGTGGATGAACACCTGATAGGAGGCAAGCCTGTTAAGGAATGGCTGATAGACGACACATATTATGCATTTCATGCAAAACAGAAGAAGATCCTTCTTAAAGATTGCGGAACAATTGACCCTGAGGACATCAATGCGTATATAGATGTTGGAGGATACAGTGGCATAAAAAAAGTTCTTTCTGAGATGAATCCCGAAGATGTGATTTCAGAGATAAAGGCATCTGGCCTCCGTGGAAGGGGTGGCGCTGGCTTCCCAACAGGTCTAAAATGGGAGATATGCAGAAAAACGCCAGGTGATACAAAGTATATAATCTGCAACGCAGATGAAGGTGACCCTGGAGCCTTCATGGACAGGTCTATTATCGAGGGCAATCCTCACTCGGTTATTGAAGGGATGATGATAGCCGGTTATGCCGTGGGTTCCGATCATGGCTATGTCTATATTAGAGCAGAATATCCCTTTGCAGTGGAAAGATTGAGATTGGCAATATCGCAGGCGCACGAAAGAGGTTATCTTGGGAAAAACATATTCGGCTCTAATTTTGGATTTGATATAAAGGTAAAGCTGGGTGCGGGTGCCTTTGTCTGCGGTGAAGAAACGGCATTAATTGCCTCTATCGAGGGACAGAGGGGAATGCCGAGGGCAAAACCGCCATTCCCTGTTCATCATGGTCTATGGGGAAAACCAACAGTTATCAATAATGTTGAGACCCTTTCAAACATACCATACATAATAAGAAATGGTGCTCAATGGTATGCATCCATAGGCACAGAGAAGAGTAAAGGCACAAAGGTCTTTGCCTTAACAGGCAAGGTCAAAAATACAGGCCTGATAGAGGTCCCCATGGGCATAACCCTCAGGGAGATAATATACGATATCGGCGGAGGCATCATTGGCGACAGGGAATTTAAGGCAGTCCAGACAGGCGGCCCTTCTGGAGGCTGTATACCTGCCGAGATGTTGGACATACCTGTGGATTATGAATCCCTTGCACAGGTCGGCTCTATAGTAGGCTCGGGTGGGATGGTGGTCCTTGATGAAACGGACTGCATGGTCAATATTGCAAGATTCTTCCTTGAGTTTACCCAGGCAGAATCGTGCGGGAAGTGCGTGCCCTGCAGGATTGGGACAAAGAGACTCCTTGAAATACTGGATAGAATTACAAAGGGGCTTGGCAGGGAAGGCGATATAGAACTCCTTCAGAAACTGAGTAGTGATATTAAGGCTGCCTCGTTGTGCGGACTTGGCCAGACTGCTCCAAACCCTGTCCTCAGTACCATCAGATATTTCAGGGAGGAATACGAGGCGCATATAAGGGACAAAAAATGCCCTGCAAAGGTATGCAGAGACCTCCTGACATATTACATCATTGAAGAATTCTGCAAAGGCTGCGGCGCCTGTCTGAGGGCATGTCCCTCAGGTGCGATTACAGGTGAGAAAAAGAAACTGCATAAAATAAATCCTGATATATGCATTAAATGTGGAGCATGCTTTGAGGTATGCAAATTCAAAGCAGTGGGCAGGGAGTAGATATGTTCAAGGTAACCATAGATGGAAAGACAATAGAGGTTCAAGAGGGGACAACGGTTTTGGATGCAGCCAAGATGCTGGATATTCCAATACCGACACTGTGTCATCACCCAAAACTCACACCTTTTGGGGGATGCAGACTATGCATAGTTGAGATAAAGGGGATCCCAAGACCTGTAACATCCTGCACAACACCTGTAAGCGATGGGATGGAGGTCACAACATCAAACCCATATATTGAAGACTTAAGAAAGACAGTACTTGAACTCATCCTTTCAGACCATCCAAACGACTGTATGGTATGCGAAAAGGCAGGCGACTGCACTTTACAGGAGCTTGCATATTTTTACGGCATAAGGGAAAACAGGTTTGAAGGGGAAAGAAGGATCTACACGAAAAGGGATGGAAATCCCTTTATCGAAAGAGACCTTGAAAAATGCATAATGTGCGGCAGATGCGTAAAGGTATGCGATGAGGTTGAAGGTGTAGGCGCAATAGATTTTGGCTATCGGGGTTTCAGTTCAAAGATATGCACCCCATTTGGGAAAGACCTTAATTGTGAGTTCTGCGGTCAGTGTGTTGCTGTCTGTCCGACAGGTGCGCTGACAGGCAAGATGTGGAAACAAAAGGGCAGGCAGAAGGATATAAAGGAGATTGAAACGACATGCCCGTATTGTGGATGCGGCTGCAGCCTCACCCTTCATGTAAGAAGAAACGAGGTAATAAAGATAACTTCAAGGGAAGATACCCTTAACGAGGGCTGGCTGTGCGTAAAGGGTAGATTCAGTTACAGTTTTATAAACAGCCCTGACAGGCTCACAAAACCTCTTATCAGGATAGCTCCAAAAGATCAATCAAATCCCCCCCTACCCCCCTTTGTTAAAGGGGGGCGAGGGGGGATTAATAACTCGTTACTCGTTACTCGTTACTCGTCACTCTTCCGTGAGGCATCATGGGATGAGGCAGTTGATTATATCGCAAAGAGGCTGAAGACACTTAAGGATAAATACGGCCCTGATGCCATAGCAGGTCT
The DNA here is from genome assembly GCA_021789595.1 of Nitrospirota bacterium. GTDB lineage: Bacteria > Nitrospirota > Thermodesulfovibrionia > UBA6902 > JAJYJJ01 > JAJYJJ01. The sequence continues at coordinate 112,060 of JAJYJJ010000003.1, read as the reverse complement.
TTCCTCTGCGAGATGCACAAACGAAGAGAACTATCTCTTCCAGAAGTTCATGAGGGCTGGTATCGGAACAAATAATATAGACCATTGTGCAAGGTATTGACACAGCGCAACAGTGGCCGGTCTGGCCACTGTCTTTGGTTCAGGCGCTATGACAAATTCTATCACGGAGATAGAAGACAATGATGTGCTTTTTGTAATAGGCTCTAACACAACAGAGACGCATCCAATCATTGGACTAAAGATGAAAAAGGCAGTAAGGAAGGGGGCAAGGCTCATTGTTGCAGACCCCAGGAGGATAGACCTTGTGCGGTTTGCGCATCTGTGGCTGAGGCAGAGACCTGGCACAGACATCGCCCTCCTCAATGCTATGATGCATGTCATTTTAGCTGAAGGACTGGAAGATAAGAGGTTTATAGAGGAATGGACAGAGGGCTACGATGAGTTTCGAAAAACCCTGAATGAATATACCCCTGAATTTGCCGAAAAGCTGAGCGGTGTTCCAAAGGATGATATAGTCAGGGCAGCAAGGCTCTATGCCAGTGCAGAGAAGGCAGGCATCTATTACACAATGGGGATAACACAGCACTCCATGGGCACGAACAATGTCTTTGCTATTGCAAACCTTGCACTGCTTACAGGAAACCTCGGGAAGGAAAACTCGGGAGTTAATCCATTAAGGGGACAGAATAATGTCCAGGGTGCAACAGACATGGGATGCATCCCTGATGTTTATCCTGGCTATCAGAAGGTTCACATACCTGCCATAAAGGACAAGTTTGAGAGGGCGTGGGAAAGGAAGCTCTCTGACAGGCCTGGCCTTACAGCAACAGAGATGACAGAGGCAGCCATTGAGGGAAGGATTAAGGCAATGTATATTATGGGTGAAAATCCTGTTATGAGCGACCCGTATATGAACCATACAATAAAGGCGTTGAAGGGTCTTGACTTTTTGGTTGTCCAGGATATATTTATGACAGAGACAGCAGAGCTTGCGGATGTGGTTTTGCCTGCTGCATCCTTTGCAGAGAAGGATGGAACCTTCACAAACACAGAGAGGAAGGTTCAGCGGGTGGGAAAGGCTGTAAATCCACCAGGTGAGGCAAGGGATGACCTCAGGATAATAACAGAACTTTCCAACAGGATGGGTTATCTAATGCACTATAATACGCCAGAAGATGTATTGCATGAAATAGGCAGCCTATGGCCTGCAATGGCTGGAATGGATTATAGACGACTTGAAAAAACAGGGCTTCAATGGCCGTGCCCGACAAAAGACCACCCTGGAACACCGTATCTCTTTAAGGGTGGCTTCCCAAGGGGCAAGGGTGCATTTACTCCGGTTACAGCCATTCCTTCAAAGGAACTGCCTGACAGGGAATATCCATATGTGCTGTCAACAGGCAGGGTTCTTTTCCATTATCACACAGGGACGATGACAAGGAGGTCAGAGGCATTAAATAAGGTTATTCCAGAGGCATATGTAGAGATAAATCCAGAAGATGCCATGGCCATTGGGATAAAGGATTCTGAACGGATAAGGGTGTCCTCAAGGAGGGGAAGCATTGAGATAAAGGCAATGCTGACAGACAGGGCAGGCAGAGGCATGGTATTTATACCATTTCATTTTAGAGAGGCTGCAGCCAATGTGCTGACAAACGATGCCCTTGATCCCTATTGCAAGATACCTGAACTGAAGGTCTGTGCTGTTAGGATTGAGAGGATTTGATTTTTAGTTATGGTATGCCGTATGGCGGCATCGAGAGGCGAGATATTACCTTAGATTGGAGGGATAAATGGTTAGCATTAAGGACTTAAAAAAGCAGGTTCTGCTTAAGGAGCTAAACGATGAGGAAATTGGAAAGATAGCAGGACGTGTAGAGATAAAAAAGTACTTGAAGGGCGATGTGATTTTCAAGGAGGGCTCAGAGACAAAGGGCATCTTCATGATTCATAGCGGAAAGGTAGAGATATCAAAGGTTACACCTGATGGCTGGAAACAGACACTTGCAGCCTTTAAGGATGGGCATTTTTTTGGCGAGCTTTCTATAATAGAGGACAGAAAGCTGCATGGTGCAGATGCACTGGCGATTGAAAACGCAGACCTCTACTTTATAAAGACAGGGGATTTCAAGGACATGGAAAAAACCGATCCCAGCATAATGTATAAGATTATGAAGACAATCGCCCGTGTAGCAAGCAGGAATGTCCATCTCATGAACGAGAAATTGATGAAGCTTTTAATCAGCTATTGAGGTTATCTCTGGGCTTGCAGCCTTTGTTTTTTCTGACCTGGCCATTGGTTGCCGGGGTTAATATAATCTAATAAGGAGGTTTTCTATGTCACTTGATCCAACCAAACATGCTGACTGGGAGATTGCAGAGGCAGCAGAGGCACACATGAAGACAGTCTATCAGTTGAGCGAGGAACTGGGGTTAGAAAAACAGGAGCTTCTTCCCCACGGCCATTATGTTGCAAAGTTAGACTTTAACAGTATCCTCAAACGCCTGAGCAGTAAGCCTGATGCCAAATACATCGATGTTACTGCCATCACGCCAACGCCGCTTGGAGAAGGCAAGTCAACTACTACGATGGGATTGACGCAGGGCCTCGGAAGGAGGGGCAGGAAGGTTATTGCAGCGATACGACAGCCTTCGGGGGGCCCTACTATGAATATAAAGGGCTCTGCAGCAGGAGGAGGGCTTTCACAGTGCATCCCCCTTACCCCATTCTCATTGGGGCTTACCGGCGATATAAATGCTATCGTTAATGCCCATAACCTCGCCATGGTCGCACTCACATCAAGGATGCAGCACGAATTTAACTATACCGATGAGCAGCTTACAAGGCGCAGATTAAAGAGGCTGAACATCGACCCGCGCAATGTTGAGATGAAATGGATAATGGATTTCTGTGCCCAGGCATTAAGGAACATAATAATCGGCCTTGGCGACAAAAACGATGGCTTTATGATGAACTCAAGCTTTGCCATTGCTGTCTCATCAGAGGTGATGGCTATTTTAGCAGTTGCAAAGGACCTTAAGGATATGCGGGAAAGAATAGGTAAGATAGTGGTGGCATATGACAAAAGCGGCAGGCCTGTAACAACAGAAGACCTTGAGGTTGCAGGTGCGATGACTGCGTGGATGGTTGAGGCATTAAACCCGAATCTGATGCAGACCATCGAAGGCCAGCCTGTCCTTGTCCATGCAGGCCCATTTGCCAACATCGCCATCGGTCAGTCCTCTATCATAGCAGACAGGGTTGGCCTCAAGCTCAGCGATTATCATGTGACTGAATCAGGGTTTGGAGCAGACATCGGATTTGAGAAATTCTGGAACCTCAAATGCAGGTTCTCCGGTTTAAAGCCGCATGCTGCAGTTGTTGTTGCAACAATAAGGGCTTTAAAATGCCATGGAGGCGCGCCTATTCCCGTGCCTGGGAGACCAATACCTGAAGAATACAAGGGTGAAAATGTAGGATGGGTAGAAAAGGGCTGTGATAATCTCATCCACCATATAAATACGATAAAAAAGGCAGGCATCAAACCTGTTGTCTGCGTCAATGCCTTTTATACTGATACGGACAATGAGATAAAGGCGGTGAAAAGGCTTGCAGAGGCAGCAGGTGCAAGGGTCGCTGTCTCAAAACACTGGCAGTACGGCGGAGAAGGGGCGCTTGAACTTGCCGATGCTGTAATAGATGCGTGCAATGAGCAAAATGATTTTAAATTCCTTTACGACCTCTCAACACCGCTTCGCCAGCGCATCGAGCTGATTGCCAGGGAAGTCTATGGCGCAGACGGCGTTGAGTATTCCCCTGATGCCCTGTCAAAGGCAAAGAGGATGGAGGAAGATGCCGAGACCTCAAAGCTTGGAACATGCATGGTCAAGACGCATCTGAGTCTTTCTGATAATCCGAATCTGAAGGGAGTTCCAAAAGGATGGAAACTCCATGTCCGTGATATCCTTACCTATAGGGGGGCAGGCTTTGTTGTCCCTGTCGCAGGCGCCATCAAGTTAATGCCGGGCACTGCATCTGACCCTGCATACAGAAGGGTGGATGTGGATGTGAATACCGGTAAGGTAAAAGGGCTGTTCTAAAAGGGATTCACCTATGTTAGTTAAAATAGGGCAGCAGCCTTTGCTGCCCTATTTCTTTCCATAGTCTTGCATCTCCTTATCAAAAAAGCCCTTGAGTATCTGTGATGCGCAGAACTCACCGCACATGGTGCAGTGCTCCTCTGATGGGCTCTGGCGTTTATTCCTGATATAATGTGCCCTTTCACTTGTAAGGGCAATTTCGAATTGCTGTTTCCAGTTCAGATCCCGCCTTGCCTTTGACATCTCCCTGTCCCTGTCACGGTCTTTATTCTTTACCATATCACCGATATGTGCAGCGATCCGTGCTGTGATTACCCCCTCTTTTACATCCTCTGGATATGGAAGGCCGAGATGCTCAGAAGGGGTAACATAGCAGATAAAATCAGCGCCATAAGCAGATGAAAGGGATGCTCCAATGGCAGCAGTAACATGGTCGTAGCCAGGGGCAATATCTGTTGTTATTGGGCCGAGCATATAGAATGGGGCCTCTCCACTCATCCTCTTTTCAAGGATTATGTTTGCCTCTATCTCATCAATGGGGATGTGCCCTGGGCCTTCGACCATCATCTGGCATCCCATCCTGCGTCCTGTCTCTGCAAGCTCACAGTTTATGATAAGCTCCTGGATCTGAACCCTATCGGTTGAATCGTGAATTGCTCCTGCGCGGAAGCCGTTACCAAGGCTCAGCACAACATCGTGTTTTTTTAGTATCTCAACAACACGGTCAAATCTCTCATAGAGCGGATTTTCCCTGTCATTATGCAGCATCCATGCCGTCAGGTATGAGCCGCCCTTTGATACAAGGCCGCCGTATCTGTAACCCTGTTTTCTTAACCGTTCAATGGTCATCCTGTTAATGCCGCAGTGTATGGCCATAAAAGAGACCCCTTCATCGCATTGCCTCTCCATCACATCGAACAGCAGTTCTTCTGGCATATTTATCGCTGCCCCGTATTTCTCAATGGCTATGGCAAATGCCTCATAAAGGGGCACAGTTCCCACAGGAATCGTTACTGCATTCATCACCTCTTTCCTTATCCTGGCGATGTCGCCACCAACGCTTAAATCCATCAGCGTGTCGGCCCCATATGCCTCGGCTATCTTTGCCTTCTCTATCTCCATTGCAGTGTCCGCTATCTCTGTTGAGGTCCCTATGCTTGCATTTACCTTTGTCCTCAACCCCTTGCCAATGCCGATGACCTTTGCTTCCCTGTTTTTGTTAGAAGGAATCACTATCTGTCCTGATGCTACACGACTTCTAACAACCTCAGGAGTAGGCCCCTCATCCCTTGCAACCCTGCTTGTCTCCTCTGTTACCTCGCCTTTTACTGCCCTTTCAATCTGTGTCATCTTTCCCTCCATATAATAAAAAATCCCCAGGGCAATATGCCCTGGGGATTGCACCCTGTTTTACTTCATCCCCGCCTTCTGTCCGCGAGAAGGCTCTATTCAGAGCACAGAGCCCAGATTTTCACCCTCTCCCTTGCCCTCCCCCTTCGAGAGGGAGGGGGGTTGTATTCTGACTTCTGTGTTCTGTCCTTTCCAGGCAGGTCTTCTGGCTCCTGGATCTCTCTACCTCCCACGCCTTCCCAGGACTTCTAAGCCCCAGTGGTTTTGGAGTGTGGTTTCGTCCCCAGTTACAGCGGCGGGACCGCTCTCGATTTTAACGAGATTCCCTATTAAGCTTCTCTGCACCTGAAACTATGATAATTTTTACAGCAAGAACCATGGAAAAGTCAATGACTATTTTTTTTCTCAACATCTTGCCATGCGCTATCACAACGCCAGTGCGTCATCTGAAAATGGATTGTCATGTTTTTCTCTTTTCATGGTGGTTTCTGGGCCGTGCCCGGGCAATACCCTGACATCATCAGGAAGCCTCAATAGCCTTCTGAAGGAATCCTTGAGCTGGGCCAGATTGCCACCTAAGAAATCTGTCCTTCCAACAGAACCTGCAAAAAGGGTATCTCCTGTAAATACAATGCCTTCTCCATAAAGACATATGCAGCCAGGACTATGCCCCGGTGTATGCAGGACCTCAAACATGAGCGAACCTATCTCTATCCTATCTCCCTCTCTAAGGAATCCATCCACATCTGGCAGTGGCTCCAGGTCATATCCCCAGAAGGCAGCCTGATCCCTTGCCCCCTGATAAAGTTCGAGGTCGCCTTTATGAAGCATTACCTTTGCATCTGTCTTGCTCTTTATATCACTGACTGCGCCTACATGGTCAAAATGTGCATGTGTGCAGATAATATATCTTGCCTTGTACCCATCAAGATATTCCATTATCCTGTCAGGCTCGTCACCCGGGTCTATGACTATGGCGTCCTTTGTGTTATCATCGGCAACGATGTAACAGTTTACCTCCAACGGCCCTACTGCAAGCATCCTTAGAATCATTCCTTCCCCCTCCGCAGTTCTAATAGATATTTAAGCTCATCGCTTTTTAGAACATACATCAGAAATAGATAAACTGAGAGGCAGACTATTATTGTTCCTATTAAAAGCCCTGCCTTATTTACTGCCATGCCTGTTACCTTCCACATATCCCCATGCAGCGCAACATGCCCCAAAATACCCATAATAAGGGATGCTATTGATATCTTCATAAATGACCTTAGTATCCTCTTTGTATCAAGCCTTCCAAGCCTTTTTCTTAACACAAAGAATAAGACAGAGAAGTTTACTGCTGATGCAATAGAATTGGCAAGGGCAAGTCCGCCATGTCTTAATGGCCCCATCAGGATAAGGCTGAAGGTTATATTAACAAGGACTGAGAGGACGGCCACGAATACAGGTGTCCTTGTATCCTTCATCGAGTAGAATGTGGATGCCACTATCCTTACCCCGACAAATGCCCATAGACCGAGGGAATAAAAGAAAAGGGCCTCTGTTGTGCCTATGGTTGCCATATATGTGAACCTCCCACGCTGGAATAAGAGGTTCACAATGGGTTCGCCTAAGGCAATAAGCCCTGCCATGGCTGGAATGGTTATGAAGAAAAGGAGTCTTAGTGAAAAGGAGAATGTATCCCTCAGTTTGTGCATCTCTTTTTTCACTGCCTGCTCCGAGAGTACAGGCAGAACTGCCATTGACATGGCAATGCCAAAGATGCCTATGGGGAAGTGTATAAGACGCATGCCGTAATAAAGGTATGTGACACTTCCATGAGGGAGATATGAGGCAAAGATCGTACTGAGGAAGATGTTTATCTGTGCAACTGCCATACCAAGTACAGCAGGGAGGAGAAGCACAAGCATCCTCTTGAGCCCTGGATGTGAGAAATTAAAAAGCAGCCTAAAGCCAAATCCGTGCCTTATAATCGATGGCAATTGGACAAGGAACTGGGTCGCCCCTCCAAGTGTTACACCTATTGCTATGGCAAGAAGCGGCCTGTCAAATTCAGGGCTCAGGAATAATGCAGATGCTATTATAACGAGGTTAAAAAACACAGGCGCTATGGCAGGGACAAAAAATGCCCTCAATGAATTCAAGATACCCATGGAAAGTGCAGCGAGGCTTATAAATAACAGGAATGGGAACATGATCCTTGTCAGGGTTACGGTCATGGAAAACTTTTCAGGGTCATTCAGAAAACCAGGTGCAATCACAGTGGCTATGATCGGAGCAAATATAACCCCAAGGATGCAGATAAAGCTAAGTATTGTAAGGAGGAAGCTGAATGTGACAACCGCAAGCCTCTTTGCCTCTTCCCTGCCCTTGTCTGTCAGATACTCTGTAAAGACAGGCACAAAGGCAGCGGACATAGAGCCCTCTGCAAACAGTTCCCTGAGGAGATTCGGGATTCTGAAGGCAACAAAGAAGGCATCGGTCATCCCGCTTGCGCCGAATATTCGGGCTAAGATCATATCCTTGATATAGCCTGTTATCCTGCTTATAAAGGTGGCTATGGAGATAAGCCCTGCAGCCTTTGTTACCCTCTTATTGTCATCCACTTGACTTTCCCCTTGCTTTAATGTTAAAAAAGTCAACTTAAAATGCCCTTGCGGCAGATGTATTATAACTGAGGAGGTTTTAGATTGCCAGGCAAATCAGTACCAAAGAGAAATAAGTCAGCCCTCAAAAGGGCAAGACAGGCTGAAAAGAGGAGACTCAGGAACAGGACTCTTAAGACATATCTTAAGAACCTTTCAAAGAAGGTTGAGATCGAGGTCTCCAACAAGAATCTTGAAGCCGCAAAGGCCGCCCTTACAAAGGCCATCCCTGCCATAAACAGGGCTGCCTCAAAAGGTGTAATCCATAAGAATACTGCATCAAGGAATGCATCCAGGCTTACAAGATTGGTTAATGGCCTGGGCTCTTCTGTAGCAGCTTAAGGAATAGGGACTGAAGAACGACCTCAGGCCTTCCAGCTCCCTTTAAGGCGATGTCTGCCTCATGGAGTGCTTTAAATACCCGTAAGAAGGCACTGTCATAGCGCCGCGCATCCTTCTGTTTTTTCTGGCTGTAGAGCCTCTTATAATGCCAGCATAGTGCTCCGAGGATTGATGTTGGTTCCTGACCTGACCCCATCAGGTTTTTGAATATCCTCATCACCCTTTCTGCCTGGTGTCTCTCAATCGCATCTACCAGATTAAAGGGTGTAAGCTCGATGGTATCGAGGATAGAGTCTTCTATGTCCTTTTTCTCTATTGTATCTCTGCCGAGGAGCGAGAGCCTTTCTGTCTCCTGAAATAGTATGCCCATATCAGGGCCTATCATCTCCATGAGATAATCCCTTGCATCTTCTGTTATCTTTATTCCAACCCGATTTAGCCTCTGGGCTATCCAGAGTTTGAGTTCATCAGGCCTTATACCCATGGGGATAATCCTTGCACCTTCAAACCTTCCCTTTGGCGCCTTTGCAGAGACCATGAGAAGGCATGAGGTATCAACAGGGTTTTTTATGTAATCCTCAATAGCCCTGATCCCTTTTGCATTAAGCTGATGCGTTTCTCTAAGAACAACCAGTCTCCTGGGTGCCATGAATGGGAGTGTTTTAATGGTATCTATAATCTCAGCGATGTCTGTTGACGGATAAAAGAGGTTATAGTTAAAATCCCCTGGGTGTGAGGCGAAGAAGGCCTCTACTGCCTTATCTATGGCCTCTTCAAGCAGGAAGTCTTCGTCGCTATGTAAAAGATAAACAGGCCTCGGCAGGCCCTTTTTAAGCTCATCAAGGAAGTTTTTGTAGCTCAAGCCTTAACCTCATCAGGAATTCCCTTACGATTTCTCTCATCGCCTTTCTGACGGCCTCGTCCTTTAAAGAGGCGGTCTGCTGAATAACATCCGATGCCTGAAATGTTATAAGGAAAGGCGGCTCAACAGAATCTATCTTTATTACCCTATTGTCCTTTTTGACCCTGAAATCCACCTTTAATGTTATGGCATATTCGCCTGCCAGTTCATTAGCCTCTGATACTGCAGACATGGAAAATGCCTTTATGTCTGCTGTAATGAGAGGCCCTCCGTTATTGATGTCTTTTACCCCTTCCTTTGAAAGCTCATCTATGAGCGCTGCTCCAAGCCTTTCTTCAAGCAGCGGCTCCCTTGTGGAGTTCTTTATGTCACCTATGGTGAGGCCGTTCTTTAATGGTGAGGGGCCTATCAAATGATAGCCGCAGCCATAGAGGCAAAGGATTGAAAGGCAGCACAGCAGTAAAGCAGCAGTCGTCTTGTCTCTTATAAATAATTTAGATGACAATGTTCACCAACCTGCCTCTTACCACGATTATCTTCTTTAGCTCTTTTCCATTGATGTATTGTCTTACTTTATCATCAGCAAGTGCCCTCTGCCTTATATCCTCTTCTGAAAGGTCAGCAGGTATCATGACCCTGTTTCTCAGTTTTCCATTTATCTGGATTACAAGCTCTATTTCATCCGCCTTTATGGCATCCATGTCCCACCTGGGCCATGACACCTCAAGGATGCTCTGGCTGTGGCCCATGGCCTCCCACAGTTCATCTGCTATATGCGGAGCAAATGGAGAAAGCAGGATTACGGCTGTCTCAATGGCAAACCGGAGCGTATAAAAGTCCTCTTCCCCCTGCGGATTGAATGAGGCTATCTCATTTACAAGCTCCATGAGTGAGGCTATGGCAGTGTTAAAGTGAAAGTCTTTTTCCATATCCTCTGTTACCCTCTTTATGGTCTGATGGGTCTTTCTTAACAATGGCGAGGCTGTTCCTTGTATTTTCTGACTTCTGACCTCTGACCTCTGACCTCTGTACTTCTGAACTATTCCCCATACTTTATTCAAAAACCTGTATGCGCCTTCAACCCCCTTGTCAGACCAGTCAAGATCCTTCTCAGGCGGTGATGCGAATAGGCAGAAAAGCCTTGATGTATCTGCGCCATAGGTCTCTATGAGATAATCAGGGTCAACGACATTGCCCTTTGACTTTGACATCTTTGCACCATCCTTAATAACCATGCCCTGTGTCAGGAGGTTTTTAAAGGGTTCGGCAACCTCTATAAGCCCGAGGTCCCTCAGTACCTTTGTAAAGAATCTCGAATACAGGAGATGCAGCACAGCGTGCTCTATCCCTCCTATATACTGGTCAACAGGCATCCAGTATCCAGCGTCGTTCTTATCAAACGGCCGGGTTTTATCTTTCTCAGAGCAATACCTGAGAAAGTACCACGAGGAATCCACAAATGTGTCCATGGTGTCTGTCTCACGCCTTGCATCTCCGGCGCAGAGAGGACATTTGGTTTTCAGGAATCTGTCAGACTCAGAAAGCGGAGAGCCGCCCCTGCCTGTAAACCTCACATCTTCAGGCAGTATAACAGGCAGATCATCCTCTGCAACAGTAACAATCCCGCAGCTATCACAGTAGAGGATAGGGATAGGAGTGCCCCAGTATCTCTGCCTTGATATGCCCCAGTCACGGAGCTTATAATTTATGGTCCTCTTGCCGAGCCCCTTTTCTTCAATAAATCTGGCAATCTCCCTCTTGGCATTAGGGCTTTTTAAACCGCTAAACTGTCCTGAGTTAATGAGAATGCCCTCTTCTTCGTACGCCCCTTCTAACACCAGATCTTCTGACCTCTGGCTTCTGGCTTCTGGCTTCTTTTCAGGCACTATCACAGGCTTTATCGGAAGGCCATACTTCTTTGCAAAATCAAAGTCCCTCTGGTCATGCGCAGGCACTGCCATTATTGCACCTGTGCCGTATTCCATAAGGACAAAGTTTGCAACCCATATGGGGATCCTATCGCCGCTAAGTGGATTTATTGCGTAATGGCCTGTAAAGACCCCTTCCTTTTCCTCTACCTCGTCATATCGTGCCTTTAAGGCATCAAGGGATTTGCTGTCCTTTACAAGTATCTTTGCAAGGGGATGTGCTGCAGCAAGGCTTACAAATGTGGCCCCATAAAGTGTATCCTGCCTTGTTGTAAATACCCTTATCCCCTCCTGCATCCCATCTATCCTGAAGTCTACCTCGACCCCTTGGCTTTTGCCGATCCAGTTTTTTTGCATGGTGATGACCCTCTCAGGCCATCCATGAAGCCTGTCGCAGTCCTCAAGCAGTTCCTCTGCATAGGCGGTTATCCTTAAAAACCACTGCTCAAGCTCCTTCAGCGTTACCACGCTGTCACATCTCCAGCAAAGACCGTCTATGACCTGTTCGTTTGCAAGGACTGTCTGACATGAAGGGCACCAGTTGACAGAGGATGCCTTCCTATAGGCAAGGCCCCTTTCATACATCTTCAGGAAAAACCACTGGTTCCATTTATAATATTCTGGTTCGCAGGTTGTAACCTCCCTCTGCCAGTCATAGCTGAGGCCCAGCCTGGTTAACTGTTTTTTCATGTAGGCTATGTTTTCATATGTCCATCTTGAAGGATGGACATTATGCTTTATTGCTGCATTCTCAGCAGGCAGGCCGAATGCATCCCATCCCATCGGATGAAGCACATTGTAACCGCACATGCGTTTGTATCTTGCAATGACATCACCAATGGCATAGTTTCTCACATGCCCCATATGTATCTTTCCTGATGGATAGGGGAACATCTCAAGGCAGTAAAACTTTGGCCTGTCCTTCTCTATCCTGAGCCTGAAAACTGACTTCTCAGCCCAGCGCCTCTGCCATTTCTCCTCCACTGTCTGTGGATTATATCTCTCCTGCAACTGTGCCTCCTGAAAATTTTCTAAAATTAGCATATAAAGGGCAATCTTGGCAAGGAGACGATGAATTAATGTCAAGCCAGTGAATTAATACATGCCCAGATCCTGCTATGTATTTACCCTTTTTGTCCTTAGAGCCAATATCCTTTTTGTGGCCGCTGTTACCTTAAACCTGTCATCTGTCCTGTAACCCACAACCCAGACAATATCATCCCCTGAAACAATTAATGCCACTGTATCACGCTCATCACGGGGGACCTTCTCATCAACAAGGTAATCCTGAAGCTTTTTCCTTTTTCCAAAACCAAAGGGATAAAAAAGGTCGCCTGCTTTTCTTGGTCTGACTTTAAGTGGAAGGGTTAATTTATCCAGATCGAAAAAGGCCGATGTCTTTCCATCTGCCTTTAGAAGCGATTCACGGATTGCACCTGTAAAGGCCTCAACAGAGGCATTAATCATAATACCTGCCTCTTTAATCACAAGCTCTCCAGGTACCTCAAGTGTATAGTGTTTCAGCTTAACAGGGGCCTCTGGAGTGATGATAAGGGTTGAATATCCCTTTATCGCCCTTATGCCTTTTGGAAGGTAGAGTCTATCACCTGGGTTTCCATTCTTTATAAGGTGGAGGATGTCCTCGACATGGAGGAAGCCAATTCCCCGAAGTCCCTTTGTCTCATCTATTGCCCTTCTTATGACCCTCCGCAGTATAATCCTGTCCATAACCTCCATTGGTGTAAGGAAAAGCTCTATCCTCTCGCTGGTTTTTCTACTGATGAGCCTTATCAGAGCTTTGGTGACGATTGTCTCAAGGTATCTCTCCTCTTCCCTCAGGATGTCTGCTGTCTTTGAGAGGGTCCGGACAATATCAGGATTAAATCCCTTGAGTATCGGGATCAGGGAAAGCCTTATCTTATTCCTGAAATAATCTTCCTTTAGGTTGGATGAATCAATGACAAAGTCTGTTGTCTCTTCATCGAGGAATTTTTCTATCTCTTTCCTTTCGGTCTCGATTAATGGTCTGATGATATTCCTTCTTACAGGCGGGATCCCTGAAAGCCCCTTTGTGCCCGAGCCCCTGAAAAGCCTCATCAGAAGTGTCTCTGCCTGGTCATCTGCATTGTGTGCAATGGCAATCCTGTTTGCCTTGATCTCAAAGGCAGCCTCGTCAAAGGCCATATACCTCAATTCCCTTGCAGCCTCCTGCCTGTTGAGTCCATGTTCTTTAGCATACGACCTTACATCAATGGATTTTATGCTAAGGGGAATGCCGAGCCTCTCGCAGAGGTTTTTGCAAAACTCTATCTCTGCCTTTATCTCATTCGGCCTCAGGCCGTGGTCAATGTATAAGGCGTGCAGGTCGATCTTAAATGCATCCCTGAGTTTATGCAGGATGCTGAGAAGACAAACCGAATCAGCGCCACCTGACAGACCAACAAGCACCCTATCTCCCTCAGAGAGCATGGAGTATTTTTTGATAGTGTCTTGTATCTTCTTTATAATGCCTGAAGATGGCGTTAGATAGGATTCCTTTTCCACCCTTTATGCTCCTTTTCCTCACCCATTATACCCCAATAGCCTTGATAAAAAGAATAAAGGATTATCGCGGGATGGCGTCAGGATTGAAGATTCCTTGATGCTTTGCATCGGGGTCTCCAGGCAACTCTGCTGAGGGGTAATTCATTTATCTTTCATACTTTCTCAATTCCCTCTCTGACAATCCGAAGTAGTGGCCTACTTCATGGAGGAGAGTCGCCTGGATCTGTTCGATAAGTTCTTCCTCTGTGGAACATATGCTCTCAATATTTTTCTGGAAGAGGATTATCGTGTCAGGCAGGGGATAAGGAATTTCAAAGAACCCTCCTTTCCGGGGATAGGGCACGCCGGAGAAAAGGCCGAGGAGGAGTTCTTTCTTCGAGGCTAACCGTCCCGTGTCTTCTTCACTGGGATAATCTTCTACTGTGATCGCAATATTCGCAAAATACTTCTTGTATCTTGCAGGTAATCTTTCCAGCGTCTCTTCCACAAGCATTTCGAAATCCTCTCTGTTCACCCTGAAGGCCATAGGTTTATTTTACAAACGCAGCAAAAAGGGGGTCAGGTCTTGCTTTTTGATGTCTCATTGTCCTTTATTAGCCTGCTAATCGTTGAATAGTGTAGCCCCAGATAATCGGCAACCTCTTTCTGACTGTAGCCGTATCCCTCTACCGCTTCTTTTATCCCCATGTCCCTTTTGTGTTTGTCCTTTATCTTTACCTTGAATAGTCTGTCAAGACTTGGCCTGTTGATGTATCTCTGTCTCCTGGGTATCTCTGTTATGTCTTCATGTCCTTTTAAATATTTGCTGAATCTCTCAACAAAATCGTCATCTCCAAGTATAATCTGTCCTTTAACTTCTGTCCAGATAGTTTTTTCTGTTATCCCAGCTTTTACAAATTCGCTGTATCTTTTTTTTGCTATTCCCCTCTTTGTCCCAAATTGCCCCAGTATCCAGTCTGTTGTAAGGCAGGGATGCGATTCTTCTATACCCACAGTAGCGCGGTGACTGCTCCATTTCCATTCCACAGGGGTTTTTACTGCCTTTGCCCTCACAGGGTTCAATATTACATATCTACAAACCTCAAGAAGATGGCTCTCCTTCTGAATAAGTATTGCCTTGTATCTGCCTTGGAATATATGGCCAACCCTATGATATTTCTTGTTAAAAACCTGCGTATATACACCATTTAACTGCCTCATACCCTTTGAGAGATTCCCATCCAGTGTTTCAATAACTATATGATAGTGGTTGTCCATCAGGCAATATGCATGACATATCCAGTTATACCTTTCATTTGTCCTGTGAAGTATGTCAAGAAAAGCCCTGCGGTCTTTGTCATTCTTGTATATGAGCTTCCTCTCATTACCTCTTGATGTTACATGGTATAATGCACCATCATATTCTATCCTTAAAGGCCTTGCCATGAAGTATTAATATCATATCCAATAAATAATGTCAATATTAAAGACCTGACCCCTTTCCCTTTCCTTTCCTTTCCCTTTCCTTTACTTTGACCCCTTTCCTTTAAGGCAATTTATGGAGCACTGAAGTAGGGGTTTATTTCTCTGCTAAGTCTTCGTGGATACTGCTGAATTGTTCTAAGGCCGATTCAAGATTCTCAGCAATGTCCCGGGCAAGCAGGTCAGGGTCTGGGAGATTCTCTGAATCCTCAAGACTCTCATCCTTCAACCAGAATATATCAAGGCTCACCTTGTCCCTCTGCATGAGTTCATCATAACTAAAGGCCTTGAATCTTTCTGTTTCTTTTCTATCAAAGCGATTCATAGGGTTATAGCATCTGATAAAGTCCTGAAGGTCTTCGTATCGCAATGGGTTCGTCTTGAGGGTAAAGTGCTTATTGGTCCTTAAATCATATATCCAGAGTTTCTCTGTCCAGGGTTTTTCACTTGCAGGTTTTCTATCAAAGAATAGGACATTTGCCTTTACACCCTGCGCATAAAATACGCCTGTGGGTAATCTTAAGAGCGTGTGGACATCACATTCATGAAGAAGCTTTCTTCTTACTGTCTCACCAGCGCCACCTTCAAAGAGTACATTATCTGGCACAACAATGGCGGCTTTCCCGTTTATCTTTAGAAGGGTTTTAACATGCTGGAGAAAGTTCAGTTGTTTATTGGATGTTGTTGCCCAGAAGTCCTGACGTTCATAAATCAACGATTCCCTATCCGCCTTTCCTTCACCATTGACAATAGTAATGCTACTTTTCTTCCCAAAGGGCGGATTGGTGAGAACCATATCGAAACGGTCTCCCGGGTCGGAAATAAGGCTGTCGTCAACGGTTACAGGGCGTTCATTCCCTCCAATGCCGTGAAGATACAGGTTCATCACACTGAGCCGTGCAGCACTGTCAACAATCTCCCATCCCGTGAAAGTCTTTTCTTTAAGGAATCTCTTTTGCTCTTTATCCAGCTTGTAATGGTTTGACAGGAAGTCATGGGCAGCAATGAAGAAACCACCTGTTCCACAAGCAGGATCACAGATTTTCATACCAGGTTCTGGTCTCAGCACTTCAACCATAGCCCTGATGAGATGCCTCGGAGTAAAGTATTGCCCTGCACCGCTCTTTATATCCTGAGCATTTTTTTCAAGCAATCCTTCATAGATATCGCTCTTTACATCAACACCAAGCCCCACCCATATCTCTGCATTTATTAACTCAATCAATCGTCTTAACTTGGCAGGATCCTGAATCTTATTCTGTGACTTTCTAAAGATGACACCGAGCATGCCCTTTTCTTTACCGAGAGACTCAAGGATATGGCGGTAATGAACCTCAAGGGCGTCTCCGTCTTTTTCGAGAAGGCTCTGCCAGTCAAGGCCTTTGGGAATTATTGAAGGTTTACTGAGAAGCTTTGTCTGTTCATCAGCCATTTTTAAAAACAAAAGATAGGTCAACTGCTCCACATAGTCGCCATAGCTCACGCCATCATCACGGAGGACATTGCAGTAGTTCCAGAGACGCTGAACAATGGTTGAGGATTGGTCAGGCATAATATCTCCTAAAGTAAGTTTTCTATTTCCTCTTTGCTGATTCCAGCCTGTCTTAATATCTCAAGAAGTGTCCCTTTTGGCAGATCTTTTTTATGAAATGGTATTACTACCATTCTCTTTGTTTCTGGATTACGGAATATCTGATGACTCCCCTTTGTTCTCTCAAGGATAAATCCTTTTTTCTGGAGAATGGTTATAACCTTTTGAGGAGTTAACGAGGGTAATTTAGGCATTGGACTCTACAGCTACTGTAGTCTCAAATACATTGTCTTCGACAGGTATATCTTCGCCATGTGCTGTCAGGGTTTCTATATAAAGTTCTATTGCCTCCTTTGCCATCTTCACAGCCTCATCTATTGTTTCACCATAAGTTATACATCCAGACAACGATGGAACTGTAACTGTATAGCCACCTTCCGGTTCCTTTCTTAAAAAGATTCTATAGTTTAAAACCTTCATAATCCTCCTCCTTTTATTCTCATTATATCATTTCGTTTTTTTAATTTTACAGAAGAATCTTTATTTGTGGTGGTATGCCTTTTACTTATTTGTGGTTTATGCAATGAAATCTTTGCCTTTTCTGACTTTATAAGTTCCAGCAGTTTTTCAGCAGGCTCGTCATTTGGATCTTGTGGAACGAGTTTCCCCTCAAATGCCCTTTTCAGAATACTCTGCCTTAATCTTCCTGCCTGCTTGAGGCTCTGCTCCACAACCCTCTCCACCTCATCCGCCCCAGAAAACCTCCGCTCTATTTCTTCAACGATTTTATGCTGTTCGGGGAGAGGGGGAAGGGGAAGGATAATTTGAGATAATGTTTGTGCGTTAACATTTGGCTGTCCAATTCCTAATTTTCCCTTATGGATTTGTCGCCAATATTCATTGGATTGAAAGAAGTTATATACATATTCCTTTTTGATTTGCTTGGAAATAATAATTCTTATTAGATATGATGCAAAAACCGCGTCTGGAATCTTACCTCTAATAAGATAACTTTTGCCTACAGTCGCTCCAGTTCTTGCAAAAACTAAATCACCATCTCTTAAGAGATATTTTTGTTTATCTTCGGATTCTATTTTGCAATATGGCACAGTATTCCAATTCACTGTATTGTCTTGGATGTCGGTAATCCTCAACATTTTGGGGCCTGTAGGCTCAATTGTGGAACTTGCAGTATAGCCATAATGAATTTTTTCTGCTAATTCCCCAACACTCGTCCACACCCACCCCTCTGGCAATTCGGGTAGGTTATCATTGCGAGCCGAAGGCGTGGCAATCCCATCCCTTGAGATTGCTTCAGTCGTTTTACTCCCTCGCAATGACAAAAGAGAGGATTTCCTCCACTCCTCTGTCGACTTCCCCTCAAAGGCATACTTCAAAACCGCCTGACGGTAACGCTTCAGTTGTGCCCTTACCTTTTTTAACGCCTCCACCCCTGCATCCAGTTCCGTAAAAAGCTCCTCAATTTTGGCAACAATGCGGTGCTGTTCGGGGAGAGGGGGGAGGGGGATGAAAAATTCTCTCAATTTTGATTTTGCTATCTCTTTGAAGGTTGTTCCTGTAGCATTGGCCTGAAGCATATCTTTATTTGACCAGAGCCAGTAAGCTAAATAAAAATTGTGAATTGCACTAGAGCAAACAAATGAGGCGAAACCTTGATTTGTAGTGAGGTCGCATCCAGCTATCGCAACATAACCAATACTTGCCCTCGATGTTAATAAAACTGAATTCTTCGGAATAATTCTTGCCGAACTATTTCTTAACCCTCGTTCAGTAATTTTTTCTTTTGAATCATTAATTATAATAATCTTTTCTTTTGGTATTTCAGTTGGAGTAAGCCATATAATATTACCTCTAAAGTATTCAGCATTATTTCTGGAAGGTGTGCCACCGCCGACCAATTCAATACAAGCCTCTCCGACTCTCGTCCATACCCAGCCTATCGGTAATTTGTTTTCCATTGACTTAGCTCATTTCTACGAATCAGATTTTTAAGGTACATTAAAATCTCTTGCGGTTGTTTTTTTTGCCCTGCCATTTCTAGAATCTCTTTAATATTCTCAATGGCAGCAACCCCAATGCCTTCCTTCTTTGCTTTTTCAATGTCAGATCTAGGAATTTTGTCTATCTCCAGTGTTGTAAAAATAAGAGGAATAATAGAGCATCCTTCAAGAATCTCCTGTATTTCTTTTACCCTCCTGGAAAGTTTTGAAAGTTTTTCATTAACATCAATTTCTTTAGTTGTACATTCTCCAGCAATAACATGATTAGAATCTGCAAAAGCAATAAGGTCAATCTCCTCTTGAATCCCGCTTCTCCCTTTTTTGCCCTTTACCAAGCAATAAGAACCCGTATTAAATCCGCAAAAATGAAGGAGAAGACCTATTCCTATTTCAAAACAATCTGAGTCTGAAGATTCTAGGTATTTATTTAATATTGTAAGATCCTTATCAAAATGCTCATAGACCATGATTCTTGGGTTTTTTAATATAGTTGATGGATCTCCGACTCTCAGCATATCAAGAAACTCGCCTCTGAAACTTAAGAAAATATCAACTGAAGAGGTATCTGTGCCTACATCTTTGTGCGTAACCAGATGACCATTTTCTTCTTTCAAATCAGTTTTTGCCAAAACAAACGATGTTCTATTTGAAGTTTGGCCTCCAGAATGTTCGATGAGTCCTATTGATATATCTTCCAAGTGCTCGTATCCAACATTTTCCATATGGATAATAGCTTTACCATCGGATAATTTGCATTCATTTCCAAGTCGTAGTGGTATAGGGGCTACAACATCTAGAAAAGCGGATTCAATGTGGCCAAAATCTGGTTTAGGTATTCCAATAAAACTTACAAGCAAATCATCCAATCCATTGTATGGAACTTTATAAGACCGCAATCCGCTGTCCAGATATCCTTGCTCAATAGCTTCATCGTGATTGTATAGCAGTCCGTGTATTGATTCACCTGCACGTAAAATGACCATCGGATAAGCAAAATTGAGAGGAATAAATCTCTCAGATCTGTAATCTCTGTAAAAGCTGAATGAAAGCGGGGTGACTTTTACGTCGTTACTTTCAATTTTAAAGTAGATCTCATTACCACATACGGTTAAGATTCCACGTTCAAGTTGCACCAAAAGGTCGTCCAGTTTATTAATATCAAGAATTTCATGGAAGGCTTTGAATCTTAAGAATTCGGGAAGGGAATCAAAAGTTATAATATCTGTTGTGGGTTTTTCCGATAAGATGATCCGAGTTCCAAGATTGATCCACTTTCCATAAGCGGAAAAACAGACTGCTTTTACCTCGACGGATTTCCAGCCGTCGATATATGGCTTTATTGCTTCTTTAAATTTTCTCAATTCGCTCACGCCGCCAGCGCCTCATTGCATTTTTAGAAATTATAATAATGAGAAATTCTTTTGTAGGGGTAATTCATGAATTACCCCTACGTTTATTATCCGGATTTTCTTCATCTTCATCCCATTTCAAGGGGTTATATCTGATGTATTCACGGATGCTGTTTAAATCATCTTCGTTCCTGATGATGTGTTCGTAATAATTGCGTTGCCATAATTTACCGGGGAATGATAACCAATTGAATTGTTCTACCCCTGTTCGATATTGCGACGTGGTAAATGATTTATAACGATGTACTACATCAGGCAACGACAACCGCGTAGGGGCAACCCCCTGTGGTTGCCCTTTTCTTAATGATTGATTTGTTTCAGTTTCAGGGCAGGCACAGGGGCCTGCCCCTACAGACAAAATGATAATTCCATGAATATGGTTTGGCATTACGATGAGTTCATCAATTTCAACACCCGGGTATTTCTCCGGTAATTCATTCCAGACCTTCTCGCCCATACCACCGGCTTCATTCAGGTGCATCTGATTGTTCTTGATTTCACCAAACAGACATTCCCTACCTTGTGTACAAATAGTCACAAAATATGCCCCTGCCTGCGAATAATCGTAATTCTTCAATCTTATCGATCGGCGGTGATGTTTCTCTTTATCGTATCTCACGCTGCCAGCACCTCGTTCAATTCTTCCAAAATCTTATCCGCTGTTTCACCGAAAATATTATGAAATTTAACTGGCCCCCCTTTTTCGTAAAATGGAGCGAGTTCGAAATCGGACATGCCGATACTGAGCGATGTTGAGATGTGGTCTTTTATCATCATAAGCCATTCTCTCTGCTCGGTAGTAAATTTTTTACCAAGTTTTTCTTGCTGTTTAAGCCAGTCATCAAATCTGCGGTCTACAATATCAAAAAATGGCTCAAGGACATCACTTTTACCAATCGCAAAGCGTATCAACGATATAATGTCGGTTAAAAGCTTCTGCGGGCCTGCACCTTTTACCTTTGATTTCTCAAGTTGCTCATATGCCTGCCATACTATCTCTGGCGTTAGACGATAGGGAGGCTTTTCTATAGCCTCAGAAAGTTGCTTGATTTCTTCGTATGTGATGTGACGCCTGCTATAGGGTTTGCTGTATATAATCTGCAAAGCTGTGAGCTCATCCTTATTTTCATCAATGAACCTTTTGAAGGTATCGAT
Source organism: Nitrospirota bacterium (assembly GCA_021789595.1). Lineage (GTDB taxonomy): Bacteria > Nitrospirota > Thermodesulfovibrionia > UBA6902 > JAJYJJ01 > JAJYJJ01. The sequence continues at coordinate 90,708 of JAJYJJ010000003.1, read as the reverse complement.
AATTGTGCGTGCCTTCTCTTTTGCCTTCTCATCAAAGCCCGCAAAGATTATCGCATCCTTGCTTACCGTATCTATTATCTGCTCGTCTCTTTTCTTTATCTCTATAATTTTATTCCTTAACTCCGGATTATCAAAGGGTTCGCAGGCAATCTTGATAAGCTCCTCGGAAGCCCTATTAATCTGCTCCTCAGTTGGTGTTTCTGTCTTAAATATCTTCTTTGCCCTCTCTAATTTTTTATCAGGATCCATGGAATCAAGGAGGTTAGTGATGATCTGTTTTAAAGTAAGGGCGAATGGCCATTCGCCCTTACAGATATTCTCGATCTCTTTTCTATCCTTTTCGTTTATCTCCCTATCCAGTCTTGCAAGCCTTCCAGCCAGAGAAGTCAGCGTATCTTCATCCCTGATTCCAAGGGCAACAGACATAATAAGCTTATCAAAAGGTACGGTCTTCTTATGTTCCAGAGGGCGAGAGTCGGTCTTATCGTTCTCGCATACACCCACTGCATCCACAATCACAAAATGGGTCTTATTTAAAGCATCCGGAGTGACCGCCTTAAAATCCGTTTGAGAAATAACCCTTGTCCCTCTTCCCTTCATCTGCTCAAAATAGACCCTTGATTTAACATCGCGCATAAATATTAGACACTCTAAGGGTCTTATATCAGTTCCTGTTGAGATCATATCCACTGTCACTGCAATACGAGGGTTATAGGAATTTCGGAAACTTGCGATCAAATCCTCAGGCTTCTCGCCCATTGTTTTATAGGTTATCTTCTTGCAGAACTCATTCCCCTTGCCGAATTCCTCACGCACGATATGGACAATGTCTTCAGCATGGGAATCATCCTTGGCAAAGATCAGGGTCTTGGGAACCTCTTTTCTGCCCGGAAATATCTCGGCAAAGAGATTTTCTTTGAATGTTTTGATAACCGTCCTTATCTGGTCGGGTGAAACTACATCCATGTCTAACCGGGCAGGAGCATATTCAATATCTTCATCCAGTTGTTCCCATCTTGTCTTTCTTGTGAGCTTATCACGCCTGTCTATGTAATAGCCTGCCTCGACTTTACTGCCTTTTTCTGTGATGTCGGTCTGAATTCTGTAGACCTCATAACCTACATTAACTCCATCTGCGACAGCCCGCTCGTGGCTGTATTCCATGACAAGGTTCTGATTGAAAAATCCGAGGGTCTGTTTTGAGGGTGTTGCAGTAAGTCCTATAATAAAGGCATCAAAATACTCAAGAACCTGTCTCCATAAGTTATAGATTGAACGGTGGCATTCATCAGTAATAATAAAATCAAAGGTCTCTATAGAGATTTGGGGATTATAGGAAACCTCTTTTGGCTTTTCTTCTAAAGGTGATATATCAAAGAGGGATCTTTCTTCAAGTTCAGAATCAAATTCAGGCTCTCCCTTTAGCATGGAATAAAGCCTTTGAATAGTAGTAATGCAGACCCGACTGACAGGGTCAAGGGTATTTGAAGTAAGGTGCTGGACATTATAAAGTTCTGTAAATTTTCTGCCATCATCAGGCGTTACATACTGTTGAAATTCCCTTCTTGTCTGACGGCCAAGATTGTTTCTATCAACTAAAAAGAGAACCCTATTTGCATTTGCAAACTTTATTAATCGGTAAATGAAGCTTACAGCAGTATAAGTCTTTCCACCCCCTGAGGCCATCTGGATGAGGGCCCTCGGCCTCGCCTCTGCAAAGGATCTTTCGAGATTTTCTATGGCTTCGATTTGACAATCCCTTAATCCTTCAGTTATCAAAACAGGTATGTTCGTAAGCCTTGCTCTCAGGGTGTTGCCCTGTGAAAGCCATTCAAGGAGTGTTTCAGGCCTGTGAAATGCAAATATTCTTCTGGAGCGTGGGTCTGGATCTCTTAAATCCCTGAAATAGGTCTCTATACCTGTACTCTCATAAGCAAAGGGAAGAGGCTCTTGGACATGGGGGAGATTATCGGGAAGGGCTGCTAAATATTTTTCGGTTTGATCGGAAACTCCGCTTAAGGTAGTCCCTTCTGGTTTTGCCTCTACAACCCCGACAGCCTTTCTATCCACAAAAAGAAGATAATCGGCAGGGCCGGATTCAAGGGGAAATTCACGGACGGCTATTCCAAGAGAGTCTCCAAGATTTAGTTCCCTAAGGTCCTGAACCCTCCAGCCGGCTGATTCCAGCGACTGATCAATCCTCTGCCGTGCCTTTTCCTCTGGTTTCATATCAACAAATGTCTCTACATAAGTGACCCCATTATAACATAAGTTTACTCTAAAACTTATTAATCACCATCCCTGTAAGGAGTGATGTGGTGCCTATGGTGATGGTTTAATTGCCTCATCTCGGTGCAAAAACAAGAGGCTTGGTCGAGGCGTGCTGAAGTTAGGGATTGCTTTAAGTCATTGAGAATTATACCCAAAATTATATGTGTAGAAAATATCTTATACTACCCTCGGTGCATGTGGCAGTCTTGAATAATTAGAGATGGTGCCGAAGGCGGGACTCGAACCCGCACGGACTTGCGCCCACCAGACCCTGAACCTGGCGCGTCTGCCAGTTCCGCCACTTCGGCTGCTGGAAGTATATCCTTTCACCTGATTCCCTGTCAAGGAAATCCATTCTGTACACAGGTGAATAGCCGCATAAAAAAACCCTTGACAATTTCATATAAATATATTTATATATGTATATATGAAAAAACTGGCTAAACTCCTGAGGGTTCTCTCTGATGAAGGCAGGCTGAGGATACTTGCGCTCCTTTCAAAAAGGGAGCTCTGTGTCTGCCAGCTCATGGCAGTGCTTGGCGTTGCACAGCCGCTTGTTTCGAGGAACCTGACCATCCTTAGGGATGCAGGCTTTCTTGCCTCAAGGAGGGACGGCAAGCTCGTCTTTTATTCCCTGAATAAGAAACTCAAGGGGCAGCATGCTGTGCTTCTGGCCCTGATAATGGATTCCCTTTCAAGGGACAAGACCCATAAAAGTGATGTAAGGGCAATAACAGAATGCACAGAGTTACAGAAGCTTACAGGCAAGTGTGATATGAAGACATTTCTTAGGATGTTTCAGGAAAGAAGGAGGAGGAAAGATGGCTAAGGTATTTGCCTTTATTTTTGCCATGACCATTATGTTTTCTTCTGCCGTTCATACATCGGCAGATGAACTCTCCACAGGGTCAAAGATTATTACATTGACAGATGCGGTGAAGGAGGCAATGCAGAGCAACCCCCTTATAAGGGCAGAGGCAAACGGCCTTAAGGCCACTGAAAAGGATGCCGGTATAGCAAAAAGTTATCTCATGCCAAAATTGTATATTGAGGAGAAATTTTTAAGGACAGATAACCCGACCTATGCATTCTCCTTAAAGCTCAATCAAAAGAGGTTTGCTGCAGATGACCTTATGGGTGCGCCGCAGACATTCAACAACCCAGAGGCAATAAATAATTTTGAGAGCTCTTTAAACATTGAGATGCCTGTTTTTGCAAAGAAGGCATGGACAGGTCTGAGAATGGCGAAGAAAGAGCTTGAGGTAAAGCAGCTTGATTTCTCGGTGAAGAGGCAGGATATTGCATATCAGGTATTCAAGGCATATCTTGGTGTTCAGACAGCGAAGGCATACCTGAACACCGCAACGGAGGCTGTGGATGATGCAAGGGAGCACCTGAGGATTGCAGAATTAAGATATAAATCAGGCGTTGGTCTTTTATCAGACACATTAAGGGCAAAGGTTGCATTCAGCGAGGCAGAGCAGAACTACCTGAAGGTCCAGAATGACCTTGAGATAGCAAAGAGTGGACTCGCCCTTGTTATAGGATGCAATGAAGGGCAATCCGTAGATGTATCCGATGAAACGATACTGCTACAGGATGAGCCGCTTAAAACAGCAATTGTAAGGTCATTACAAAGGGATGATATAAGGGCGATGCAGAAGAGGATTGAGAATGCCGATAACATGGTCGGGCTTGCATCCTCGGATTATCTGCCCACCATTGGTCTTTTTGCGGGTTATCAGGTGGATGACCACAGGACTATGTTTGGGGATGAGGGAAGAAGCTGGCAGGTCGGTGCTGTATTAAGGTGGAATATCTTTGATGGTTTAAAGAGGGAAAATGAGGTTGCAAAGGCAAAGGCCATAAAACGACAGACAGAGGAATACTGCGATGGGCTTAAAAAGGAGATCTCTTTTAAAGTCAATGAGGCATACCTGAGGCTGCAGGAGGCAAAAAAGACTGTTGAGCTTACAAAGGCTGTGCTTGCATCTGCGGAGGAAGCTATGAGGCTGATAAATACCCGATACCAGAATTCCCTTTCCACAATGGTTGATCTCCTCGATGCACAGGTTAGCCTCAATACGGCGAGGTCAAATATGGTCAAGGCAGAGAATGACTATACAGATGCCCTTGGAAGGCTTAAGTACCAGGCAGGAAGTCTGTTAGAGGATATACTTAAAAAATAATAGATAAAAGATGAGGTGATGATATGAAAGGGAGTTTTTTAATTTCAGGCAATACAAGGATTAATGGCCTGTTAAAGATTTATGTTGCTGCAACCATTGTCTTATCCCTTTTGCTGCTTGTTTCAGGCTGTAGCAATGAGGTTAAACAAGGCAATGCGAAGCTCGAAAGGCCGATAATAAAGGGGCTAAAGGTCGAGACCATTAATAAAATGTTGGTACCTGATTACTATGAGGCAACAGGGACTGTAAGGTCAAAGACAACAAGCATCATCTCATCTAAGATAATGGGCGCTGTCACAGCAGTGAATGTAAAGGAAGGCGACAGGGTAAGACAGGGGCAACTGCTGATTACCATAGACAATAGAGACCTCGCTTCAAATCTAAGCAGGGCAGAGGGTGGATTAAAAGAGGCAGAGGCGCGCAAAGACCTTGCTGATGTGACATATGAGAGGTACAAGAACCTGTATGATGAAAACGCCCTCTCAAGACAGGAGTTTGATTCTGTAGCAACACAGAGGAAGATTGCGGATGAAGGTCTCAGGATGGCAAAGGCAGAGGTATCAGGCGCAAAGACCATGTACAGTTTCAGCCGTATTACATCTCCTTTAAACGGCATAGTGACAGAGAGGAAGATAGACCCGGGCAGTATGGCAGTCCCTGGCGTGCCGCTCATTACAATAGAGGATACAGGGCATTACAGGTTAGAGGCCTCTGTTGATGAATCCTATATAAGGTATCTCAAATCAGGCATGGACATACCAGTAAGAATAGACAGCATCGGGAAGAACTTAAAGGGAAGACTTGTAGAGGTATCATCTGTTGACCCGATGAGCAGAAGTGCATTGATAAAGATAGATCTGCCATCAGAAGGCCTCCAGTCAGGCCTTTATGGAAGTGCCCTTATCCCTGTTGGACAGAAGACCGCTTTGATAGTTCCCAAAGATGCTGTTGTTGAAAGGGGAGAGCTTACAGGCATATATGTTGTAGAGAACTCCGGCATAATCCATTACAGATTAATAAGAACAGGCAGGATGAGGCAGGATGGCATTGAGGTAATCTCAGGCCTTAGCAGCGGGGAGAGGGTAGTAGTTTCGGGGGTGGATAGGGCTGTTGATGGTGGCAGGATAGAGGCCTCAAGATGACGAAGATAGGGATATCCGGAAGGATTGCCAGCTTCTTTATAGATTCAAAGCTTACACCGCTCATCGTTATAGCATCCCTTCTACTCGGGCTGTTTGCGGTAATCATAACGCCGAGGGAGGAAGAGCCGCAGATTGTCGTGCCTATGGTAGATGTCTTTGTCCCATATCCAGGCGCATCTGCAAAGGAGATAGAAGAGAGGGTTACAAAGCCCCTGGAGAAAAAGCTGTGGGAGATAAAGGGTGTCGAATATGTCTATTCCATGTCAAAACCAGGTATGGGCATGGCTGTTGTCCGCTTCTATGTTGGAGAGAACATGGAGGACAGCCTTGTAAAGCTGTATAACAAGATAATGTCCAATATGGACATTATCCCGCCTGGTGTAGGACAGCCTCTCGTAAAGCCCAGGTCTATAGACGATGTACCAATACTCACGCTAACGCTCTGGAGCAACACATATGGCCACTACCAGCTTAGGCGGACTGCTGTAGAGGTCTGCGATGAGATAAAAAAGATAAAGGATGTCTCTCAGACAGAGGTGATAGGCGGGGAAAGGAGACAGGTAAGGGTAATACTTGACCCATCAAGACTTAAAGCATTCAATCTCTCGGTACTCCAGATAGTAGGCCCGCTACAGAAGGCAAATATCCTGCTTCCGTCAGGGGCATTTTATTCAGGCAATACCGAATACCGTGTAGAGGCAGGAGGGTTCTTAAAGGATTCCTCTGACATCGGCAATGTTGTGGTTGGTGTATTCCAGGGAAGGCCTGTATTTTTGAGGGATGTTGCAAGGATAGTGGATGGGAATGAGGAGCCTTCAGATTATGTCATGCTGGGTCTTGGGCCTTCGTGGAAGGACAAGATAAAGGATTTTTCCGGGGATGCGAGGCTTGCCCAGGCAGGCGAATATCCTGCTGTCACAATTACAATTGCAAAAAAGAAAGGAGCCAATGCCACCATACTTGCAAATGAGATATTGAAAAAGGCGGATGCACTAAAGGGAAGAATAATCCCATCCGAGATGAAGGTCACTGTTACAAGGAACTACGGAGATACTGCAAAGGAGAAATCCAATGAGCTTCTGGAACACATGCTCATTGCAACGCTGTCTGTGGTAGTGCTGATTGCGATTACACTTGGATTAAGGTCATCTGTTGTTGTAGCGGTTGCAGTGCCTGTCACCCTTGCCCTTACACTGCTGATAAACTATCTATATGGCTATACATTAAACAGGGTGACGCTGTTTGCCCTTATATTCTCCATAGGCATACTTGTTGATGATGCCATCGTTGTTGTGGAAAATATCCACAGGCACTTTAAGATGCACAGGATCGAGCCTCTGACAGCAATCCTTGCCGTTGATGAAGTGGGTAATCCAACGATCCTTGCCACATTTACAGTTATTGCCGCACTTCTTCCAATGGCCTTTGTTACAGGCTTAATGGGTCCGTATATGAGGCCGATACCGGTTGGGGCATCTGCTGCTATGATATTCTCCCTGCTTGTGGCATTCATCGTAACACCGTGGCTTAGCTACAGGATGCTTAAGAACCAGAGGCACAGGGCTGAAGACAGGGAGGAAAAAGTAGAGGACGGCAGGCTGTACAGGATATACAACAGGGTAGTCAGACCCTTAGTAGACAGCAGGAAGAAGAGATATATCTTCTTTATAGTGATTGCAGTCCTCTTGGTTGCTGCCCTGTCACTTTTCCTGTTTAAGGTCGTGACAGTTAAGATGCTTCCATTCGATAATAAGAGTGAGATGCAGGTAATCATAGACATGCCGGAGGGCACAACCCTTGAGCAGACAGCAGAGGTATCACAAAGGATAGGGGATTATATAAAGACAGTGCCTGAGGTAACAGACTACCAGCTCTATACAGGTATTGCTGCACCATTCAACTTTAATGGGCTTGTCAGGCACTATTTTCTAAGAAGAGGCAGTAATGTTGCAGATATTCAGGTTAACCTTGTTGACAAGGGCGAGAGAAAGGCACAGAGCCATGACATTGCAAAACGCATAAGGCCGGGAATAAAGGCCATTGCAGATAGATACGGTGCAAAGATAAAGATTGCAGAGATACCCCCTGGGCCGCCTGTGCTCAGCACACTTGTTGCAGAGGTCTATGGTACTGACCTTAATGGGCAGATAGATGTTGCAAGAAAGGTAAAGAAGGTCTTTGAATCCACACCAGGTGTTGTTGATGTTGACTGGTATGTTGAGCACGACCAGAACAAGCTCACATTTGAGGTGGACAAGGGGAAAGCCGCCTATAACGGCATATCGACAGATGCGGTAGCCCGTACCCTGAATGTCGCATTACACGGCATGGATGTGGGCCTTGTCCATATGAGCAATGAGAAGGAACCAGTTGAGGTATACCTGAGGGCGACTGAAAGCAGGCGTTCTTCGATCAATGGCCTGAAGGACTTTACAGTCACCTCTCCAAATGGTCAGCAGATCAGCCTTTCTGAGCTTGTGAAGGTCAAGGAAGGGATAGAGGACAAGACCATCTACAGGAAGAACCTTAAGAGAGTTGTCTATGTTATAGGAGATGTTGCAGGGGCAGAGGAAAGTCCGATATATGCCATACTCGCTATGAGGGATAGGATAAAGGCGATAAGGCCGCCTGGCGGTAATTATCAGATAAAGCAGTATTATGCTAAACAACCCTGGCTTGAAAACAGATATACTGTAAAATGGGATGGTGAATGGCAGATAACCTACGAGGTCTTCAGGGATTTGGGTATTGCATTTGGGGCTGTGCTCATACTGATCTATATCCTTGTTGTTGCCATGTTCAGGTCATTTGTTACGCCAATAATTATCATGGCACCTATTCCGCTTACGCTTGTTGGAATACTTCCAGGACACTGGCTATTTGGGGCATTTTTCACAGCCACATCCATGATCGGCTTTATTGCACTTGCGGGGATTATTGTGCGGAATTCCATCCTCCTTGTGGATTTTATACAGATGGAATGGTCTGAGTGCACGGACTTAAAAGAGGCTATAATAAAGGCAGGTGCTGTCAGGTTCAGACCCATCGCCCTTACAGCAGCGGCAGTTGTTGTCGGCGCATTTGTCATGCTATTTGACCCTATATTCCAGGGCCTTGCAATAGCGATGATGTTTGGCGCTGTTGCATCAACCGCCCTTACACTTGTTGCAATACCGCTTCTTTATTATGAGGTGTATAAATCACGGCCGTGTCCTGTAAAGGAGGAAGGAGGAGAAGAAGAGGCCAAGGATGAGTATTCAGAGATGTAAAATTATTTGTGAACCTGGAGGAACGGGACATTCATAAGTCACGATTCGACAGGCTCACGATTGATCAATCAAACAATGTCTATGTCTTCCCTGCAGGAGCACAGGGATTAGCAAGGAGGTTAAAATGTCTGCATATGCGTGCATATGTCTTAAATGTGGACGGCAATCAGCTATTGTAGTAAAACAAGGGGAAAGGCTTGAGGATATGCCATGTCCTCACTGCGGTGCAAGGGCATTGAGTAAAATAACGCCTTCTAACCTGTTTTACGGTGCATTTTCAGGAGGCGGCTGAAATCCGTTCGGATGCTAAAGGCCGTGGGCCTGAAAAACAGTAGTTGAGGGGCATTAAAACCCTGACAAAGAACCCTGCGACAAAACCGCAGGGTTCTTTGTTTTAAAGCAATTCATTTTCTGATAGAATGGGATTATGGTGAAAGGCATTCTGAGCGAGGTAATAGAGGTTGAAAAGGAAATCCAGAAAAGGCTTGAAATAGAGAGGCTGAATGCCCACGAATGGCTCGAGAAGATTAGAAGGGAGGCTGCGGATGAGACAGCAGGGGAAGAGGCAAGGCTCAAAGAGGCCTTCAACAGGGCGATGAAAGATGCAAGGGCATATGCTGAAAGGAAGGCCTCTGGGGTCATTAGTGATGCCAATGCACAGGCAGAGAGGCTTTCCAGGGTTAAGGATGAGGTTTTAAAAAAGGCCGTGGTTGAACATATCATCAGGATACTACCAGAGGAATAGGGACAGAGGAATAGGGACAGAGGAATAGGGGGCGCCAAAAGGTCGCAGGACTTTTGGGATGTGATGCATGATAGTTAAGATGTCAAAGGTTGAGATTGTTGGACCAAAAGGTCTTCTTCAGAATGCCCTTTCCATGCTGCAGGAATCAGGGATATTCCAGATTGAGCCGAGCACAGTGGGGTTTATTGGAAAGATAGACGAAGGGTATATCAAGTCCTTTTTGCCTGATGCGAGCTCTCTATCAGAAAGACTTTTCCTTGAGGACCTCAGTGCTAAGATTGAGGAACTATTTTCTTATCTTCCACAAATTATGGTAAGAACAAGTTACATTGAGCCTCTATCAATAATAGATGTTATAGCTAAAACAATTCAGGGTCATATCATAACCTGCAGGGACTTATATCAGAAGTGGGATGCCTTACAAAAAGATATAACTGAACTCAGGCGTTACACTGTATTCCTGTCGGCTATAGAGTCCATCCTTAATGGCGTAGAAAAGGCCCATGACCTTGACTTTATAGGGCTTACAATAAAAGACCCTGATGCAGTAGGGCATTTAAGACAGATGCTGCCATCATTGACAGATGGAAGATTTGAACTTCTTACAGCCAATGCAGCAGACGGCACCATTGTTGGACTGATAACTACAGAGAAGGGTCGGGCAGAAAGGGTGAGGAATGCCCTCAGCGATGAACATATTCCCGAACTCAGTTTCCCATCCTCCATCAGTGCCCTCACATTTCCAGAGAAGATAACATATCTGAAAAGGAGGATTTCCGAAGTATCCTCGGAGATTGAGGCGATAGACAGGGAAAGGGAGAGGTTTGCCCGCAGATGGCTGCCAATCTATCACAGGATTAATGGGTGGATAAATGACAGGCTCTCCCTGCTCAAGGCTACTGCCTCTGTATTTGAAACAAGGATGTGCTTTTTTATACACGGCTGGATGCCCTCAGAAGATGTGGAAAGAATCAGGGGAAAATTAACCGATGCATTTGGAGGGAGCTTGGTGCTCGAGGAAAAAGAGATACTTGAGGAAGACATTGAACGGGTGCCTGTTGTCCTCAGAAATCCAGCATATTTCAAGCCCTTTGAACTTTTTGTGAGACTGCTTCCACTGCCGAGATATTCATCCTTTGACCCGACACCATTTATAGGCATATTCTTCCCTGTGTTCTTCGGGATGATACTCGGTGATGCTGGTTACGGCCTGATGCTTATAATTGTCTCCTCCTTTATGATTAGAAGGTTCAGGGGGAAAAGAAACATCCAGGATGCATCAAAGATTCTCCTTTTATCTTCTATCTACACGGTGTTTTTCGGTATACTTTATGGTGAATTTTTTGGTGAACTTCCGCGTATGCTTTTTGGACTTGAACCTCTCTGCATTGAAAGGCGGACAGCAGTTTTACCAGTGTTATTTTTTGCTGTCACTGTTGGCATTGTTCATATTGTCCTTGGTCTTTTGTTGGGCCTTATAACTACCTTTAAGAAAAAGGCTAAGAAGGAGGCGCTGTATAAGCTTCTAAATATATTTATAACAGTTTGTATAATAACCCTCGTTGCAGCCCTTTTCGGCATCTTCCCGAACCTGCTTACAAAACCAATTATAATAGCGATACTAGTCCTTACACCCCTTCTGTTTTTTACCGGCGGATTACTTGCACCTTTTGAGCTGCTGAAGAATATAGGCAATATAATCTCCTATGCAAGGATAATGGCCATCGGGCTTACATCTGTTCTTCTGGCCTTTGTTGCTAACAGGTTTGCAGGGATGGCAGGGAATATTGTGATTGGAGTGGTTGTGGCAGGACTGTTACATATACTCAACATAATCCTTGGGGTCTTTTCCCCAACCATTCACTCTCTGAGGCTGCATTATGTGGAGTTTTTCAGTAAATTCATGGAAACTGGAGGAAGGAAGTTTGAACCGCTAAAGAGAAGCGAGTAGAGCAACAGAGCAGTAGCTTTTTACTACTGTTCTGCTGGTCTGCTGCTCTAATAAAATTAAGGAGGAGTCATGGAAAAAGTTCTGATGGCTTTAGCCGCAGCCCTTGCAATAGGTCTCACTGCCCTTGCAACTGCATGGGCTCAATCAAGGATCGGCTCTGCCGGTGCAGGCAGCCTCGCAGAAAAACCCGAGTTAAGCGGCACTATTATTATCATGCTTGCCATCCCTGAGACAATGGTCATACTCGGATTTGTGATAGCTGCGATGATACTGTTAATGATCAAATAATATGGGTTACAGGGAGCTGATTGACGCACTTCGCAGGGCAGGCGAAGAGGAACTCCAGGCAATCTGGCAGGAGGCAGAAACAGAGGCTGAAAGGATCAGGGCTGCTGCTGTTAAAAATATCGAGGAGATGAAAGAAAAATACAGCAGGATGCAGTCATCAGCGGTTAAACAAGAGACAGAGGCCGTAGTTTCAGAGGCAGGAAAAAAGGCAAGCAATATCAGACTTCTGTCAGAAAAGAAGCTGTCAGACCGTCTTTATCAACTTGCAATCGGCTTTCTTCATATTTTGAGGGGTGAAAGGTATAAGGATGTTTTTGGCATCCTTGTTCGTGAACTGCCGTCTTATAAATGGGAGATTGTGAGGGTCAATCCAGAAGACGAAAATATTGCAAGACAATACTTTCCAGACTCAGAGATAATCCATGACAGCAGTATCGCTGGAGGTTTAGAGGTGATGACAAGGGACGGGAAGATACATATTTCCAATACCTTTAAAAAGAGGCTTGAGAGGGCTTGGCAGGAGATGCTGCCAGGATTAATCAGGGATGTTTATGGAGCTGCTTCGGAAGATTGAGGACAGGGGCTATCCCACGGAGTATCTCCTGTCAAGGGTCAGGGGCAGGAGGATGCGATACAGGGATTCTATAGCCCGTGAATCCCCGGAAGGTGTCTGGAGGTGTCTTTTAAAGGAATACCAGTGGGTTTACCTCCAGATGAATCGGCAGTTGCAGGATATATTCGGGTCATTTTTCTTTTATGCAGAACTCAGGACTATTGTCCTGTGTCTTAGATACAGAATTAGAGGTAAAGAGATAGTAGAGGAACTCCTGAGTTTCAGCCTTCTTTCAGATGGCCTTAAGGATATACTGAAACGAGGCTCAAGCATCCTTACTACCATTGAGGATATTGGAGAGGCCCTTTTACCCCTTTCATTTGAACTCAGAGGACTTAAGGAGATCTTTATAAAGGATGGACTAAGGGGGGCAGAACAGGTATTAACGAATACTTATCTTGAGCATACAGCCAGATCCATACCCCATCCGACTATAAGGGATTTCTTTGCATATCTCATAGATTCAAGAAACATCATCGCCCTCTACAAACACCTGAGATGGGGCATACCTGATTATCCAATCTTTATCCACGGCGGCAGCATTAAGGAAGGAAGGCTCAGGCGAATAGCTGGCAAACAGGATACTTCAGGACTTTTATCCCTTATCCATAAGTTAACAGGGATTATGAATGAAAACCTCGATGTTACAAATATAGAGAATTCCCTGCTTAAAGGGCTGACATCCTTTTTGAGGAGATTTATCAGAGACCCTTTATGTGCTGGAGTTATACTGGATTATCTCTGGAGGTGCTATATAGAGACAATGAATCAGAGCATTATTCTTTACGGCAACTATATGGATAAAGAAATGCTTTTAGGAGAGTTAATACAATGAAAAAAATAGTCTTCATAACCCCTCATGATGCAGAATATGGATTCAGCCTTGCAGGTGTAACGCAGTACAGCATTAGCCAGGAAGAAGCAGGGGATACGCTTAAGAGGGTATTGGGCGAACCTGATACCGGAGTTGTTGTGATAGATGAACGATTAATTAAGGGTCTCAATGATGAAAGGCTGAGAGAGATGGAGGCAAGGTGGTATGGAATCCTCCTTATCCTCCCTGCACCGGAAAAGCCGGTTGTGGAAATGGAGGATTATGCCTTGAGGCTTATAAGAAGGGCAATTGGATATCATGTGAGGCTGAATCTATGACCAGACGAATAAGGGGGATATCCGGTCCCACGGTGAGTGTTGAGTTTTCAGGGCTAAAACTCTACGAAAGGCTCTATGTGGGACATGCCATGCTCACAGGCGAGGTTGTGAGGCTTGACAGGGACAGGGCGGTGGTTCAGGTTTATGAGGATACAAAGGGGCTGGGGATCGATGAGCCTGTGAACATAGTTGGTATGCCCCTCACTGTGAGATTGGGGCCAGGACTGCTTGCAGGCATGTTCGATGGATTGCAGAGGCCGCTGAAAAGATTGAGAGAGGATATGGGACCGTTTATCATCAGGGGGAAACAGATGTATGCGCTGGACCATATGAAAAGGTGGAGATTTTCTCCGCTTAAGAGAAAAGGCGATGATGTAAGGACAGGCGATATACTTGGATATGTTGAAGAGGGGGCATTCAAACACCTTATAACCTGTAATTGCGATGGGAGGATTGTATGGATAACAGATGGTGAATTTAGCCTTGGTGAACCTATCGGGAAGTTAGAAGATGGTAAAGAGATCTTTGGGTGTCATGAGTGGCCTGTAAGAATGTCAAGGCCGTACAAAAGAAAGTTCCCGCCTTCAGAACCCCTTGTGACCGGCCAGCGGTGCATCGACTTCCTCTTTCCCATCGCAAGGGGAGGGACTGTTATTCTGCCTGGCGGCTTTGGCACAGGAAAGACCATACTTGAGCAGGCAATCGCAAAGTCTGCTGATGTGGATATCGTTGTGTATGTCGGATGCGGCGAGCGGGGAAATGAGATGGCAGATCTGATAGATGAGTTTGCCACCCTCAGTGATCCATGGACAGGAAGGGGATTGATGGAAAGGACGATACTCGTTGTAAATACTTCAAATATGCCTGTGGCAGCAAGGGAGGCATCCATTTATACAGCGGCCACAATGGCCGAATATTACAGGGATATGGGCTATCATGTGCTGCTTTTAGCTGATAGCCTCTCAAGATGGGCAGAGGCATTAAGGGAGATATCATCATCCCTTGAGGAGATGCCAGGAGAGGAAGGCTATCCAACATATCTTGCCTCAAGGCTCTCAGGGTTTTTTGAGAGGGCAGGGGTTGTGGAGACATTAAGCGGCAGGATTGGCTCCCTCAGTATGGTATTGTCTGTATCCCCTCCTGGTGGTGACTTTACAGAGCCAGTTACTCAGGCATGTCTGAGAGCGGCAGGTGCTTTTCTTATGCTGGATACATCCCTTGCCCACAGGAGGCACTTCCCTGCAATCAACTATTTTCAGAGTTATTCCCTTTATGAAAAGGATATTGTAAGGCATTTCAATGAACAGATATCATCTGAGTGGGCAGGTTTGATGCAGCGATGCAGGGAGCTGCTCCAGGCCGAGGAGAGGCTCAGGGAGGTGGCTGAGATTATCGGAGTTGAAGGGCTTCAGGATGCGGATATGATTTTAATGAAGGTAGCAGAGATGATAAGGATAGAGTTCCTCTGCCAGAATGCATATGCAGAGGATGCCTTTTCGCCGCCTGAAAAGACTGTCTCTAAAATCAGAGAGGTTGTGGAATTCTACGACTCTTCGATTTCAAGGCTCAGGGAGGGGGTTTCTCGGAATCAATGAGGCTCTCGGAGCATATATACTCTACCATCACCTCCATCAGGGGCCCGCTATTATTTATAGATGAGGTTTTTACTGCAAGGATAGGTGAGGTAGTAAGGGTTCATTCTCCTGACGGCAGGATTATGGACGGAGAGGTCTTAAAGATAGATGCTAAAACCGTCCTGATACAGGTTTACGGAGAGACACGCGGGCTTGATATAGAAAATACTTCTATTGTATTCGCTGACACAGTCAAAAAGGCACCCCTTTCCACCGATATTATAGGTCGTATTTTCAATGGCTCTTTTGCACCCATAGACGGATTGCCAATGTTTATCCCTGAAAAGTGGTCACCAATAACAGGGTTTCCCATAAATCCATCAGCAAGGGCAAGGCCTGAGGAATTTATCGAGACAGGCTTTTCTGTCATTGACGGACTCAATACCCTTGTAAAGGGGCAGAAGCTCCCAATATTTTCATGCGCAGGACTTCCTTCAAAGGAAGTGGCTGCAGGGATGCTGAAAAATGCAATAATCCCCCCCGTCCTCCCTTTAGCAAAGGGGGGCGAGGGGGGATTCGTAAATAGGGGGAAGGGGGACTTTGTTGTGGTCTTTGTTGCCATCGGGCTTACCTATCATGAATATTCTTTCTATATGAATATCCTTGGGGAGATGAAGGGAGGATTTGTTGCCTTTGTGAATATGGCGGATGAGCCGGTAATGGAAAGACTCCTTGCACCGAGGTTTGCACTTGCCTCTGCTGAATACCTTGCCTTTGAAAAGGGTATGGATGTGCTTGTGGTAATAACAGATATGACCAATTACTGTGATGCCCTGAGAGAGGTATCCACCGCAAGGGAGGAATTGCCTGGAAGGCGTGGCTATCCTGGTTATATGTATTCTGACCTTGCATCCATCTATGAGCGGGCAGGACGGATTAAGGGAATACCTGGTTCTGTAACCATGCTGCCTATTGTGACAATGCCAGAGGATGACATTACCCATCCCATCCCTGACCTCACTGGCTATATCACAGAAGGTCAGATTGTCTTAAACAGGGAACTTCATCAGAAGGGGATATTCCCACCGGTGGATGTGCTTCCAAGCCTCTCAAGGCTCATGCAGAGAGGCATTGGTGAAGGTCATACAAGAGGCGATCATAGAAAGATAGCGAACGATCTGTACAAATACTATGCAAAGGGAAGGGACCTCAGGAGGCTTGAGGCAATAGTGGGCAGGGATGGGATGACAGATAGTGACAGGCAGATGCTTGATTTTGCAGATGCCTTTGAAAGGGAATTTGTGAATCAGAGGATGGAAAGAAGGGATGTAAACGAGACCCTTGATATAGGTCTGAATATCCTGAAAAGATTTTCTCTTGAGGTGAGATGATACACCCAACAAGGACAAATCTGTTACTCCTTAAAGACAATGCCCTGTCAGTGACCAATAGCATAGGGATCCTCAAGGCGAGGAGACAGGCTTTGATAAGGGAGTTCCTCAGTACAACATTGCCATTCCTCAGATCAAGGGAGGATATTAGGAATACATACGGAAAGGCCATTGAGGAGCTGGCGCTGAGTCTCGGACATGAGGGACGGAATAACATAGAATCAATAACCCTCGTAACGAAAAGGGATATGGGTGTAGAGATAACAGAAAGGAGCATATGGGGGTTAAAATACAGAGATGTTATAGCACAGGAGTCTTCTGTTAGAGGGACTGATGAAAGAGGATACGACTATCTTTCAACAACACCGCACCTTGAGGAGTGCATCTATAGTTTCGAAAAGATTCTTGAGTCAATGCTTAATATCGCAACCTTTGAGAGCAAGTTAAAAAGACTCGGGGCTGAGATTTTAAAAACTACAAGAAAGATAAGGGTTTTAGAGGAGAGGGTTTTGCCTGATTTGAAACACCAGATTAAGACCATATCACAGTATATCGGTGAAAGGGAGAGGGAGGCATATTATCGATTAAAGATCTTTAAAAGTAGGAGTTTGGCCTATTAGCTTTATAACAGCCTTATCCCATCCCTCAGGTCCGATGCCCTCTGCCATTATGAGGTCCTGGACATTTATTCGTGAGTCATAACTGCCATCGGATTTCTGGACAATTACTGGATAATCAACCCTTTGAAGCATTGGTATGTCGTTTGGGCTATCACCAACAGCAACAGTCAAAACCTCGCCGAATCCCTTTTTGTATAATTCAGTTAAAGTAGATACGGCCATTCCATTATCGCTGTTACCGAGGATATGGAAGAACCTTCCCTGGGTGTAATTGAAACCTTTTGATTCGATGGCTTCAGAAAGTTTTTGAATCTGTGTTTCATCCCCTTCAAAAATAAACGGCTCGTCAAAATCCCGTTCTTTTGCCATTTCAGCCTCTTCAATGCTCATATTCGCTATCTCCGAAAGTTCTTCTGCAGTCATATCGCCAAAGCCTTTGACCCTGAAACCCTTTGATTGCAGTTCTCTCACTGCTTTCCTTAAATCAGAATATCTTGCACCAAGTCTGATAACATGATAATTATTTTCACCTGAAAATACCCTCTTTTCCGTGTCTTTTACTGTGAACTCTGAATTTTGAACTTTGAACTCAAAATAGCCCTTTGGTATAAATATTCCTCCCCCATTCTCAGAGATGAATGGATGGCGATTATCAAGTTTTTCTCTGTAATACTCTATTTCTTTCTTTGTCTTGCTTGAGCAGATAATAAGGGGGATGTCCTTTTCTTTCAGTAAATGGAGTGCAGGCAGGGCTGGTTCAAAGGAGTAGGTTGAATAATCCAAAAGAGTTCCATCAAGGTCTGTGAAGATTATGGTTTTTTTCATTCTATCACCATTATCTGAATATCCATAACATTTGTTCCTGTTGGGCCTGTGATGAACAGACCGTCAATCCCTTTGAAGAAATTATATGAATCATTATTGTTCAGGTATTCTTCAGGATTAAGCCCAATCGTTTTTGCTTTCTTAACTGTTTCTCCATCAACAATTGCACCTGCTGCATCTGTGGGGCCATCTGTACCGTCTGTGCCTGCTGAGAGCAATGTAATCCCTTCAACACCTTCTATTCCCATTGCAAAAGCCAGAGCAAGCTCCATGTTCCTTCCGCCAAGACCGTTGCCCTTTACAGTGACAGTCGTCTCTCCACCTGAGATTAAACATCTTGAATCATTGACCTCTTGACCCTTGCTACTTGACCCTTTTATCTCCTTCGCCTTTTCCGCGATCCATTTCCCAATATCCCTTGCCTCGCCTGTAAGTTCAGAAGATATTATCTCTGCCTGAAACCCCAGTTCTTCTGCCGTTTGTTTTGCAGCATTGAGGACTATCCTGTTACTACCAATGATAATGTTTTCCACATGTTCAAAAATTTTATTTCCCTCTTTAGGTGTCTCAGGAATAAGACCTTCTTTGCCTCTCTTGAGAACTTCAATGATGCCTTTGGGAGACTTATCCATAAGCCTGTATTTTTCTAAAACTCTTAATGCATCATTATATGTTGTTTTATCAGGAGAAGTTGGCCCTGATGCAATAACATCAAGCCTGTCACCGATGACATCTGAAAGGATTAAGGAGATTACCTTTGCAGGGTATGCGATTTCTGCAAGTCTGCCACCTTTGACTCTTGAGATATGTTTTCTGACTGTGTTTAGCTCATTTATATCAGCACCTGATTTAAGAAGCAAATTTGTAATCGCCTGTTTTTCAATAAGTGTGATGCCTTCATATGGTGAGACGAGGAGGGCTGAGCCTCCGCCTGAGATAAGGCAGACGACGAGTGTATTTTCATCTGCATCCTTCAGGAGTCTTACAATCTCCGCTGTAGCTTTCAATCCATTCTCATCTGGCACAGGATGCCCTGCCTCAAATGTTTCGAATAATCCCCATCCCCCCTTTACTAAAGGGGGGATGGGGGGATTTGCGTCATGAGGTAAAGCGTGTCCATATTTCGTAATCACAATCCCCTCACTGATTAAATCGCTAAGTCCATCCTCAATTGCCTTTGCCATAAGCGAAGATGCCTTGCCAAATCCGACAATGATCAGTCTTTTGAATATGCCATTCCGAAAGGCGAGCTTTATCTTTTCTATGTGAAGGCTCACAGACTTATAGGGATCAACAGCCTTCAGGGCAGCATTGAAAATCTCTTCAAGGATTATATTCGTATTCAACACCAGGCGGGGTCTTGAATTCAAAGACCGAGTCCTTTATTTCCTGGTTTACCTTGACAGACCTGAAGCTTATATCTGTCCTGTTACCATACAGGTCAATAAGACTTAATGCCTTGATTGGAAAGCCGTCTGAAGCAGTTTCTAAAAGGATTAATTTTATTATCCCCATGGACTGCTTTGGCCTTAGCTCCAAGGTATCGCCTTTTTGAGAGATATTAAAATTCTTCCTTATGTCCCCTATACCTGCAAGCAGGGCTATAGGCGCCTGGCCATAGGATGTATTGTCAAATCTACCCTTCAGTACCTGTTTTTCTTCCTTCTGATATATCAGGATATTGTCGCCCTTTATGATAATCTCCTCGGTCTTTGGTTTTGTGTACTGCCACCTCATTCTTGAAGGCATCTTTATCATGAAGGTCCCTGCGGCCACTTCTGTCTTGCCGAGGTCCTTGATGCGGCTTTTCTGGGTAAATGAACCCTGTATTGTAGAGATGCCTTTGTATTGTTCCTGTATTCTTTCAACAAGAGGTTCTTCCGCATGCGTAATAAACGGGTATAATATACTGGGCATTGAACATATAAAAACGGCAATTAACACCTTCCAGCCTGCATTTTTAGTCACGGTCATCTTTTCCTCCGCAGGACCTCCCTTTTTTTCCCTGCTGCTGTTGGCGGACCAACAAGGCCGTCTTCCTCCATTATTTCCATAATCCTTGCTGCCTTGTTATAGCCGATGTTAAACCTCCTCTGGATAGAGGAGATAGATATCTCACCTGCAATTGTGGCAAATTCAACTACACCTTGATAAAGCTCGTCCCTTTCATCTGACGGCGCATCTTCCTCCCTGGGTTGCACCTGTATGGCATTAAGATATGTATAATCAGGGCTGGCCTGGGGTTTTATAAAATCTACAACCGCCCTTATCTCATCCTCTGTTACATAGGCGCCATGTATCCTTACCAGCCTTGTGCCAGGGCTCATGAAAAGCATATCCCCTTTACCGAGGAGGTGTTCTGCGCCCTGGGTATCAAGGATTGTTCTTGAGTCTATCTTTGATGAGACCTGGAAAGAGAGCCTTGCAGGAAAGTTTGCCTTTATAACCCCTGTGATAACATCCACAGATGGCCTCTGGGTTGCAAGGATAAGGTGAATGCCAGATGCCCGTGCCATCTGGGCAAGCCGGGCTATTGAGTCTTCAATCTCATGGGCACCGACAAGCATAAGGTCAGCAAGCTCATCTATAAATACGACTATGTATGGCATGGGTTCTTCCCCGGATTTCAGGCTTCTATTATAACCTTCTATGTTTCTTGCCCCCTTTTCTGCAAGGAGTCTGTATCTTCTTTCCATCTCAAAGACCATCTTTCTGAGCGCCTCTGATGCCTCCTTCGGGTTTGTTATGACAGGATTTATCAGATGCGGGATGTCTTCATATGTAGACAGCTCAAGCAGCTTTGGGTCTATCATGAGCATCTTTACCTCTTTTGGGTGTGCCCTGAAAAGCAGGCTTAAGACCATGACATTTATGGCCACGCTTTTCCCTGAGCCTGTTGCCCCTGCAACAAGCAGGTGCGGCATCTTTGTAAGGTCGGTCAGCACTGGATTTCCAAAGATGTCCTTGCCGAGTGCAAAGGTCAATTTTGAGACACTCTTTTTGTATGCCTCTGAGGCAATAATCTCCCTCAGATACACATCCTCCCTTTCCCTGTTTGGAATCTCTATGCCAATGACAGCCTTCCCTGGTATTGGTGATACCCTGAGGCTTGATGCCTTCATCGCAAGGGCCAGGTCATCACACAGGGATATAATTCTGTGCATCTTTACGCCAGGCGCAGGTTCATACTCAAACATGGTGACAACAGGCCCGGGATGCACCTGAAGAACCCTGCCGTCTACGCCAAAGTCCTGGAGTTTTTTCTCAAGTATGCTGGAACTCATCAGGAGCTCCTCTTTTGTTGGTCCTCCCTTGCTCTGCTGGGGAAGCTGCAGCAGTTCAATGGATGGAAGGCTGTAGCTTCCCCTGACCTTCGGTGGCAGTTGCATAGGCTCTTTATGCTCTGTTGGTTCTTCTATTGCCCTGCGAACAGGCCGCACAATGGTATGTTCAAGTATCTCAGGCCCCATATTAGGTTCAGGAGCCTTTTTCTCCGCAACCTTTTTCTTTATATCCTTTGCAGTTGTTACGACGGACAGGGGAATGGAAACCATCAGGGCTACAATAAATATTGCAGCGGAGATTATATATGCCCCTGTAATAGAGAGATAATGCTGAAACAACCTTGATGCTGCATAGCCAAGCATACCGCCGCCTGGGAATTCATGGTTAAAGACGAGGAAGTTCCTTGATGTAAGGCTGAACAGGAGGCATACAGAGAGAAGTAGTGCCAGAGAACTCAAAAGCCTGAACCATGCCTTTCCGCGCTGTTTACCCAGGATACGCTTAACCCCATAGATTATAAAAAACACAGGGATGATATATGTCCCGATGCCAAAGCCCTGAAGGAGGCTGTCGGATAAATAGGCGCCTACAATCCCACCAAGATTCTTTATCCTTGCCCCAGAAGATAGTGTAAAGGGAGACGGGTCCCATGGGTTATGACTCAGAAGGGTGATGATTATAAAAACAGACAATAGGAGTGAGATAATCCCCAATATCTCATCCCGCAGATACTTATCCATGTCAAAATCTTATACCTCCATTACTATTGGCAGTATCATAGGTCGTCTATCCAGTTTATCCCTTAGATATTTCTTCAGCGTTGTCCTCAATCTGGCCTGAACCAGAGAGACATCTGCCCTTGTCTCCTCAGACATCTGCCCTATTATAGCATCCACAATGCCCCTGACCTCTGCAAGCAGTTCCTGGGATGCATCCTCAAACACAAAGCCCCTTGAGATTATATCAGGGCCGGATAAGAGCCTGCCGGTTGATTTTTCTATCCCAATGAGAATAATAACAATGCCATCGTGTGCAAGTCGCAGCCTGTCTCTCAGGACAACATCCCCAACATCCCCAACACTTTTGCCGTCTATAAAGACCCTGCCTGCTGTTACCTTGCCAGCCTTCATAGCCTCACCATCAGAGAATTCCACCACATCGCCGTTATCCAGTATAAAGATATTTTCCCTGGGTATGCCCAATTTCTCTGCAAGTTTTGCATGATACACGAGATTGCGGTACTCGCCGTGGATGGGTATAAAGTATTTCGGATGCACAAGGTTAAGCATCAATTTGAGCTCCTCCTTTGATGCATGGCCTGATACATGGACCTCAGAGACCTTTTCATATATCACATTCGCCCCCCTGCGAAACAGATGATTTATAATCCTGCCTATGGAACGCTCATTTCCAGGTATCATCTTTGCCGACAGTACAACAGTATCCCCTTGCTTTATCTTTATAGTCTTGTGTTCATCTGTGGCAATCCTTGACAGCACAGACATTGGTTCTCCCTGGCTTCCAGTTGTGATAATTACGACCTCTTTATCAGGGATGTTTTTTAACTCCTCAAGCCTCATCCATGTGCCCATGGGTATATTCAGATAGCCCAGGTCAAGTGCTATCTGGGCATTGGCAACAATACTCTTTCCGCAAAGGATGACCTTTTTCCCAAACATCACTGCCACATCTATGGCCTGTTGTATCCTGTGGATATTTGATGCAAAGGTTGCAATGATTATCCTGCCTGGCGCTGCTGAGAAGATATCCTCAAATGCCCTTCTCACCTCTTTTTCTGAGAAGGTGAAGCCGCCTTTGTCTGCGTTTGTGCTGTCAGATAAAAGGACAAGGGTGCCATTCTCTCCATATTCGGAAAACCTGTGGAAGTCCATAAGCCTTCCATCAACAGGTGTGGGGTCAAGCTTGAAATCACCTGTATGGACAACATTACCAACAGGGGTCTTTATGCAAAAGCCGACGCCATCGACAATGCTATGTGTTACACGCACAGGCTCTATCTCAAAGACTCCGAGTTTTATAATATCCCGCGGAACGATAGGGATCAATTCCGCCTTCTCAATGAGGAGATGTTCCTTGAGTTTATCCTTTACAAGTCCGAGTGTAAGCGGTGTGCCGTAGATGGGCACATTAATATCCCTGAGCAGAAATGGCAGGGCGCCTGTATGGTCCTCATGCCCGTGGGTAAGGATTATGCCCCTTATCTTCTGTCTATTTTCAAGAAGGTAGGTAAAGTCAGGGATGACAATATCAACGCCGAGCATATCCTCCTCAGGGAACATCAATCCGGCATCTACAACAATAAGGTCATCCTTATATTCCAAGACTGTCATGTTGAGGCCTATCTCCTCAACGCCACCCAGAGGGATTATAGAGAGGGCATCATCCATGAATTAATATTTCAATGAGGGCCTTCTGGGTATGGAGCCTGTTTTCTGCCTGGTCAAATACAACGCTTTGAGGGCCATCCATGACAGGGCTTGTTATCTCCTCTTCTCTGTGTGCAGGAAGACAGTGCATGACAATGGCATCGGATCTTGCAAATTGAAGAAGTCGTTCATTAACCTGATAATCCTTAAAGAGGCCTAATCTCTCCTGCCTTGTCGCCTCCTGCCCCATACTTACCCAGACATCTGTATATACTACATCTGCATCTCTGACAGCATCCTTTGGATCCCTGACAACCTCTATACGGCTTCCTGTCTCTTTTCTTGCCCCCTGTATGATTTCATAATACGGCTCATGTCCCTCAGGGCAGGCAAGGATAATATCCATACTGACCCTTGCAGCCGCCTCTACCAGGGAATGGGCAACATTGTTGCCATCCCCTACATATGCAAGTTTTACTGAAAATTTCCCCTTCTTTTCAAATATGGTTAGAAGGTCAGCAATGGCCTGGCATGGGTGATGTAGATCGGTTAAGCCATTTATAACAGGGATAGCGGCATAATGGGCAAATTCCTCCACTGTGCTGTGGGCGAATGTCCTGAGTACTACCCCGTCAAGATACCGCGATAAGACCCTTGCTGTATCAGCGATGCTCTCGCCTCTGCTTAACTGGATATCCTTTGGGTTCAGGTATATGCTCTTGCCCCAGAACTGATTTATCCCCACCTCAAAGGATACCCTTGTCCTTGTGGATGCCTTTTCAAAGATAAGACCAAAGGTCCTGCCCAGAAGGGGGCTGTAACTTAGGTCATTGGTCAGCTTTAGCTCAGAGGCCCTTTGAAGAAGGCCTCCTATCTCCTCAGAGCTAAGAGAAAAAACCCTTAAAAAATCCTTTTTCATTGTTTAACCCTACCTCTATTGCCTATAGAGAAAATAATACTAAAGTTGCCTGAGAAAAGCAATAAGCCTACCTGAAACCCTTAATTTATACAACTTATTGTCCTTAATGCCAAAGTATGGTATAATTTCCATATGAAAATACTCTCAGGAATACCCCTGATTATTTTCATCTTATTCGTCCCCCTTACACTATGGGCAGGGGGTAAAAAAGGAGGCAGTTCGATGATAGACAACATCCACTGGCTCGGCCATGATACCTTTAAGATCGTTGGAGAAAAGACCATATTTACAGACCCTTTCCAATTAAAGAGATCCGCCCACGCCGATATAATCCTCATAACCCATGAACACTATGACCATTGCTCCCCTGAGGATGTCAGAAATATCCAGGGGCCAAACACCATTATTGTCACCACTGCTGATTGTGCAAGGAAGCTTTCAGGTAATATAAAGACTGTAAAGCCAGGTGACAGGCTGACTATAGAGGGAATAGAGATAGAGGTAGTCCCTGCGTATAATGTGGTAAAAGAACGATTAAAATTCCATCCAAAGGCAAATAACTGGGTCGGTTATATATTTACTGTAGATGGCAAGAGGATATATCTTGCAGGTGATACGGATTTTATCCCTGAAATGGAGGGGATAAAGGCTGATATTGCACTTTTACCCGTCTCCGGCACCTATGTAATGACCGCAGATGAGGCGGCAAAGGCAGCCCTTGCCATTAAGCCGAAGATAGCAATACCCATGCATTATGGCGCCATTGTTGGTTCTTCCAAGGATGCCAGGAGGTTTGAGGAACTTCTTAAAGGCAAGGTTGATGTGGTTATCTTAAAGCAGGAGTAAGATGCCAGACCCGAAGAGAATCCTCGGCCTGCTCAAAAAGAAATACCCGCATTCGAGGATTGCCCTTCACTTCTCAACCCCGCTGGAACTCCTGATTGCCACAATCCTTTCTGCACAGTGCACGGATGTCAGGGTTAATGAGGTGACAAAGGAGCTCTTCAGGAAATACAGAGGTGTAAGGGATTATGCCAATGCCGATATAAAGGGACTTGAACAGGACATAAGGCCGACAGGTTTTTACAAGAATAAGGCAAGGGCTATCATTGAATGCTGTAAAAAGCTCTTAAAGGATTTTGGCGGCACGGTTCCTGAAAGGCTTGAGGAGCTTGTCACACTTCCTGGAGTTGGAAGAAAGACGGCAAATGTGATTATAGGCAGTGCCTTTGGAGGCCAGGCAATTGCTGTTGACACTCATGTGCTCAGGGTCTCTAACAGGCTTGGCCTTACACATTCAAATGACCCTGATAAGGTTGAAGAGGCGCTAATGAGGGCGATTCCAAAAAACAGGTGGACAGGATTTAACCTGAGCCTCATCCTCCATGGAAGGGAGACCTGCATAGCAAGAAAACCTAAATGCGGGGAGTGCATACTTTATGATGAATGTGAATGGGAGGAAAAGGGAAACTTTAAGGCATGAAGGACAGGGTATTATCATTTTTGAGGGGAAATCAGGGTGCCTATATATCAGGGGAGGCCATGAGCAAGGCCCTTGGCATCACAAGGGCAGGCGTATGGAAGGCTGTAAGGTCATTAAGGGCAAAAGGCTATATAATAGATGCCTCTCCATCAAAGGGCTATAGATTTATAAAGGGGTTAGATATGATAAGTGTAGATGATATAAGGAGTGTCTTCAGGGGAGAAACTATCGGCAAAGAGATACTGTCCTATGAGTCGATAAGTTCCACAAATGACAGGGCTATGGAGCTTGGTAAAGAAGGATGGCCTGATGGAACAATCGTACTTGCTGATTCCCAGACAAAGGGAAAAGGCAGGCTTGGAAGGCAGTGGCTCTCTCCTCCAGGGGTCAATATATATATGACTGTGCTTCTCAGGCCAGATACCCTACCCGGGGAGGCAACAATCCTTGCACTCCTTGGGGCTGTTGCAGTTACAGGCGCTATAAGAAAGGCAACAGAGATACATGCGGCCATAAAGTGGCCTAACGACATCCTGTTTGGGAATAAAAAGGCAGGCGGGATACTGACCGAGATGAAGGCAGACATGGACAGGATCCATTACATCGCCTTAGGCATAGGGCTGAATGTAAACCTTGATGTATCCACGCTGCCTCAGGATGTAGCTGCCAGAGCAACATCCATAAAAGAGTCCCTCGGGATGGAGTTTGACAGGCTTGTGCTTATAGGCCGCATCCTTGAAGAGCTTGAACACTGGTATAAGATATTGCAGAAGAGGGGGAAATCTTTTATACTTGATGAATGGAAGCTCATGGATTCTACTATTGGAAAAAAGATAAAGGCATTTTCAGGTGGAAGGGAATTATCAGGCATTGCAGAGGGCATAGACGATGAAGGCGCGCTGCTTATCAGGCTGCAATCAGGTCATATAGAGAAGTTAAATGCCGGGGATGTGACGATACTGAAAAGTTGAGCCTGAAAAACCTTTAAAATACAGTAATACTATTTTAATATGTTTATTAGGTGGTAATGCTTCTTGCAATAGATATTGGTAATACAAATATTACCCTTGGTTTTTTTGACGGCGATGCCCTTATTCGTACTTTTCGGCTCTCCTCACAGCCAAAAAGGGCAGTGGATGAGTATGCCATGATCATAAAAACCATACTAAGGGAAAGCTCTATCCACTCTTTAGACAGTGCCATTTTATCCTCTGTTGTTCCTCCTCTGACCCCCATTTTTGAGGCCATGTGCATAGGCCATTTTTCTTTGATGCCTGTTGTGGTAAACTATCAGCTTGATATGGACATAAGGCTTTCCATACCAAGACCAGAAGGACTCGGCCCTGACAGGATAGCCAGTGCAGTGGCAGCCTATGGCCTTTATGGCGGCCCTGTTGTGGTTGTTGATTTTGGCACAGCAACAACCTTCAGCGTTGTCACAGAAAACGGCGAGTATATTGGCGGGGCAATCATGCCAGGCATCGGGATGTCAATAGATGCCCTGGCCAGAATGACTGCAGGGCTTCCAGAGATTAGCCTTAATCCCCCTGAAAGGTTTATAGGGGATGATACCAGGTCAAACCTCTGCTCGGGCATTGTATTTGGCCATGTTGGTGCTGTTGAGAAGATATTAAAAGGTATTAAAAGGGAGTTGGGGTCATCATCTGTCCGTGTTATCCTCACAGGCGGGTTCTCTGGTATTATGAAAAATTACCTTAGAAGGTATAAGGTAGTGCCAGAGCTTACACTTGAGGGGCTCAGGATGCTTTATGAAAGGAACAAGACATGCACGAGCTGAGGAAAGACCCGCTTCTTGGACGGTGGGTAATAGTATTAAAGGAAGAATCCTTAGGTCCTGAATCTTATTCAATAGGGGAAGAAAATCCATCTCCTGATGAAGGGCCCTGCCCACTGTGTGAGGGGAATGAAAAAAACACTCCACATGAAATCACAGCTATCAGGGAAAAAGGCACAGAGCCAGATACGCCCCACTGGTTTACAAGGGTTATCCCAAATTTCCATCCCATATTACAGATAGAGGGCGAACTTAATAGAAGGGGTGTTGGGATGTACGACGCCATGGATGGTATTGGCGCAAATGAGATTGTAATAGAATCCCCTGAACATGGAAAACCTCCAGCGGACATGGGTTTAGCGCAGATGCACAGGGTGGTATCCACCTACAAGGCACGAATCTTTGACCTCCAGAAGGACCCGAGATTCAGATATGTCATTGTCTTTAAAAACTACGGCTACTCTGCAGGCGCCCTATTCAGCCATCCGCATTCACAAGTTGTGGCAACCCCCATAATACCCAAGAGGGTGAAGGAGGAGCTTGACGGCGCAAAGCTATATTACAACTATAAAGACAGGTGCATATTCTGCGATATGATGCGGGAGGAATTGAAGACAGCAGAGAGGGTTGTGATGGAAAACAGGAGTTTCATAGCATTTTCACCGTATGCACCGAGGTTTCCCTTTGAGCTCTGGATAATGCCCAAGAAGCATAGCTGTGCATTTGAGGACATCTCTGACGAAGAGATGGAAGACCTCGCCATGATGTTTATGACAATACTCCTGAAGCTCAGAAAGCTTCTCAATGATCCGCCATATAATTATGTCCTGCATACGGCGCCCAACAGGGTTCCACGGAGGAATCACTGGCATACACTTGGAGAGGACTTTCACTGGCACATAGAGATCATGCCCCGACTTGTCAGAACCGCTGGTTTTGAATGGGGCTCTGGTTTTTATATCCTGCCAACATCCCCTGAGGATGGGGCAAAATATCTAAGGGAGGTTTAGATGAAGATTGAAAGGATCTTATTTCCGACGGACTTTTCAGAGGGCTCTTATTATGCCCTGCCTTATGCTGTTGACCTTGCAAGGTTTTACAACGCAAGGCTTTATATCCTCCATGTTATCTATGATGTTGTAAAGGTTACAGGATGGTATGTGCCGCATGTGCCTATAGAGGAGCTTTACAAGGATATGACCGAGCATGCATGGAAGGAGATGGAGAGGTGCTGTATAGAGGAGACAAGAGGGCTTCAAAATGTAGAGAAGATGGTTATTAAGGGCATCCCCTCTGATGAAATCCTCAGGTATGCATCAGAGGAAAAGATAGACATGATCGTCATGGGAACGCAGGGAAGGACTGGTATTGACAGGATAATCTTTGGCAGCACAGCAGAGAAGGTCGTAAAAAGGGCTCCATGCCCTGTGCTTACAGTAAGGGCAACAGAGCAGAAAAGGCAATAGGTGAAGGTATATCTCTCAGAGAATGCATTCATGGATATACTCCTCAGCTCTGCTGAGGTCTATAAGAAGGAGTGTCTCGGCTTTCTGCTTGGCTACAGGCTTTTGGACAGGTTTATAGTGGAACATGCCTTCAGCTTCCAGACAGCAAGGAGAAGACCTAAAGGCGTGAGTTTCCACGACAGAAACCATAAGAAGATACAGCCTATAATATCGAGCTTTGAAAAGTTGCAGATAATAGGGGATTTCCATTCCCATACCCAGTTTGGCAATTCCAAAGGTATACCAATACCAAGCGAAGAGGATATAGCAGAGATGGAGGCAGCCAATGTGTATATCATTGCTGCTATAAACAATACAGAAAAGAGGCTGCCCTGGAGAGAAAACAGGGATGGCAGTCTCTCTGGAGGCATAGGGGACTTCTTCTTTAAGATCGCTGCCTTTTTTCTGAAGGAGGGCAAGACACAACCACGGAGAGGAAAGATCTACTGCCAGTTCCCCTCAGGATTCAGGGAGGGAAGCTAAGCTGTCGAGATGGCGGAGCGTTTTAAAGTCCTTGTTGTTGGTGGCGGCCCTTCAGGTTCAATAGCCGCAAGAGAGCTCGCAAAGAAAGGCATTGATACCTGTCTTTTTGAAAGAGACCTTAATAATTTAAAGCCCTGCGGAGGCGGTATCCCGTCAACTGCCTTTGATGAGCTTGCCCTGCCAACCACTGTGATAAACAAAGAGATAAGAGAGATACATATCTACTCTCCAGCTAATGTAAAGGTGGCGATTCCGCTTAAAGGAGGTCATCTCTCAATGGTTGATCGAAGGTCCTTTGACAGTGCCATGAGGGCACAGGCAAAGGATGCTGGTGCAACAATTATAGAGGGGGAATTCTTTTCCATAGGGCAAACAAGCGGTGTTTACGAGGCATCATTTATGCTGAAGGTATCCAGGGAGAGAATGACCATAAAGGCAGATTATGTAATTGCCGCAGACGGTGTAAACTCAAGGATCTCATCATGTCTTGGCATTAAACCGCAAAGGTGCATTAATACTATTCATGAGGAGGTCGATGGCATTGATGGAGATGCCTGCGAATTCTGGTTTGGCTCAGAGCATGCCCCGGCGTTTTATTCCTGGGTCTTTCCCAAAAAAGGCCATGCAAGCATTGGCACAGGCTGTTTAAAAGGAAATCCTCTGCCAATGCTTGAGAGGTTCAAAATGCGCCGCAGCGTTGCTACAAATGGCACTGCAAGAGCCTACAGGATTCCAATGGGTCCCCGTGGAATATGGGCAGCTAACAGGATCCTCTTCGTCGGCGATGCAGCAGGGACTGTTATGCCGCTGAGTTATGAAGGCATATACTATTCCATGAAAAGCGGGGAGATGGCTGCAATGGCTATCGCAGATGCAAAACCAGGGCTTTATGAGAAGATGTGGAAGGCCCTTTATGCCAAAAGGTTTCTACTCATGAGGAGACTGGAAAAACATTTTCTCAAGGATGATGCGGCATCAGAGAGACTTGTTGAGCTGCACAGGAGGCCTGAGATACAGGCGGCATCCATGAGGCTGTGGCTTGAAAAAGACCTCAAATCAAAGAGCCTTCTCAGTTACATCGGATTTTTAAAGAGGTTTTTAACAGGATGAGACTACC
Source organism: Nitrospirota bacterium (assembly GCA_021789595.1). Lineage (GTDB taxonomy): Bacteria > Nitrospirota > Thermodesulfovibrionia > UBA6902 > JAJYJJ01 > JAJYJJ01. The sequence goes on along the minus strand of JAJYJJ010000003.1, from coordinate 59,704 downwards.
TATATCCATAGCAACATCCATTGGCATACACATTATTCTTATAGCCTCGCTATTTATGATCACCATGAAGGCGCCTGTAAAGCAGGGCACATTCGATGTGAACATAGTCGGCCCATTACAGTCCCTTTTGCCAAGTCAGCCATCTGTCCTGCCAATACCCCCAACAAACAATCATGCTAACAGAAGACCAGGCATTACTCATCTAAAAAAGGCCGCCCCAACAATACCTGCCCATCCTTCTTTTAAAAGCCCCGGGGGGCTGCTGTCAGAGGGCAAAGGCATATTGCCACAGCCGTATGAGGCCAAGAAGACACCCGAGACATTGCCAGGTTCAGTAGGTCAGTCAGGGAAAGGCATCCCTGGAGCCGCGGGGGCAGTTCCACGACAAGGCCTCATAGGACACAAGGGCAAGGGTCTTTTTTCAGAACTCTTTGATAAAGAGACTATTGAACAACTCGCAAAGAAAGAGCCGCCAAAGGACAACAGCCTTACCTTTGATACAAAGGAGTTCATGTATCTCGGCTACATGAGACAGTTGAAAGAAAGGATAGAGGGGATATGGCAGTATCCAACTGACGCAGCAAGTCACGGGGTTCAGGGAGACCTTTATATAAAATTTACCATACTAAAAAACGGCCGTCTGGGAGGCATTGAGCTCGTAAGGACATCTGGAAGGGAGGACCTTGATAATGCTGCAATGAGGGCATTGAAGGATGCCGCACCCTTCTGGCCGCTGCCAGAAGACTGGAAAAAGGACAGCATCTCTATTACAGGTCACTTTATATATTCCATAAGCGGAACTTATATAAGATAGTTTTCCCAACCTTCGTAGCTTAAACTACAGGTCCCTGAGAAACTGAGGCTGCTCCTTGCAGACGGTGTAGCACGCTTATTTTTAAGTACCAGTCTGAAAAAGTAAACCCTCGCTCATTCTGATTTCTATGCACCAGAAATAAGGAAATAGTGGATGAAAAAATCCAAACTCACTGAAAAAGCCCGTCAGAACGGCCACTTCTTAAGCTGGTTTAATCAAAAACACCCTTTAAGCTTAACCCCGATTTAATATAAATAGTTACAATATTTTCTTGATATTTGTATATAGCTGTGATATTATTTGACCATAATTCCACTATATTCGGGAGATTTATGGAGCAGGAAAAACAGGAAAGCAGGCATGAACGGTTTAAAAGACTCGCCTCTAAGCGGACAAATGAAATCCTTGAGAAAATCAGAATACTCGGAAATTGCTCAAATAAGAGTTCATATGAGTATACAGAGGGGGAGGTAAATAAGATTTTCTTCGAGATTGATAAGCAATTGAAATTAATAAAGGCAAAGTTTCTCGGAGGAAAAAGGGAGAGGTTTAAGCTGTGAAAAGGAACATATCACAAATTGTGATATGTTCTCTGGTAATTATAAACCGATAAAACTTGAGGTTACAATTTGGTACTTCAAGATTGAGAGACAAAATGGCTGATATTGTTCCATTAGAGACGGTTGAAAAGAAAATTCTTCTGATTCGCGGGCAAAAGGTGATGCTGGATGCTGATCTGGCAGAGATTTATAATGTCCCTACCAAAGTCCTTAATCAAGCTGTGAGACGCAACAGAGATCGCTTTCCCGATGATTTTATGTTTCATCTGACAAAAGAGGAAAAAGATGAGGTGGTCACAAACTGTGACCACCTCAAAAAGCTCAAATTTTCACCATCATTGCCTAATGCATTTACTGAGCATGGAGCAATTATGGTAGCAACAATTCTCAACAGTCCTGTTGCTGTTCGGGCAAGCATACAGGTTGTGCGTGCGTTCGTAAAACTGCGTGAGATGATAGCCTCTCACAAAGACCTTGCTAAAAGACTTGATGAGCTTGAAAAGAAATATGATGCACAGTTCAGAGTGGTTTTTGATGCTATAAGACAATTAATGACGCCTCCTGAGAAACACAAAAGAAGGATTGGATTTTTAAGGGGAAAGAAGGGTGAATAAGATTTTCTCTGAGATAGATAAACAGTCAAAACTGACAAAGGCAAAGTTTCTGGCGGGGAAAAGGAAGAGATTTAAGCTGTGAAAAAATATGGAGAAACCGATGACTCAGGAATTATCAAATAATGATATTGTTATTTACGCTATATTTAAGTTAGGTGGTATAGAGAAAAAAATCCATACAGAAGATATAGCAATGGAATGCTTTAAGTTATCTCCAGAAAAGTTTTCGTGGACACAGTCAAAATATTTTAAAAAGTTTCCAGATAAAGAAATTGCACGAGTTACATTGAAAAACTTGAAAAGCAAAAAAAATAAGGGTCCTATATTGCTTAAAGGTAGGGCAGGTGCTACAGCAGTAGGCAAAGAAACCGATGGATGGAGATTAACTCCTGAGGGGGTTAAATGGATTTTAAGCAATCAAAAACGAATAGAGGAAGCTTTAAAGATAACTGATAAACCTGTTAAACGCCCTGAAGTAAGTAAGATTATTAAAAAACTTGAAGGCGAAAAATGCTATCAAAAATATCTTCAAGATGGTTCTTTGCAAAATGTAAATAAATATGAGTTTACAGATATGCTGTTATGCCGTCCAGATGCGGCACCAGAGGTAATTTCTAAGAATTTTCAAAAGTTAAAGGCACAGGCTGAATTAACACAGGATAAATCAATCATTTCATTTATTAATGAGTGCGAGCAAGTTTTCAAAGAATTAATGATCTATTAAGGAGGTTTGAAATATGAAACCACAATCTCCGGAAGCACTTGACTATACAAGGCGACATGGTTATTTAACAGCACAATATGCTATCAGAGATGTATATGATGCATTAGTGGAACTTATAACAAATTCAGACGATAGTTATTCCCGTATGGGTAAAGCAGATGGGCAAATTCTAATAGAAGTTGACCATAGATACAAAGGCAACTCAAAGATAATAGTTAAAGACCGTGCAGAGGGAATGACTTTGGATGAAATGCGGAGGTTAAGAAAGTGGGAGACAGAACAAGTGAAGACGGCAGTCGTGGATTTATGGGAAGGGGTGCTAAAGACTGTGCAGCGATAGGGGAAATTACTTTTGAGTCAGTTAAAGATAACCTCTACCATAAATGCGAAGTGCTTTCAAGCATGGAATTTGTTCCATATACTCCCTCTATTAAGGCTACCGACGAAATACGCAAAAACTTGGGGGTTCTAAGAGGGAATGGCACAGTTGTTACTATAGAAGTTAATCAAAATATTAGAGGAGTTCCACGACATGAGACACTTCTTAGTGAGTTGCCTAAACACTTTGCACTTAGAGATATAATGCATAAAGATTCTGAACAGAAGGTTCTTTTAAGAAACTTGAATGAAAACACTTTAGACCCTCTTATTTACAATGACCCACCTGCTGAAAAAATAATTGATGAAGAATTTGAAGTTCCTGATTATCAAGGAGCTACAGCACATTTAATAATTTATAAACATTCTGAACCCCTTGAAGACCCATATGATAAGCGGTTTAGAAGAACTGGTTTTTTAATAAAAGGTGAGCGAGCAGTTCATGAGATTACACTCTTTAGCAATGAATTTGAAAGTGACCATTATGCACATTTTTATTTTGGCAAACTAACCTGTTCTCACATTGATAAGATTTGTAAAGAATTCGATAAACGAAGAGAAGACAAACAACCTCATCCAGAAAATAACCCCAATCTTCTTATTGACCCTAATAGACAAGGCGGACTAAGAAGAGATCATCCTTTTACAAAGGCATTATTTCAAATACCTACTGAAAGTTTACGAGCCTTAATTGCCAAAGACAAAGAAAAAGAAAAGGCTAAAAGAGTTCAAATAGAAAATGAAGAAACAAAAGAACGGTTGAAGAAACTGGCGAGAGCTGCAAGCAAATTTATACAAGATAAGGTAGAAGAATTAGAAGAATTTGCTAATGAACTTGATAAAACAGAACTTAAAGCATTTGCTAAATCGGGTGTCTTAATCCTTCCTCCAAGTTATATACTTGCAGTTAATGAGATTAAAACCTTTGGATTTAGAGCGAAAAAGAAAGAAGGGGTATCAGAAAAAGAGGTGGCAAGAGTAACTTGTGATGATGACAGGGTTCGTATTATTACTCCAGAATTTCTTCTTTCAAAAAGTCCTACCAGTGAGGGAATTCTCACTGGTAGTTTTAAAGTTCAAGGAGTTCAACCGACAGACAGTGCTATTATAACTGTATTTTACGATGGATTTATTAATGCTGAGGCAATAGTCTCTGTAGTAGAAAGTAAAACAGAAGATATAGATATTCCTAATGGATTGGCTTTTGAGCGAGAATTATATCATATGAGAGAAGGTCGTAAGAAACAATTGGTTTTGCGTGCAAAATATCCAGAAGTAGTATCTGAAGAAACACCCGTTGAAGTTAATTGCGATTGTGAAGACATTGTAATTGTTAAACCCCAGGCTCGCCTTAGACCTATTCAGGGAAGAAATTATGCTGAAGGTTATGTAACTATTCACAGTAGAAGGCTTAAAGCAAAGGGTAAAATAACCGCCTCAATACATGGACGGTCTGCTCAGACTGAAGTTAAAGTAATTCAATCTAAGCCAGACGAAGACATTCCTCTTTCAATTGAGATTGTATCAGAATCTTTTGGGAGTTCCAGAGCAAGATGGGATACACCTAACAACCCCAACAATTTGAAAATTTCTGCAAGTCATCCCTCTGTAAAGAGATACCTAGGTCCTCAACCAGATTATGAAGGACAAAATATGCCCCATTTTAAATTATTATTGGCAGAAATAGTATCAGAAAACATCGTCTATAAAATTCAAGAAGCACTTGCGAAACAAAAACCATGGGAATACGAAAATCTAAATATTGGAGAGTTCTATGCCTTACATAGCAGATATATGGCAGAATTTACAGCAATTGCCCATGAAGTTCAACTTAGCAATGTTGAGTTGGAAAGCCTTAAATAAATATTAATTATGAGAGGTAACGATATATGCAAGAACAGACAATAGTATGCCCGAATTGTGGTAAAGAGATTCCTTTGACAGAGACTCTTTTTCATCAGATAAAAGAGAGTCTTCAGAAAGAATACGATGATAAAGCAAGAGAAAAAGAACAAGAGCTTGCCAGGCGCGAAAAGTTACTTGCGGAAGAGGCCCGGAAGATTGAGGACTCAAAGCAGGCCGTTGAACAACAGATAGCAGAAAGGCTAAAAGCTGAAAGAGAAAAATTGAAACAGGAGGCTAAAAAAGAAGCCGAGGAAGCCATTCTTTTGGAGCGAAAGGATTTACAGGAGCAGATTGCTGAAAAAGAGAAAAAAATTGAAGAATCACGGAGTATAGAATTAGATTTAAGAAAGAAGGTACGGGAAGCGGAAGAAGCTAAAAAGAGCGCAGATCTGGAAGTTGCTCGCAGAATTGATGAGGAAAGAGAAAAAATAAAACAAAAAGCACTTGAAACATTTACAGATGATCACAGGCTGAAAGACCTTGAGAAAGACAAAAAGATTAGCGATATGCTTAAGACAATAGAAGATCTTAAAAGGAAGGCAGAACAGGGTTCTATGCAGACTCAAGGAGAGGTATTGGAACTTGACTTAGAGGCCCTCTTGAAAACAAGATTCCCCGTTGATGAAATCGAGCCTGTCCCTAAAGGAATGAGAGGGACTGATATTTTGCAAAAGGTGTATAGTCGAGGTGGACAACATTGTGGGACGATAGTGTGGGAGACAAAGCGTACAAGGGCGTGGAGTGATGGCTGGATTTCAAAGCTTAAGGATGACCAGCGGGAGATAAAGGCCGAGATTGCAGTAATAGTCACTGAAACAATGCCTAAAGATGCTGGTTCATTTGTACAAATAGAAGGAGTCTGGGTTACTACTTTCTCATTGGCTGGCAGTCTGGCAGAGGTTCTAAGAACAGGCTTGATGCAGGTATTTCAGGCAAAACTTTCTGCTGTTGGCAAAAATGAAAAGATGGAGGTTCTTTACAATTATCTGTCAGGGCCTGAATTTAAGCAGAAGGTTGAGGCTATTGTTGAAACTTTCAAATCAATGAAAGAGGACTTAGACAAAGAGAAACGGTCTATAACAAAGATATGGGCGCAAAGGGGAAAACAGATTGAACGTGTCATAATGAATACCGCTGGCATGTATGGCGATATGCAGGGAATTATCGGAGCATCTCTACCCCAAATCAAGATGCTTGAACTTGGAGCAGAAGATGAAACTGAGGGGTTTGCTGAGAGTGAAGAAACAATATGAAATCGCATCTTGTAGAAATGAAAGACATCCTTGATAAAATCGCCTCTCTCAAGTCCGTCCTCGACAGCTATCGTCCTTTTCCTGACCATGTTGTCAAACAACTTAAGGATTACTATCGGATAGGACTGACCTACGCATCCAATGCAATTGAAGGGAACACTCTTACAGAGTCAGAGACAAAGGTTATTATTGAAGATGGTATAACCATAGGTGGTAAATCCCTGAGAGAGCATTTTGAGGCTATAGGGCATGCAAAGGCTTATGATCATATTTATTCTTTGCTGGATAGACCTATATCTGAGGAGGATGTTTTATTCCTGCATAAGCTCTTTTTTCAACAGATAGACCCTGAAAACGCAGGCCGATACAGACAGAAGAATGTTATCATTACCGGAACTGATTATTTGCCTCCGGATCATCAGAAAGTTTCTGAATTAATGAAAAAACATATTGAAAACTTAAATAAGAATGCTAAAGACGAACATATACTTGAATGGGCAAGTGACCTGCATGCTGAATTTGAGGCAATTCATCCTTTCACAGACGGCAATGGAAGGATAGGAAGACTTTTGTTAAGTATTCTGACTTTGAAAAATGGCTACTGTCCTGTGGTTATTCCTCCTATAAGACGGGCAGAATATATAACTGCATTACAAAAATCAAATAAAGGAGACCTGAATACCCTGAGAGCCTTTATCCTGAGTGTCATCTACGAAGAGATGAAGTCATTAAAAAGACTTGTTGAAAGTCTCATCAGGTAACATTGTTAGAATTACTTGAAATGAACTACCCCGCAGCAGAGCTTCGAGGATAAAATATAGCCTTCACACCTTTACCCTGTCTTTCAGCCTTTTGAACTTCTCCTCACCTACGCATTCCTTTGCATGTGGGCACCAGTCTATACATGTGGGGCCGATAAGGCGAAGGTTTGTCTTACCGCATTTCTTGCATACGGCCTCTGTCTCGTCAGACCATATCTCCACCAATTCACCGCAGTTTCTGCACCTGATCTCACCAGGCGTAGGCTGGCGTATCTCCTTGCTTCCTGGACAGCTCTCCTTGAACATAGTCTAAGTATACCGCAGGGAATGAGTCCCTTCTATGATTTAAATCATAGTCTCTGTACTATGCAAAAATTCCCAGCACATTCATTGTCCAGTTCAACAGGCCGCCTACAAGGAAGGCAAAGGGGAATATGAAGGCCGCCATCCACATGGCGGTCTTTAGCCCCCTCTCTTTCACTATTATGAAGAAGTTGGCTATGCATGGGATAAAAAGCGTAATAGTAACAAGGCTGACAACAACCTGGTGCGTGTTTAATAATCCCTGTTTTTCCATGGTAAAGAGCCCTGCTGCCCCATAGTCTCTCCGCAGGAATCCAAGAAGAAACGCCTCTGCCGCCTTTGGAGGCAGACCGAGAAAGCCTGTTACAACAGGCTCTGTTGCCTCTTCAATGACAGGGAGGATGCGCAACTTATCGGCGATAAAGAGGATCAGCGTCCCCAGTATAAACAACGGCACTGCCTCTCTCAGGTACCACTCGATCCTGCTTACAGTCTTTATAAGGACATTTGATGCCTGCGGGATCCTGAGCGGCGGTATCTCAAGGACAAAATCAGGCCTCTCCCCTGGTATCACCTTTGAACCGAGATAGCCAACCAGAAGTATTATGCCTGTCACCACACCGCCCCATAGAATGACAGCGCTTATCGGCTGTGTTCCAAACATCCCGAGAATTGCCCCAAGCTGGGCAGAGCATGGAACACCGAGGGCAAGCAGCAGGGTGACTATTATCTTTTCTTTCTTTGTCTCAAGTATCCTTGCAGTCATAGTGGCCATTGTGTCGCACCCAAGACCGAGGATCATCGGCAGGACTGCCTTGCCATTCAGGCCCATGAGCCTGAAGACCTTATTGAGCATAAGGGCAAGCCTCGGCATATAACCTGAGTCCTCAAGGATCCCAAATGCTATAAAGAAGGTAAGGGTTATGGGTAGTATGATAGCAATGGAATAGGTCAGAGCCATTGTGAATACTCCATAGGGTCCAATAAAAAGCTCCTGCAGGGATGTCCACGGCAGGGCAAATCTGACAATCTTCTCCATCCATGGGTTTATGTATTCGCCAAATACATTCCTTTCAAGGAGATTGACAAGTGTGCCTGCACCAAACCTGCCGACAAACTCATAGAGGGCCCAGAGGACCAGAATAAGAACAGGTATTCCCCATATGGGATGCATGGAGACATTGCCGATGAATACAGAAAACTCCCTGCCTTTTTTCTCCTTCTTTATAACAACCTCATTTGCAATCTCATCAACAACCTTCATCCTGTTTTGGTTTATTACATAATTAATGGGCTCCCTGTACCTTGTTTCTGCCTCATACCTTATTGCATTAATCTTGTTGATCTTGTCTTTATCTATGTTCGCATTCAGCCATCCTCTCATACTCTTATCCCCTGCAAGGAGCATGATGGCTATTGAACGCCTTGATATGTTTGCATTAGGCAGATATGCCTCTATCCGTGTGATAGATTCCTCAATGGCATCTTCATATGTGAACTTAAAGTTCGACAGCCTTGCCCTGAGCGCTGAATGTTTAAGGCTGTCTATCCCCTTTCTATGAACCGCAATAGTGCTGACAACCTCTACATCAAGGAGTTCAGAAAGCCTTGTCACATTGATGTGCAGCCCCTTGCTCTCAGCCTCATCAGCCATATTAAGGTCAAGCACAACAGGCAGACCCATCTCGATAAGCTGAAGGGTTAAAAGCAGCGTCCTCTTCATGTTCTTTGAATCTGCAACCTGTATAATTGCATCTGCCTTTTCCAAAAGGAGGATATCCCTTGTGACCTTCTCATCCTCACTCATCGGCATGAGATTGTTCACACCAGGCGTATCTACTATGTGTATCCTGTGCTTGCCAAAACCTGCATTGCCGTGAGATACCTCAACCGTAGTCCCTGGATAATTTGACACGGTAGTATATCTGCCGGTCAGGAGTCCGAAGATTACACTCTTACCGACATTGGGATTGCCAATCAGAAAGATATTCAAGGGGTTCTGGTGTTTCAGCTTAGGTTTTGTTGTTTCTGCATTCTTTACAGTAGCCATAAAGCTCCATTCTGTGGCTTACAACCTCGAAATCAAGTTCGTTGGCCACAAGCCTCTGTAGATTCTCTATCTTCTTATTTTCAAACTCTGCGATCCTCCCACAGTTAAGGCATATGATGTGGTCATGATGTCCATCAATGGTTGTCTGCTCATACCTTGTAAGGCCGTCTACAAATACCCTCTCAGTAGCAAGCCCTGTCTGAGAAAGCAGTTTCAATGCCCTCCAGACAGTTGTAAAGCCTATCTCTGGTTTTTTCTTTCTGACCTTTAGATAGAGTTCTTCGGCAGTAAGGTGTATGTTCGTCTTAAAAAAGGTATCAACGACAAAATCCCTCTGCCATGTTGCCTTAAGCCCCTTCTCCTTTATAAACCTTCTCAGCCTTTCCTTCTTTTCCTTTATTGTCATGCCTGCTTGTTATTACCTGTTCGTTATTAAAAGTGAGTAAACATCATTTTTTTGATAAGGTAATATAAAAAAGATCCTTTTGTCAATAGAAAATGAAAATCATTTTCAAAAAATCAGAGGCAGCAATATCTAATGTTTCAAGATCTAATGTTTACAGATGGGGTTTTGCCCCGGAGTGTCTTTTTTATCCGGCGTGCAGCTCGTGAAAGACCTCTCCAAGGGCGATGGTAAGGTGTTCTATGTCCTTTTCGGTTACTATCAGTGGCGGCGTAAAACGCAGCACATTCCCTGATGTGCAGTTTATCAGGACTCCTTTCTTAAGCATATCCATTACAATAGAGCTGCAGTCCCTTGTAAGTTCCATCCCTATGAGAAGTCCCTTTCCCCTGACATCAACCACAAGCGACAGAAACTCCTTTTTTATATCTTCTATCTCATGCATCAGGTATCTGCCCATCCTCTTACAATTGTCAAGTATAAATCCATCCTCAAGCAGGGTCTCAATAGTAGCCACTGCAGCAGCGCAGGCCAATGGGTTGCCCCCGAAGGTAGCGGCATGGGAGCCGGGCTGAAATGCTGCTGCAACAGCCCTGGTTGCAAGCATCGCCCCAATAGCAACGCCTCCCCCAAGGCCCTTGGCAAGGCTCATAATATCAGGTTGTATCCCATAATGTTCATAGGCAAAAAGCTTACCTGTCCTGCCCATGCCTGTCTGAACCTCATCGAGGATGAGGAGTATCCCCTCTTTATCGCATATCTCCCTTACGCCCTTGAGATAATCCTCCCCGGGCATCCTTACGCCCATCTCTCCCTGAATGGGTTCAAGCATAATAGCGCATGTCTTTTTGTTAACGGCATTTCTTATAGCATCGAGGTCATCAAAGGCTACATACCTGAATCCAGGACACAGGGGTTCAAAACCCTTATGAAATTTTTCCTGGCCTGTTGCTGTAAGTGCACCGAGGGTCCTGCCGTGAAATGAGCCAATGGCTGTGATTATCTCGTATCTATCAGGCCCGATGTTGTCCTTTGCATATTTTCTTGCAAGTTTTATGGCTGCCTCATTGGCCTCGGCGCCTGAATTACAGAAAAATACCTTGTCTGCAAATGAGTGCTCAACAAGGAGCTTTGCAAGCCTTATCTGGGGCTCGATATGATATAGATTTGAGACATGCAGCAGTCTCTGTGCCTGTTTTTGTATTGCCACAACAACCTTTGGATGACAGTGCCCAAGGCAGTTCACCGCGATACCGCCAACAAAATCCAGATATTCCTTCCCATCGGTTCCCCACACCTTCAGGCCTCTGCCTTTTCGCAGGACAACTGGAAATCGTTTGTAGGTATTCATCAAATAATGTTCTGAATCTTCAATAAGTTTTTTTGTATCCATACCCATCCCTTTTATAGAAAGATACCGTATAAGACATAAAAAATCAATCAGTTATATGCCATAGTGCACAGCCTGTACAATTATTCTCCAGCCCTTTAGATTTGGATGTGCACATGCCTGAGATCCCATGATGGCACAGGGCAAAATCGTATTTGAGGGGATCCTCAGGGTTAAGCTCCTTCAATGCCTCTGTTATCTCCACTGCTGTCTTCCAGTCAGATGATGCCCGTCTTGTAAAACCGAGGCATCTGGATATCCTTGCTATGTGTGTATCAAGCGGTATAACGAGCCTGTTCTTGGGAATCCCCTTCCATATCCCAAAATCAATATCCCTGTCCCTGACCATCCACCTTAAAAAGAGGTTTGCCCGCTTGCATGCACTGCCGCCTGAAGGAGACGGAAAGAACTGCATTAGCCCCGCAGGATGGATGTTCCTGCCGTACACCTTTGATGTGTCAATCTCAAGGATATAATTGATAAGCCCTGTTAATCCATTGCCGATGTTTGTGTCATCAGGTTTATAGAACCTCATGAATGCAGACTGTATAGACAGAGTCTTATTTAATATCTCATGCAGTATAAAAAACAGGCAGACAATATCTCTGTCCCCGTTGAATCTGTATCTTATTTCAGAAAACAGATGCCCCTGTCTTTTCACATCAAAACCCATTAAGAAATCATACGGGCTTTTCCCCATGACAGAAAGGAGCCTTTTAATCACAGGCCTGAACAGATCTACCCTCCCATATGCCAGACATGAGGCAATAAAGCCCGAGACCTCGATGTCTTCTGGTCTTCTGTATTGGTGCGGGAATTCTATGGGGTCGTGAGAGAGCCTTTCTCTAAAATCATATTCCTTATAAAACCTCTCGAGTGTCTGTTTTAATGATTGCATATTAAAATCCCCCAAACAGGGTTGCGTCCGCTTGGAAGATGTATAAATCTAAAGGACTACAGCAAGGTCTTCTGGTATTTCCCCTGTATATTCTATGGAAAAGTTTTTTGGCCTGATTTCTAACAGCTTTCTATAAATCTCTTCTTTGTCCTTTGAGTGGGCAATCACATCTCCTTCCTTGAGGTTGAAATCATCATCTACTTCTTTCACATAAATTAATACCCACTCATCTTTAAAACCTTCTACGATTTCCTCCCATCTCATTCTCTTACCTCCTGTTTTATTCTACCATTTTTCGCCCAGGACTGCCTTAACTTTTCTAATAATGGGATAGAATTCCCAGTCATTCCCTTGATGGGAGGTTAGAGTGAAGGGGCCGGCGTATGCTTTAAAGGTGAAATTATTAGAGGCGTAAAAGGGAGCGGAGGCTTTTAGCCTCCGCCTTATTCATCACTTCAGCACTATTGTTTTGTTCCTGAGACATTTATAGTATTTGGTGATACAGTGCATGATTCTGTTATCTCCGGATGATTAGAATAACTAACAGTAATAGTCCCTATGGTCTCACTCCAAGCGATGCTGTTAGAGGTAATAACTATATTATTTGCTGCTACTGGCTCAGATACAGTATAAGGCCCAAGATTGGGATCGCTTCCTGTGAGAACAACAGTAGCATTGTATGAACCAGTGCATGAGTTAGAATCACATGTAAGCTGGACATTATTAAAACTTTCTCCATCTGGCGATGTAGCAGTGAAGTTTCCTGATGTATCCTTTGTAATGGTTAGGGTCCCACTACTAAAAGGAACAGTAACAGAAACTTGGCTCGTAGCTCCTGTGCTGGTATTGGTAACTGTGCAGGTTTCAATTACAGAGGATGGATTGTAAGTTACTGTATAATTACCCTGTGGATCTATGGGTGTTCCCCCTCCGGTTGTTGTTCCCCCGCCCCCGCCACCCCCTCCGCATGAGAGGACAAGAGGGAGTGTGGCCATTAGTACCAAATGCTAAGAATGTCTTTAGCCTTTTCATGGAGACCCTCCTTTTTTGATGCCTTTTGTTAATAATGACCCCTGTCATAGGCTCGATATTTCGGACAGTCGTGACGGCTGTCCTACAAGAATATGCAAGGATATTTTTTCGTCATAAGGTTATGAGTTTCATCCACACCCTATCAAAGTATGACAGGCGGCTTGCCTGCCATATGGTTCACTGTTTTTCATCCCCTGCTATCTTATACACCTTATGTATTGTATTGTCAATACAATTTTTTACATTGTAGCAAACAAATCTTTGGGTTGTTATAGTGTTTTATGTATAAAACGAGGGTAAAAACGAGCAGAGAGATCGGCGAAAGAATTAAAAGGCGGAGAGGGGAACTCGGGATCTCGCAAGAGGAACTGGCAGAAACATTAGGTGTCACCTATCAACAGGTGCAAAGGTATGAAAATGGAACCAACAGGCTCAATGTGGAAAATATACAATTGGTAGCAGATGCACTATCTGTGCCTGTGTCATATTTCTTTGAACCAGAGGAGGCATTTGTTGCTGAAAGGTCGTCCTGGTATTTGCCTGAAGAAGGCAAACTTCTAAGGTATTTCAAGAAGATCAAAAAAGAGAGCTCTAAAAAGATAGTTATCGAGGTTGCCCGTCTTGTAGCAAAGTCAGGATAGGGGGAAGTCTTCCCTGAGAATCTTTGTGGTCTTTTCAGTGAGCGAAGATAGTTTGAAGCAGGGCTTCTGCACCAGATCCATGGGAAATCACCCTGTTGCTGATGCCATCTCAACAGGAATATTCTCTATGGTTATGTTTACCAGGTCTTTTAAAGACAGCGTTTTACTCACATCAAGGATCTCAATGCCAACCACATGCCTTTTTTCATCAAGGTCAACCGTAATGCCTTCCTCAATGTCTATATTGTCATCCACCAATGCATCCTTTAACTGTATATATAGTGCATCAGCCTCTCTATCGTATTCTATCTTCAAATTAGATCACCTCCCATCCTTTCTTCTTCTTAACTGCTGTTATAATCAAAATTCCCTCCGATTCTTCTTTATATGTCACTCTCAGATATCTTTCAGAGCACCTTAACCATGCATTTAATCTGCCCTCCTGTGAAGGCTCAATAAAATCAGGGTGGTTAATAGCAGACTCAACCTCAAATTCTGAAATCCTGTGTAACCGCATTCTGTTCTTAGCATGTCTGGTATACCTCAGCGGTTTCATTAATATCATGTTACCATACAGGACACTAATTTACAATCACAGTCAGCGACAGGTATTGGTAATGTCAATACTACGGTTTATACTGGAAATTATTCTAACATCCGTGTTAAAACTAATAAACCGTCAGTAGAATAAATTGGTCTTTATTGCCTGAGGGAGGTGTATTATGCTTAGGGTCGCTGTGTCAGGTGCTACAGGCAGGATGGGAAGCAGGATTATAGCCCTTATGAATGAGTATGAGGGGCTTTCGCTTGCTGCTGCCATAGACAGGAACGACCACCCCGGCATAGGCAAGGATGTAGGCAGCCTTATCAGCCTTGGGGAGCTTGGAGTCAGACTTAGCAGCAGCGTAGAGGATTTGGCAGGCAAGGCAGATGTGCTTATAGAATTCTCCAGTGTAGCAGCAACCCTTGAGCACTTGAGGATCGCCTCTAAGAAGGGGATTTCAATGGTCATCGGCACAACAGGCTTTTCAGGGGATGAAATGGCAGAGATAAAAAACCTGACCAGGGATATTCCCTGTGTTTTTGCACCAAACATGAGCGTTGGGGTAAACCTGCTTCTGAAGGTATTAAGGGATGTTGCGGTTGTGCTTGGCGAGGACTACGATATAGAGATTGTAGAGGCACACCACAGGCTCAAGAAGGACGCCCCTTCTGGCACTGCGCTTAAGATGGCATCTGTGATTGCAGAGGCAGTTGGCCGGAACCTTGAGGATGTTGCTGTATATGCAAGACACGGCATTATAGGGGAAAGGTCGAAAAGAGAGATCGGGATACAGGCCATCAGGGCAGGCGATATTGTTGGCGAGCACACGGTAATATTTGGCGGTCTTGGCGAAAGGATTGAGATAACACATAAGGCCAGCAGCAGGGATACATTTGCAAGGGGTGCGTTGCGGGCCGCACAGTGGTTATCAGGGAAAGGCCCCGGACTTTACGACATGCAGGATGTACTGGGTTTAAAATAAGAAATGAAGATAGCCATAACAGGCAAAGGCGGTGTTGGAAAGACAACCATTGCAGCCCTTCTCAGTAAGCTCTATCAATCAGAGGGCAAAAAGGTGATTGCCGTTGATGCAGACCCTGATGCAAACCTCGCCTCTGCCCTCGGTATACCAAGAAAAGAGGCTGAAAAGATAAGGCCAATAGCAGACATGGCTGAGCTTATAGAGGAAAGGACAGGGGCAAGGCCTGGCAGCATGGGAGGCATGTTTAAACTGAATCCAAAGGTGGATGACATTCCTGATGAGATTGGTTACAGGCTTGATGGTATAACCCTTTTGACCATGGGTAAGTCAAAGGCTGCAGCATCCGGCTGCTATTGCCCTGAGAGCGTCCTACTAAGGAGGCTGCTTAAACATCTCATTGTAGAAAGGGATGAGGTTGTTATAGTTGACATGGAGGCAGGCATAGAGCACCTGACAAGGGGGACTGCGGAGGGTGTTGATGCCTTTATCGTAGTTGTAGAGCCGGGACAAAGGAGCTTTCAGACAGCAGAGACTGTAAGGGGGCTTGCCAAAGGACTTGGAGTCAAGAGTGTATTCGTTATAGCAAACAAGATACGAACCGAGGATGACCTGCGGTTTATAAAAGGGAATATCAAGGACATGGAGTTTCTGGGCTATATGTCCTTCAACCACGAGATTATGGAGGCAGATTTAAAGGGCTCTTCCCCCTACAGCTCATCACCCCTTGCCATTGAAGAGGCCATGAAGCTAAAGAAGGCCCTTGAGGAGAGGCTTTCTGAAGGCACATCTTAGGCAGGAGGTTCTCAACAAGAGGGATAGCATCCATCCTCATGACAGGGAGATAAAGGATAAGCTAATAAGACAGCGGCTCTTGTCCCTTTCAGGATTTCACAGGGCAAAGACAGTGCTTCTTTATGCGTCCTTTCGCAGCGAGGTAGAGACAATAAGCCATATAGAGGCTGCACTGTCTCTGGGCAAGAGGGTTGTCCTTCCTGTTGTTGACAGGAGGAATAAGAGATTAAACCTCTATGAGATAAAGGCCGTTAATGAGCTTATCCCCGGGTATATGGGAATCCCAGAGCCTTCTGTCCTGGAGGGCAGGGCTGTCAATATAAAGGAGATAGAATTTATAGCTGTCCCGTGTGCAGGGATTGATGAAAGGGGAAACAGGCTCGGCTATGGCGCAGGCTACTATGATACCCTCTTGAAGGATGTAATGGCCGATGTTGAGGTTGCTGCCCTTGCATACGAGGAGCAGGTCCTTAAAGAGATCCCCCATGAGTCCCATGACATAAGGGTCAGAAAGATAATCACGGACAAAAGGGTGATAGACTGCCGCGGTTAAAAGGGTTTTTGTAATCCTGCATTTCGACATGCTCAATATTATCCCAACAGCCTTGCAATTACTGCAAACTCATCAAGGCTTAGCGTCTCTGGCCTTCTTGATGGATCGATCCCTGCATTATCCAGCACCTCCCTGAGCCGCTGGCCAAGACCAAGTGCCTTTAAAGAGTTTAATAGCATCTTACGCCTCTGAGAAAATGCAGTCCTTACTATCCTGAAGAACATCTCTTTAGAGGGGACATCCACTGATGGTTTTTTCAGAACCTCAAAATATACAGCAGCCGAATCTACCTTTGGCACAGGTCTGAATGCACCTTTAGGGATTGTAAGGCAAAGGCTTGGGGCTGTATAAAACTGGCATGCTATAGAAAGAACGCCGTAGTCCTTGTTGTTAGGAGAGGCAACTATTCTCCTTGCCACCTCTTTCTGTAATGTGAGGGTCATTGACAGGATGTCCTTGCTGTCCAGGAGCCTGAAGATAAGCGGGGTTGTTATATAATAGGGGATATTGGCCACAACCTTGAATGGCGTCCCTATGCTGTCATAATCGTATATCAGTGCATCTGATAGGACAAACTCGATATTGCTGCGTCCTGATAGAGAATCCATTGCCTTTTTCAGGATGTCCTCATCTATCTCAATGGCAATAACCCTCTTAACCCTTTTAGCGAGCATCCCTGTCATAACCCCTGGCCCGGGGCCTATCTCAACAACCGTGTCTTTGTCATTTAGATGGGCAGCATCTATAATCCTTTTAACAATCGACGGGTCGGATAAAAAATACTGGCCGAGTGATTTTTTCTGTCTTATCATTGCTGCATTTTCGTATGGGCCTTTTCTCCTTTTTTTAAGGCCAGCAATTTTTGTTTTTTGCTGAAGATTGCTTTTAAAAGCTTACCTGTTGCCTCACATAAAAATCTACTCAAAATAGTTATTCGTTGCCTCCTGTTGACATCGTATACAATTAAGAATATACTTTAATCAGGAATCATTCCGATTGGAGGGTGTCATAAAACCTGAAGAGATAAGGCAACGACTTCTGAACTGTCTCAAGGAAAAAGGTCTTAAGCTCACCCCACAGAGGCGTGAGATTATCGAGATCCTTTCCAGTGAGAAAAGCCATCCGAGTGCCCGGACCATTTTTCAAAAGGCAAGGGAAAAGGCTCCAACGATAAGCATGTCAACAGTTTATTATACATTAGACATCTTCAAAAAATATAAGGCAATTAAGGAGCTCGAATTTTACGATATGGAAAACCGCTATGAGGGAGATATATCCAACCACCTCAATCTTATCTGTATAGGCTGCGGGAAGATACAGGATTTTAAAGAGGGATTGCCTTTCTCCCAGAAGGTGATAGAGGAGAAAACAGGCTTTAAGCCTTATGAGATGCGTTTTGAATATTATGGTTACTGTAAAGAATGTAATAGGCATTTTTGGCCGCTGGGACGCGAGCGTATTCCTGTGGCACTGAAATGATAAAATAAGTTAAATCTATAACTAACCATAAAAAATTGGAGGTAAAATTATGCAAAAGACAATTGAAAATCTGACAAAGGCATTTATCGGCGAAAGCCAGGCAAGAAACCGTTACACATTTTATTCAAAGATAGCGCAGAAAGAGGGCTTCGACCAGATTTCAGAGATTTTCCTTATCACAGCGGATAATGAAAGGGAACATGCAAAGTGGTTGTTCAATTTAATCAATAAGTTGAAGAAGAAAAGCAATGAGAACCTGAACGAGATAATCGTTGAGGCAGCAGCGCCGACGGTGCTTGAAAGCACTGTAGGAAATCTAAAGGCGGCAATTGCAGGAGAACATTATGAATATGCCCAGATGTATCCTGAATTTGCCGATGTTGCTGAAAAGGAGGGTTTCCCTGAAATTGCCAGGCGTTTAAGGGCAATCGCCAGGGCAGAGGAGCATCACGAAGAAAGATACAAAAAATTATTGAAGGAAGTCGAAGGAAGCACGGTATTTAAGAAAGGCAAAAAGGTCTACTGGGTTTGCAGGAAATGCGGCTATATCCATGAAGGTGAAATGCCGCCGGAAAAATGTCCTTCATGCGACCACGAGTCGAATTATTTTCAGATTAAATGTGAAGAATATTAGGGGGTTAAAGAGATATTAAAATAGTACGTATCGAGTCAGATACATATCTGTCCTGTTTGCGGTCATACGGTTGTCGGTAAAGCCCCTAACAGATGTCCAATATGCGGTGTTCAGGGAGATAGGGTTAAAAGGTTTTAGGTAATAATTTGATGCTAACATTTGATGACTCAAAGACATCATTACCTTTGGTAAGATGGTGTTTACACCTGCCCTGTCATCTATGGTATTCTTTGCAGTGGAGCTTGAGAAATTATTCAGGAGGAAGATATGGTTGATGTCATAATGGAAACTAATTTTAGCGATGTGAAACTCCTCAGGCGGGGGAAAGTCCGTGATGTTTATGAGATTGATGATTATCTCTTGATTATCGCCACAGACAGGGTATCAGCATTTGATGTGGTCTTGCCAAATGGTATTCCTGACAAGGGCAGGATTTTAACCCAGATTTCAATTTACTGGTTCAATCAGATGAAGGATATAGTTGAAAATCATATAGTAGCTACAGAGGTGAATGATTATCCTGAAATACTTCATAAATATAAAGATGCATTGGAAGGCAGGAGCATGCTCGTGAAAAAGGCAAGACCAATGCCTGTAGAATGCATTGTGAGGGGCTATCTTTCGGGCTCCGGATGGAAGGAGTATAAAGAAAGGGGAACAGTTTGCGGGATAAGACTTCCTGTGGGCCTTGTGGAGTCATCAAGGCTTGATGAGCCAATTTTTACGCCGAGCACAAAGGCAGAAGAAGGGCATGATATAAATATAAGCCTTGATGAGATGAAAAAGGTTGTTGGAGGTAATGATTTGGCTGAAAGGCTCAGGGATTGCAGCCTGAGGGTTTATAAAAGGGCAAGGCAGATGGCGGGAAAAAAGGGGATAATCATTGCCGATACAAAGATGGAGTTCGGGATGCTTGGAGATAAACTAATCCTGATCGATGAACTCCTTACCCCTGATTCATCAAGGTTCTGGTCAATAAAGGACTATAGAGCCGGGAGAGGTCAGGACAGTTTTGATAAGCAGATTGTGAGGGATTATCTCCTTACATTGGATTGGGATAAGACATATCCTGGGCCTGTGCTTCCTGATGGCATCATAGAGAAGACAGCGGCAAGATACAGGGAGATATTGGAGATATTGACGAGATAGGCATTTCAACTCTTCATGTTGATAACCGCTACAACTGGCTTCAGGATTATGCGGAATAAATGCTAATAAAATAGACCCGACCCCAACTCTTAAAAGATGTGAGAGAATTCTTCTGGAGGGCGATGAGATGCAATGGGTGTATAATATGAAAAGAAAACATTCAACGATAGATATGACGACTGTTATGAACGGAAGATTATTAATAGCATCTGTCTTATTTTTATCACTTTCAGTCGTACCGCAATCCCCCCATCCCCCCTTTAGCAAAGGGGGGCAAGGGGGGATTGTCCTTGCACAGCAGGTACAAACTACCGATAAATGCGATTATAAAACAGTCTATAAAGTCATTGATGGTGATACTGTGAAGATTTTAGTAAATGGTAAGGAGGTTAAGGTAAGGCTTATAGGTATCGATACCCCTGAAACAGTCCATCCAGAGAAGGATGTTGAGTGGTTTGGCAAAGAGGCAACCAGGAAGCTTAGAGAGTGGGTTGAAGGAAAAACAGTTTGCCTGAAGATGGATAGGGATAAGACACAAGATATAGATAAGTATGGAAGATTACTTCGTTATCTCTGGTTAGGCAATTTCTTTGTAAATGCAGAACTTGTAAAACAGGGATATGCCTTTGCATACACAAAGTATCCATTCCAGTATTTAGAGGATTTTAGAAAATACGCAAGGAATGCGAGAGAAAACAATCGGGGTTTATGGAACCAGGAAAAACAAAAAGAATGGGGAAATAAGGTGAGAAAAAACAAAGAGGTAGCTAAAACATGTGGTTATGAAGGCACTATTTGTCCAGAGAATGCTATATATTATAAAGGCGAATTTAAAACTGTTAGATTTTTTGTGAGAAAATCCTACGATAGCGGAAAGGCAATCTTTCTAAACAGCGGAAAAAATTCCCATGATTTCCATAACTTTACCACTGTAATCTTCACGGATGATAGACATAAATTCCCAAAAGAACCTGATGAATATTATTGGGGCAAGACGATCGATGTAACAGGCGAAATTAGAGAATACGAAGACAGGGCTGAGATAATTTTAAAGAACCCTTCTCAAATAAAGATAAGATCACAGGAGAGAATACCCACGCCAAACTAACTTTCCTTCTATTTGTTCACATTGAACCCCTTTGTAGTAAGTGATGAGCTTACTGAAAGCACTCTCACCTTAAATGAACCTAATGATTTATTACAGCTTTTTATGTAAACTATACCCATGAACAATTTCCAAAAACTCTTGGACATAATGACATCGCTCCGTTCAGAAAATGGATGCCCGTGGGACAGGGAACAGACGAGGGAATCTCTCAAACCATTTCTGATAGAAGAGACATATGAGGTTCTTGAGGCACTGGATGAAGGGGAACCTGAAAAGATAAAGGAGGAGCTTGGCGACCTGTTGTTTCAGATTATATTTCACTGCCAGATAGCAAAGGAAAAGGCTGAATTTGATATGGATGATGTTATAAGAAAAATTAGCGATAAGATGATAGCAAGACACCCCCATGTCTTTGGCAAGGAAAGATTTGAGACCTCAGAGGAAGTATTGAAGCAATGGGATGAAAGGAAGAAGGAAGAGGGAAAGCTCAGGGAGTCCATCCTTGAAGGCATTCCAAAGGAGCTCCCCTCTCTCCTCAGGGCCCAAAGGCTTCAGGCAAGGGCTGCAAGGGTAGGATTTGACTGGGAAAAGATAGAGAATGTGCTGGAAAAACTTGATGAGGAATTAGAGGAATTCAGGGATGCCCTTAAGAGCAAAGAGCAGAAAGGGATTGAGGATGAGCTTGGAGACATATTTTTTGTCCTTGTTAACATCTCACGGTTTGTGGGAGTTAATCCAGAGGATGCTTTGAGAAAGACAATCAGCAAATTTATTTCCCGTTTCCGTTATATAGAGATGAAGGCTGCGGATGCAGGAAGATGCCTTGCAGACATGAGCCTTGAAGAGATGGATACACTATGGGAAGAGGCAAAACAGTCAAGCCGCAGGTAGCGTAAGTGCCTGCTATAATTAGGATAATCTTGCAGATGAAGGAGTCTACATGGCAGAGTCTGAATTAAAGGTTATTTTACTGTGTTATACCCCCAACCCCGAGGAAACCATAGCAATGGCTGCAAAACTGTGTTACAGCCCTTCGGATATCGAGTCCTTGAAAGAAAAGATAGAGGCAAAGGACCAGGAGGCATTTGTTGAGAAACTTATGAAGATGGGGCATATGAGTCCCATCGAGCATGCCTCATTTACCTTTGCCATCGAGGGCATATCAAGGGCATGCTCCCATCAACTTGTCAGACACAGGCTTGCATCCTATTCGCAACAATCACAAAGATATGTGAGTGAAGAAACAGGCTTTGATTACATCATCCCGCCAATAATTAAAGAGAATAAAGAGCTTAAAAAGCACTTTGAAGACTTCATGGCAGAAGCACAGAATACATATAACTATATCGTCAAAAACCTTGATGAAAAGGGCATAAAGGGCGAGGCGGCAAATCAGGATGCGAGATTCGTTCTTCCCAATGCCGCAGAGACAAAGATAATGGTGACGATGAATGCAAGGGAGCTTCTGCATTTTTTCAGGCAGAGATGCTGTTACAGGGCACAGTGGGAGATAAGAAATATGGCTCATCAAATGCTGTTCCTGGTAAAGAGGGTTGCTCCAACAATCTTTGAAAAAGCAGGGCCTGCCTGTTTACATGCACCATGTCCCGAAGGCGAGTACACCTGTGGAAAGATAAAAGAGGTAAGAAAGAGATACGGGGTTGCTTTTAAGAGTACCCTATAGTCGTGGTGTGTCCCCACTTTATTGCATTTTTGTCTTGACATTCCGTATAGATTTAGGCTATATAGGAATCCATGAAGGCGTCTATTTATTCATGTCCAAATACCCGATGCAGGGATTACGGTAAAGCAGGACTTGGCAATGTTGTTGTATGTGACCGCTACGGAAAGACAAGGCGCAGACTCTTAAGATGTAAGACCTGTAATTACCGTTTTTCAGAAAGGCGGTGGAATATTTTTTTTGGCCTTCATACAGATGACGGCATTATAAGGCAGACTGTCAGGTCGCTTTTTAAGGGCAATAGCATAAGAATGACTGCTAAAGAGGTTGGTCTCGATAAGGATACTGTTCAGAGGATATGGAAAAGGGTGATAGATAACTGGGAGATGACCATTACGGGATTTATCGAGGATATAAATCTGAGAGGGATGGATATTAATGACTGCGTTTCTTTTATGGGCAGGAAAAAGAGACAGGAAGTGTGACGATGCAACGGATACGCCGTGACCCGTTTAGAGACCTTGCTGCAATTCAGGAACGGGTAAATCGTCTCTTTGAGGGGACGCTTGACAGGATAATAGATGAAGGACTTTCCTCAGGCACATGGTCGCCTGCTGTTGACATCTATGAGACAGAGGATGAGATTATTGTAAAGGCGGAACTTCCAGAGGTCAATATAGATGAGATGGATATAAGGGTTGAGGACAACGCCCTGATAATCAAGGGTGAAAGGCGGTTTCTGAGGGGAACGAAGGAGGAGAACTATCACAGGATAGAAAGGGCGTATGGGAATTTTTCGAGGTCATTCCTGCTTCCAAATACAGTTTACCAGGAAGGCATAAAGGCGAGCTATAAAGATGGGGTGTTGAAGATCACGATGCCCAAAAGACACGATATAAGACCGAGGCAGATAACCATAGAGGCTAAAGAGTGAGGGACATCAAAATTGGGCCTAACTAAAAAGTTATGAAGAAAATAAGAATAGCCATTGCTGGTTTAGGGAATTGCGCAAGCTCTCTTATTCAAGGCATTGAGTATTATAGGTCACTCGGAAAGGATGACCCACACAGATCCATCGGATTGATGCATTATAACCTTGGAGGATACAGGCCAGGGGATATAGAGGTTGTTGCCGCCTTTGATATAGACAAAAGAAAGGTTGGTCGACCTCTTGAGGAAGCAGTTTTTGCAAAGCCAAACTGCACGAAGGTCTTTTTTAAAAACCTTCCAAAGTATAAGGTTACAGTGCAGATGGGTGAGGTAATGGATGGTGTTTCTCCTCACATGATGGATTATTCAGAGGACAGGAGGGTTGTCGTTTCTGGGGAAAGACCATGCGATGTAGTAGAGGTCATCAGAGATAGCGGCACCCAGATTCTCCTCAATTATCTTCCAGTTGGCTCTGAGAAGGCATCTGCCTTCTATGCAGAGGCATGTCTAACTACAGGGGCAAGTCTTATAAACTGTATCCCTGTCTTTATTGCATCCGACAAGAAATGGGCAAAGAGGTTTGAGAAAAAAGGCATCCCTGTAATGGGCGATGACATAAAGAGCCAGGTTGGAGCGACCATAATACACAGGGCTCTCACAAAACTCTTTATTGACAGGGGCGTAAGGATAGACAGCACATACCAGTTAAATGTCGGGGGCAATACGGATTTCCTAAACATGCTTAATCACAGTAGGCTGCGGTCAAAGAAGATATCGAAGACCGAGGCTGTCCAGTCCCAGATGGATAACCCACTTACAGATGACAACATACACATCGGCCCTTCCGATTATATACCCTGGCTTAATGATAATAAGGTGTGTTTTCTGAGGATAGAGGGCAGGGGGTTTGGCAATATCCCTATTAATGTGGAGCTCAGGCTTTCTGTTGAGGACTCACCAAACAGCGCAGGTGTAGTAATAGACGCTATAAGATGCTGTAAGATTGCAAGAGACAGGGCTGTTGGGGGTGTTCTTACATCACCATCTGCCTATTTTATGAAGCACCCCATAATACAGATGCCTGATGAAGAGGCAAGACATATGGTTGAAGAATTTATCAGGGGAGAAAGGAAAAGGTAGTAGGGACCTGTGACGGTATTCCGTTATCCGTTGACGGAGACGAATCACGGATACGAACCATGGATTATGATTAGTGCAAGACTGGAACATTTCTTAGATAGGCCCCTTGCTCCCCTTGTAAAGAGATTTCCAGTTAACCCTAATCTTTTAACTATAACAGGCTTTCTGATAACTACTGTTGCTGCCCTGACGATACTCTATAATATCAGATTGGCAGGTGTCTTGATTCTCGTCGGCGGTTTCTTTGATATGCTTGATGGCGTTATGGCAAGGACAAATGGCAGGGTGACACGCTTTGGGGCCTTTCTTGACTCTGTGCTTGACAGGTATTCGGATGCAGTGCTTTTCATCGGTATTACTGTGTATTACCTCAGGCCTATGAGTAAGGCAGGTGTATTCCTTTCCCTTGGCAGCCTTGTGGGGGCCTTTCTAATAAGTTATGCCAGGGCAAGGGCAGAGGCTATTGGCAGGGATTGTCATGTTGGGCTTCTGGAGAGGGCAGAGAGGATTATACTGCTTTCTGTTGGATGTCTGACAGGATGGCTTCTACCCATACTATGGGGGCTTTTTGTCCTGAGCCATATAACGGTTATCCAGAGGGTCTATCATACATGGAAGGCGACACAGGGAAATCAAAACGGGAGATAGCTATTGTCCTGAAATCTTTACCTTAAAATACCTTTTCAATCCCCACGCTCACTTTTCTATGAGGCGTGTGGAATTGCCTTCATTGCCCTTTTGGGATATGAATATTTCAAAGAAATGTCTAATAATTCTGATAGATATAAACCCTATAAGGAAAATTAATAGTATAATTATAATTTTAAACTTGCAAAAATAACTGCTTTTAGCAAATATATATCGTTTTAATAGAAGTCAGGCAACATTAACCTGATAATTTCCTGTGGCTTGCCACGGGGTTATCTTATTCTGTCATTCCGCACTTGATGCGGAATCCAGTTTTTTTCACTGGATTTCTGCCTTCGCAGGAATGACGAGAGACAATCTATGTTGTCTGTTTAGTTTTTGGATACCCCGCAGTTTGCTGCGGGGAGGTTCATTAAATTCTATGGAGGCATATATGAGACTTGTACTACTCGGTGCGCCAGGAGCAGGGAAGGGAACACAGGCCAAGAAGCTTATAGAAAAATATGGAATCCCCCAGATCTCTACAGGCGATATCTTAAGAAAGGCTGTTGCAGATGGCACCCCCCTCGGTAAAGAGGCAAAATCTTATATGAACAAGGGTGAGCTTGTTCCTGATAGTGTTGTAATCGGGCTTGTCAAGGAAAGGATTGCTCAGGATGACTGTAAAAAGGGCTATATACTCGACGGTTTTCCAAGGAATACTGCTCAGGCAGAGGTCCTGGATAAGGTGCTTGCTGAAATGAAGGCTCCGCTTGACACCGCCTTGAGTGTTGATGTGGATAAGGATGTCCTTATGAAGAGGTTAACAGGAAGGAGGACATGCAGGAGTTGCGGTCAGATGTACAACATCTACTTTTCACCTTCTAAAAAGGATGGCGTATGCGACAAATGCGGTGGCGAACTCTTCCAGAGGGATGACGATAAGGAAGAAACAATTAAAAAGAGGCTTGATGTCTATGATGCCCAGACTGCACCGCTAATTGACTACTATAGGAAAAAGGGGATACTAAAGTCTGTGCAGGGGGTCGGCGATATCGAGGAGATATTTAATAAGGTGTGTGCAGTATTAGGAAAGTGAAAGGTTTCAGATTCCAAAATTAATTAAATCAAGGAGGAGAGGAAAATGGCACTGGTAAATCCGCATGGAAAACAGAAAAAGTTGATGCCCTTGTTGCTGACAGGCGAAGAACTCAAGGAAGAGAAGAAGAAGGCCAAGACCCTGACTCAGGTCAGGATAGCCTCAAGGGAATCAGGCGACTTGATTATGATGGGTATCGGAGGTTTCACTCCGCTGAAAGGCTTTATGGGATACGATGACTGGAAGGGCGTCTGTGACAAATATAAGATGGCTGATGGCACATTCTGGCCAATACCGGTCACCCTTTCTACAACACAGGGACAGGCAGACAGCATAAAGGAAGGGCAGGAGATAGCGCTTGTTGATGAAGAGTCGGGCGAGTTGATGGCAACAATGAAGGTCAAAGAAAAATATAAGATTGATAAAGCCCATGAATGCAAACAGGTCTTTAAGACAACAGACCTGGAACATCCAGGGGTAGCAAAGGTTATGGCTCAACCGGATGTTAATCTTGCCGGTAATGTAAAGGTTCTCAGCGAGGGGACTTTCCCGAAAGAATACCCTGGTGTATACATGAAACCTGCAGAGACAAGAAAGATGTTTGAGGATAAGGGCTGGAGCAAGGTTGCGGCCCTTCAGTTGAGGAATCCTATGCACCGTTCCCATGAATATCTTGCAAAGATTGCTATAGAGACATGCGATGGCTTATTAATTCATCAGTTATTAGGAAAGCTAAAGCCTGGTGATATACCCGCAGATGTTAGGGTCAAGGCAATTAATACCCTCGTAGAGGATTATTTTGTAAAGGATACCTGTATACAGGCAGGCTATCCCCTTGATATGCGGTATGCAGGGCCGCGCGAGGCACTGCTTCATGCACTCTTCAGGCAGAACTATGGATGCAGCCATATGATTATAGGTAGAGACCACGCAGGCGTTGGTGAGTACTATGGCCCATTTGATGCACAGAAGATATTTAATGAGATACCAGAAGGAGCGCTTGAGACCGTGCCGCTTAAGATTGACTGGACATTCTATTGCTTTAAGTGTGATGGCATGGCATCTATGAGGACATGCCCGCATGGTAAAGAGGATAGATTAATCCTCAGCGGGACAAAATTAAGAAAGATGCTTTCAGAAGGGGAGGAGGTGCCTGACCACTTCAGCAGACCAGAGGTTCTTAAGATATTGCAGGCATACTATCAGGGGTTGACCGAGAAGGTTGAGATAAAGACCCACAAATATGCAGAGGGCGCATAAGATTCAGTGGTCAGTTGTTAGCGGTCAGTTGTCAGTAACAACTAAAAACTAACTACTAACAACTAATAACTATAAAGGGCGAGAGGGGGTGAAGATTTAAGGGTAGAAGTTTTAGGGCTTTATTAATGTTAAGCCCGATTGTTAAAACTATATCTCAAAGGAGGTTAGATTATGCCGAGTTTTGTAATTGCAGAGAAGTGTGACGGGTGTAAGGCTCAGGACAAGACTGCATGTCAGTATATATGTCCCCATGACCTTATGGCTCTCGACAGGGAGAAGATGAAGGCATATAATCAGGAACCTGAGCAGTGCTGGGAATGTTACAACTGCGTGAAGATATGCCCCCAGCAGGCAATCGAGGTCAGGGGATATGCAGATTATATCCCGCTTGGAGGTAATGTTATACCTTTAAGAGGTACTGATTCCATTATGTGGACAATCAAATTCAGAAATGGCGCGCTCAAGAGATTTAAGTTCCCCATCAGGACGACCCCTGAGGGCTCGATTGACCCATACAAGGGGCTTCCTGAGCCTGACTATTCAAAGATTAAACAACCTGGTTACTTCAACTATGAAGCAAAAAAGGCTTAAGGAAAGGAGGACAAAAGAATGGAAAAAGAAACCTGTACGTTTTCATATTGTGCAAGACCCGAGGTAGTAGAGCATGAGACAGACTTTTTGCTTGTCGGCGGCGGCATGGCTGCTTGCGGAGCTGCATTTGAGGCAGCAAGATGGGCAAACCCTAAAAAGCTCAGGATAACAATGGTTGACAAGGCCGCAACAGACAGAAGCGGCGCCGTTGCCATGGGTCTGTCTGCTATCAACACCTATATGGGCGGAAACGATATTAAAGATTATGTCAAATATGTAAGAAACGATCTCATGGGAATAATCCGTGAAGACCTCGTCTTTGACCTTGGAAGGCATGTGGATAACTCTGTCCATCTCTTCGAGGAGTGGGGTCTCCCTGTATGGAAAAAAGGAGATGACGGATTCTCCCTTGACGGCTTCCAGGCAAAGGATGCCGGGAAACCACTTTTAAAGGATGTAAAGGATGATGCAGAGAGGGAAAAAGTCGTTGTCAGGTCAGGTAAATGGCAGATAATGATCAACGGTGAGTCCTATAAGGTTATCGTTGCAGAGGCTGCAAAGAAGGCACTTGAATACAACAGGCAGGCAACAGGGGTTGAACAGAATCACTTTGAGAGGGTATTTATAACGAGACTGCTTCTTGATGCCAATAAGCCCAACACCATCTCTGGCGCTATCGGGTTCAGCGTCAGGGAGAATAAGGTTTACATCTTCAAGGCAAAGGCAATCCTCCTTGTCCCAGGCGGATGTGTTAATGTCTTCAGGCCCCGTTCCATCGGTGAGGGAATGGGTAGGACATGGTTCCCCGTCTGGAATGCAGGCTCAGGATATGCAATGGGTTCACAGGTGGGTGCCGAGCTCACCCTCATGGAAAACAGGTTCGTCCCTGCAAGGTTTAAGGACGGATACGGCCCTGTCGGCGCATGGTTCCTATTCTTCAAGGCAAAGGCAACAGATAGCTACGGAGATGACTATTGTGCAAATCAGGAATATATTGCTGATGCAAAGAAAAAATACGGTAAGTATGTTGATGTCATGGGCACAACTATCAGGAACCATTTTATGATGGAAGCAATGCTGAAGGGAAAAGGTCCAATACTCATGAGGACACATGAGGCGATGGCTGCAATTGGGCAGACCTTCAAGGAAAAGTTAGGTGAGAAGGAAGGTGCCAAGAAGCTCAAACACCTCGAGGCAGAGGCATGGGAGGACTTCCTTGATATGACCATTGGTCAGGCAGGTATGTGGGCTGCCAATAATATAGAGCCTGACAAGGTTCCATCCGAGATAATCCCCTCAGAGCCTTACCTCCTCGGCTCCCACGCAGGATGTGCTGGCTTCTGGGTGAGCGGCCCTGGCGACATAGCGGGTGCTCCAGCCGAATGGTCATGGGGTTACAACAGGATGAGCACAGTGAACGGTCTGTTTATGGCTGGTGACACTGTGGGTGCATCAGGACACAAGTTCTCATCAGGCTCTCACGCTGAAGGAAGGATTGCAGGAAAGTCAGCAATCGCATACATCCTTGACAATGCAGGCTTCAATCCGGCATTTAAAGAAAAGGTGGATGACGTTGTTGCGGAGATCTACCAGCCATATGAGGTTTATGAAAAGTACAAGACATACTCAACTGCACCGAATGTCAACCCCAACTACATCAAACCCGACATGTTCCAGAAGAGACTCATGAAGATAGCAGATGAGTATTTCGGTGGTGTTAGCACATGGTTCAAGACGAGTAAGACCATGATTGAGGAAGGTTTGAAGAGACTCGAACTCCTGAAAGAGGACTCCAACAGGCTCGCGGCATCCAACCTCCATGAACTCCTCAGGTGCTGGGAGAACTACCACAGAACATTGACTGCAGAAGCACATGCAAGGCACATCCTCTTCAGGGAAGAGTCAAGGTACCCTGGATACTATTACAGGTCTGACAAAGACTTTATTGATGATGACAACTGGAAGTGCTTCACAAACTCAAAGTATGATGCTGCGACAGGAAAGTGGGAATTCAAAAAGGTTCCGTATGTTCAGATCTACCCATAAGTGATGTTTTAAGGGGGGGGGCAATGCCCTCCCCAATTAATATTGCAAAGCGAAAAATGAAAAGTGCAAAAGAGAAGGATGACTTTCAGATTAACTAATGAGTTCGAGAGGAAGGTTTGTGTGTCATTCCCGCTTGTCGGGAATCTTTCTGAAGGATTGCGGACAAGCCGCAATGACAGAATAAGGTCATAGGCTTATTTAGTAAAGCTTTCTCTGTGACCTCTGTGGCGAGAAGGGTTTTTGGCTGATTTGAATTTTGCATTCTTCATTTTTCACTTTGAATTTCGGTAGTTGACATACTGCCTTAAGGAGGAAAAAGATGGCAGAGAAGAAGACAGTTCTCGTAATTGGAGGAGGTTTCAGCGGACTTACTGCAGCAGTAGAGGCTGCTGAGGCAGGATTTGATGCGGTTATCGTCGAAAAGAATCCCTACCTCGGCGGCAGGGTGGCGCAGCATAATAAATACTTCTGGAAGCTATGTCCCCCGACCTGTGGGCTCGAGATGAACTTCAAGAGGATAAAGAACAATGGGAATGTGAGGTTCTATACCCTCGCAGAGGTGGAGGATATAAAGGGTGAGGAAGGGAATTTCGATGTTGCGGTTAAGGTCAACCCGAGATATGTGAATGACAAGTGCGTTGGCTGCGATGCCTGCGCCCAGGCATGTCCTTCCTACAGAGACAATGAATTTAACTTCGGCATGGATAAGACAAAGGCAGCCTACCTGCCCTTTGAGCAGGCATTTCCATTCCAGTATGTTATAGATGAAAAGTCCTGTGCACCCGACTGCAAAAAGCCATGTCTCGATGCCTGCAAATACAATGCAATTGACTTCAACATGAAGACGGAGACGATAAGCATTAAGGCTGGAGCAATTGTTATGGCGACAGGCTGGAACCTCTATGATGTGAGCAAGGCAGACAACCTCGGCTTTGGCGTGGTAAAGAATGTGATAACGAACATGATGATGGAGAGGCTTTCTGCACCTAATGGGCCGACAAAGGGGAAGATAGTGAGACCCTCTGATGGGAAAGAGGTGAAGAACATCGCCTTTGTTCAGTGCGCCGGGTCGAGGGATGAGAACCATCTCCCATACTGCTCCTATATATGCTGCCTGGCATCATTGAAGCAGACTACCTATGTGAGGGAGCAGTATCCTGATTCAAAGGCCCAGATATTCTACATAGACCTGAGAACCCCTGGACTCTATGAGCATAGATTCCTCTGGAAGGTAAAAGATGACACGAATGTTACCCTTACAAAGGGTAAGGTTGCAAAGATTACCGAGGATCCAGAGACCAAGGATGTAATTGTTGAGGTAGAAGATATCCATGCTGGTGGTAAGATCAAGGCTACATTCGACATGGTAGTTCTTGCCGCAGGTATGGTGCCCAGCACAAGGGATTCCAGGATTGCGGCAGATATTCCTTTGACGGAGGAAGGATTTGTTAATGCCCCGACTTTAAAAAAGGGGATATATGCAGTGGGAACACTCAAGAGTCCTGTTGATGTTGCACGCTCAGCGCAGGATGCCACAGGCGTTGTTATGAAGAGCATCCAGAGTTTGAAGAGCCAGAGTTTGAAGAGGAGGTAGGGATGGAGAAGAAATTCGGCGTATATATATGCAAAGGCTGCGGGATAGGGGAGGCCATTGATATAGAGAAGCTTTCCAATGTTGCGACAAAGGATAGGAAGATCCCTATCTGTAAGATCCACGATATCATGTGCAGCCCTGAAGGGGTTCAGCTTATCAAAGAGGATATAGCCAAAGAAGGGGTAAACACCATAACAATCGCTGCGTGCTCCCCGAGGGTCAAGTATGATGTCTTTGATTTCCCAAGCACGATAACAGAAAGGGTGAATATCAGGGAATTCGTTGCATGGATGCAGGAGCCTAATACAGAAGAGACCCAGAGTCTGGCTAATGATTATCTGACAATGGGAATAATAAGGACACAAAAAGGTGACCTTCCTGAGCCGAATATCCTTGATAATCTGAGCAATACAATACTGGTAATCGGCGGCGGCATAACAGGTATGACAGCAGCCCTTGAGGCAGCCAATGCAGGATACAATGTTGTCCTGGTGGAAAAGGAGCCACAGCTTGGCGGCTTTGTAAATAAGTTATATAAGAAGATACCAACAGGTGAATTCAAAGAGCCGCTGATTGTCGACACAGACATAGATAAGATGATTAAAGAGGTCGAGAGTAATCCTAATATTAAGGTCTATAAATCAGCAAAGGTAGAAAAGACCGATGGCCAGCCTGGTCTATACGATGTGACCATATCATCAAATCCCCCCTCACCCCCCTTTCCTAAAGGGGGGCAGGGGGGGATTAATAACTCGTCCCCTGGTAGTTCTGAGACCCTGAAGATAGGAGCTATCGTCCTCGCTGCAGGCTGGAAGCCATACGATGCCAACAAACTGCAGCACCTTGGCTATGGCAGGTTTAAGGATGTTGTTACAAATATCGAATTTGAAGAGATGGCAAAAAGAGGTAAGATTGTAAGGCCATCTGATGGGAAAGAGGTAAAGAAGGTAGCCTTTATCCAGTGCGCTGGAAGCAGGGACCCTAATCATCTTCCCTATTGCTCTTCCATGTGCTGCGTAACATCTCTAAAACAGGCAAGGTATGTCAGGCAGAATCCAGAGGCTACAGCAATGATACTGTACAAAGACATCAGGACGCCTGGAAGGCTTGAGTATTACTATAAGGAGGCGCAGAATGATGCAGGTGTTATGCTCACAAAGGGAGATGTGACAGGCGTTATAGATGCTGGAAACGGCAATCTCTTTGTTGAGATGGACAATAGTCTGCTCGGCGAGAAGGTAAAGGTAGAGACTGACCTTATTGTTCTCGCAGTAGGAGTAGTCCCTGCTACAAGGGAACCCCAGGAATACCTTGACGGCCTTACAAAGGCAGCGGCAGGTGGCGATGATGCAAAGAAGGCATACATAGAGTCGACCCCAAAACCTGAATTTATCCTTAACCTCAGCTACAGGCAGGGCCCTGAGATACCATCCCTTGAGGGTGCATACGGATTTGCAGACTCAAACTTCATATGCTTCCAGTATGAGACCAGGAGAACAGGTATCTATGCAGCAGGGTGTGTAAGACAGCCCATGAATATGGCTGAGGCCCAGGAGGATGCAGCAGGCGCTGCATTTAAGGCAATACAGTGTGTTGACCATGTTTCGAGGGGCATCGCAGTCCATCCGAGGACATGGGATCTGACATTCCCTGACCCATTGCTCATTAAATGTACAGCCTGCAAAAGGTGTACAGAAGAATGCCCCTTTGGTGCTATTGATGAGGATGAAAAGGGCATCCCCTATTACAAGATCAACCGCTGCAGGCGGTGCGGAACCTGCATGGGTGCATGTCCTGAGAGGATCGTCTCCTTCAAGGATTACAGCGTCGACATAATAGGGTCGATGATCAAGTCTATAGAGTCCGAGGAGGATGAGTTCAGGATAATAGCCCTCGCCTGTGAAAACGACGCATACCCGGCTCTGGATACAGCCGGTATTAACCGCAGGCAGATCGACCCGAGTGTGAGGATCATTCCCTTAAGATGTCTCGGAGGTATGAACCTCGTATGGGTTGCTGATGCCCTTTCCAAGGGCATTGATGGCATGCTCCTTCTTGGCTGCAAGTTTGGCGAGAACTATCAATGCCACTTTGTGAAGGGAAGTGAGCTTGCAGATTACAGGTTCGGCAAAGTTGGGGAGACGCTTAACAGGCTTCAGCTTGAGGCAGAAAGGGTCCAGATGATGCAGGTAGCCATTTCAGAATATGATAAGCTTCCTGACATGATAAACGAATTTGTGGAGAAGGTTAAGGAGATAGGGCCTAATCCATTTAAGGGATTCTAAATCAGGTTAAGGTTAAGGCTAAGGTTGAGATTTTTACTTAACCTAAACCTCAGCCTCAACCTAATTCATATGGAGGTAAATAAATGGCAGAACAGGTCATAAGTCCTGATTTAAATTTTGTTAAGGACATAATCAGAAATGGAGGAGAATCACTAAAGAAGTGCTATCAGTGTGCCACATGTTCGGTTGTATGTAATGTCACACCTGACAGCAAACCCTTTCCAAGGAAGGAGATGATGTGGGCGCAGTGGGGACTTAAGGATAAGCTGTTAGACAATCCTGATGTCTGGCTCTGTCATCAGTGTAGCGACTGTACAGCATACTGTCCAAGGGGCGCAAAGCCAGGAGAGGTGCTGCAGGCTGTGAGGAAACTGACAATAAGCCATTATTCTATACCCAATTTTCTTGGTAGGGCTGTTGGAGATCAGCGGTTCCTTATCATCTTGTTTTTGGTGCCTGTGGTAATCCTTCTGACAATCCTTGGATCATTGGGCCATTTGAATATATCCGAGATACCGCGAGGGGAAGATGGCGGGATAGTCTACTCGAAGTTCATGCCTGTTCCGTATATAGACACGCTTTTTGGCCTTGCTGCGGCCTTTGCGGTGTTCTCCTTTATCATGGGTGTATATAGATATTGGAAGGCGATATCCAGAAATGAAGGCATAAAAGGAGGAGATATCTCAAAGAGTCTTATATCTACAATCAGCGAGATACTCCTGCACAAAAGATTTAAAAAGTGCGATGTTACAAAGGCAAGGGCGAAGTCGCATCTCTATGTGTTCTACGGGTTTGTAGGGCTTGCTATTACAACCACATGGGCGATTGCGTATCTTTACGGGTATGAATTTTTTGGTATAACAGCGTCGTCGCTGTTTCACTTTGGGGAATCGCCCTATCCCCTTTATGACCCGTTAAAGATACTCGGAAATCTTAGCGCACTGGCCCTCATAGTTGGCATAACACTTGTGGTTTTAAACAGGCTGGCAAATAAAGACAAGGCAGGTATCGGCAGTTATTTTGACTGGCTTTTTATAACAGTCGTTTTTGTTATTGCAGCCACCGGGATACTCACAGAGTTAACAAGACTTGCAAATATTGCTGTTCTGGCTTACCCTATCTATTTTATTCATCTTACATTTGTCTTTTTCCTCTTTGCATACGCACCATTTTCAAAGATGGCGCATATGGTTTACAGGACAACAGCAATGGTTTTTGCAAGGCAGACAGGCAGAGAGGTTTAGATTAATACCATGAAGGCAAGGGATATCTTACTGATAGGTATCCAGGGTAGGTTCACATGGTATATTTTTGGATTAGTTATTTATAATTAAGGAGGTGAAGGGAAGTCACGCTTAAAGATTATACAATGGATAGTGAGAGGACAAATATTGTTAAAGGTATAAAATCTAAAAAGGAGGAGATAGATGAGTAGAATTATACTGTTTGCTTTGGCAAGCGGTGTCCTGGGTTTGTTATACTCGGCCTTTACTGCAAGCTGGGTGCTGAAACAGGATGCTGGCACTGACCGTATGAAGGCGATATCTGATGCTGTTAGAGAAGGTGCTACTGCCTTTCTGAGGCGTGAATATAAGACAGTAGCAATCACAGGTGTTGTGGTTTTTATATTGCTGTTCTTTCTGGGCGTATGGACGGCTGTAGGGTTTGTGATTGGAGCTGTGGGCTCTGCCCTTGCTGGCTATCTTGGCATGATGGTTGCTGTGAGGGCCAATGTCCGTACTGCACAGGCAGCAAATGGCGGATTAAATAGTGGATTAAGGCTTGCCTTTAAAGGCGGTTCTGTAACAGGCATGATGGTTGTAAGTCTTGGGCTCATTAGCGTCGCAAGCTACTATGCATTTCTGAGGGCAGTGGTTCCGGCAGAAGAGGCATTCAGGGCGATGATTGGCCTTGGGTTTGGCTGCTCCCTCATGAGCGTTTTTGCACGAATAGCAGGTGGTATTTATACAAAGGCTGCTGATGTTGGCGCAGACCTTGTGGGTAAGGTTGAGGCAGGCATCCCTGAGGATGACCCGCGTAACCCTGCAGTTATTGCAGATAATGTTGGCGACAATGTTGGTGACTGTGCGGGAATGGCAGCAGACCTCTATGAGACTTATGCTGTTACCTGTATAGCTGCTATGCTTCTGGCAAAGACCGTTTTTGGAACCGAGAGTGCGTGGGTTAGGTTTCCACTATTGCTCGGCGGCATTTCAATAGTGGCCTCTGTTGTTGGAACATTCTTTGTACGCCTCGGCAAGAGCCAGTATATAATGGGCGCCCTTTATAAGGGTCTTGCAGCATCAGGCATACTGGCTGCAATCGGCTTCTACTTCGCATCACAGCAGTTCCTGAGCCAGCCGGGGGTAGAGCAGGTATTTACAGCCGCATCTGTGTTCACAACCGCAGTGATCGGCCTGATACTTACAGGACTTATTGTTATGATTACCGAATACTTCACATCAAAGAGCTTTGCTCCGGTCAAGCATATTGCTGCAGCAAGCCAGACAGGTCATGGCACAAACATTATTGCCGGGCTTGCTGTTAGTATGAAATCAACAGGACTCCCTGTTATAGTCATTGTTGGCGCAATCCTCTGGGCATTTTCCCTTGGCGGTGGATTCAGCGGCAATGCCAATGTTGGGCTCTTCTCTATCGCACTGGCTTGTGTCTCTATGCTTTCAATGACAGGCATGGTTATATCAATTGACTCCTACGGCCCAATTACAGATAATGCCGGTGGTATAGCGGAGATGGCTGAACTGGATGAAAAGGTGAGGCAGGTTACCGACCCATTGGATGCAGTTGGTAATACCACAAAGGCCGTAACAAAGGGCTATGCTATAGGCTCTGCTGCATTAGCAGCACTTGTTCTTTTTGCGGAGTATTCGAGATCTTTTGGAACAACCCTGTCATTTGAACTTGCTAACCCGAAGGTTCTGGCAGGTCTTCTGATCGGTGGATTGCTGCCCTATTATTACAGCGCACTGCTTATGGAGGCAGTTGGAAAGGCTGCAGGTGGAGTTGTTGAGGAGGTAAGAAGGCAGTTCCGTGAGATAAAGGGGATCATGGAAGGGACAGGGAAGCCTGAATACGGTAAATGTGTTGATATTGTCACAAAGGGTGCAATAAAGCAGATGATGGTTCCAGCACTCCTTCCTGTTGCTGCCCCGATTATTGTTGGTTTTGTACTCGGTAAAGAGGCACTTGGCGGGGTTTTGATCGGCACTATTGTTACAGGTCTTTTCCTGGCCATCTCTATGACAAGCGGCGGCGGTGCATGGGATAATGCAAAAAAGTTTATCGAGGACGGCGCTTATGGAGGAAAGAAGTCAGATGCGCATAAGGCAGCGGTAACAGGCGATACAGTTGGTGATCCATATAAGGATACTGCAGGCCCTGCGATTAACCCGATGATCAAGGTTATAAACATCGTTGCACTTCTCATTGTCCCGCTTATAAAATAGGTCAATATGTTAGGAGGGCTGATCTCAAAGAGGTCAGCCCTCTTTGTTTTTTGTGTCTGTAGTAAAAAACCTGGAGGCGTAGATGATTAATATGAAAGCAGTCGAGCCTGTTAAGCTTACCTTAAAGGGCAGGTTCAGATTCAGGTGTCACAAGGGGATTTCGTGCTTTACGAAATGCTGCAGCAATATAGATATAATGCTCACACCTTATGACATCATTGTTCTTAAAAAGAGGCTTGGTATTACATCCGAGGAGTTTCTTGAGAAATATACTTACACCTTGGCGGATGAAAAGGCAGCTTACCCCCTGATCTTTTTACGGATGAAGGATGATGAGATGAAGAGATGTCCCTTTGTTACAGCCGATGGCTGCACTATCTATGAAGACAGACCGGTAAATTGCAGATACTATCCTGTTGGTCAGGGAATCCTGAAAAAGGCGATTGATAAAAAGATTGTGGATGAAGAGTTCTTCTTTTTCGTAAAGGAAGACCACTGCAAGGGATTTCAGGAGGATGATGAGTGGACTATTGAGGGCTGGAGACAAGATCAGGGCGTTGACAGATATGATGAACTCAACAGGGATTGGAAGGCTATCCTCTTAATGAGGAATGGGATAGGGCAGGAGCTTGATGGAAAGAAGCAGGCACTGTTTTATATGGCCTGCTATGATATGGACAGGTTCCGGAGGTTTATCTTCGAGAGTGGATTCTTAGAACATTTTGAGATTGAGGATTCTCTAAAAGAAAAGATTCGTGAGGATGATGTTGAACTCATGGTCTTTGGCTTCAGATTCATGAGGTATATACTAATGATGGAAGAGACCCTGAAACCAAAACCGAAAGCTTAGAGATCGAGTTGTTTTTTAAGCCACGCCTTAATCTCCTCTGTTATTGCATACATGCCATATACCGGCGGATGAACGGGGTTATCTATTGCCCGCTGGATAAGCTCGGAGGGGATTTCTTCGATCATCCCTGCTGTAGAGGTGATATCACTTTTCCCTACTCTCATGAGCATGAGAGTAGGCTTCTCGCATTCGGTCTCTATATAGAACACATAGCCTGTGATCTCCCTCAGCTTTTGTAAATCTTCAGGTTTTAACTGAAACCGTGGCTCCATAACGATTTGTGGCGTAACATCAAATTTAATCCTTGAAAGTATGTCAGGTCTCTTTTTTATCGCATTAAGATCTTGCATATCAAATATGCTTTTTTCTAAGCCTGCCTCATCTTCCATTTCACTTGCCTCATTAGGCTGATACTCAGACAAATTCAAGGCCAGCTTTATACCGGCCATCTTCTCTATCTACCCATCTTACAACTGCGATACATCTGTCGTTGTTTGCTGGCGAGTGAGTATTAAGGACGAGGACATGCCCCTTTTCTACAGGAAAATCTGTGTATATAGAAATACCCTTATCAGTTGCATCTATGGTTGTTGCCTTGCCTGAGACTGTCTTTAATTCCCTGATGTCCAGATAACTCAGGGTATAACTTAGTTCCTTAACCTGAGGCTGGCGTATATGCCTTCTTTTCTCGGTATAGCCTGTCATAAGTCCTCCCCCCTAATAGCTGAAATAATCAAACTTTATGTTTTAACTAAACAAAGTATAGCGTAATAAATAGCATACATGCACCATATTTTTCAAGGGTTTTCTGCAGCCCCCCCCAGAACATAGAGATAGAACCAGGATATGTAGTAAAATCAATAGAGCTGACAGGATAAGGATGGCGAAATAGGCAAATATTTTATGGAACCAGTAACATTCGATGTTGCCCAGATAGAGGCAGGCGAGAGGATAGACAGGTTTATCTCAAAAAGGACTACACTCACACGCTCTCAGGTAAAGAAACTCATAGAAGGGGGATATGTAATGGTAAACTCTATATTAAAGAAGGCCAATTACATAGTTAGGCCAGGCGACCGAATAGATGTGGTTGTATCCACTGAGGAGTCTTCTGCACTCACGCCTGAGCCAATTCCCCTGGAAATACTTTTCGAGGATGAATACCTTGTTGTTGTTAACAAGCCATATAATATGGTGGTCTATCCTGCTTCAGGCCATATGAAAGGTACGCTGCTTAATGCCTTAGCATACCACTGTGACAGGCTGGCCTGCATTGGCGGCCCTTTAAGGCCAGGCGTGGTGCATCGCCTTGATAAGGATACATCAGGAGTAATGGTGATTGCAAAGGATGACAGGGCATATTATAGCCTTGTAGAGCAGTTCAGAAAGAGGGAGATCAAGCGGCGATATATTGCCATTGTTTATGGTGCATTAAGAGGACAAGGCGAGGTCAAGACCCCTATAGGGAGGGCTGTCTCTGACAGGAAGAGGATGTCAACGAGGACTAAAAGGGGTAAAGAGGCAGTGACTTTCTGGAAGGCCATTGAGAGCCTTAAGGATTCAACCCTTATAGAGGTTCGACTTAAAACAGGAAGGACGCACCAGATAAGGGTTCATATGTCTTGCATCGGCCATCCAGTCCTTGGCGATACAACCTATGGGAGAAAGAGGACTATAGATGGCATAAGGATTCCAAGGCAGATGCTTCATGCTGATACCCTCGGGTTTATCCACCCTGTCACAGGACAATCCCTTGAGTTTACATCCCCGATGCCTCCTGATATGAAATATGTTTTAGATAACCTGCGGAGGGATTTGTAGGGAACAACCATAATTGTTAGACAGATTGTTTGACCTAAGGGGCGTTAACTGCATCCTCTATTTTTTCTTTATAGCCGCAGCCTTTTTTAATACAGATAAGGAA
The DNA here is from genome assembly GCA_021789595.1 of Nitrospirota bacterium. Classification (GTDB taxonomy): domain Bacteria; phylum Nitrospirota; class Thermodesulfovibrionia; order UBA6902; family JAJYJJ01; genus JAJYJJ01. The sequence goes on along the minus strand of JAJYJJ010000003.1, from coordinate 19,243 downwards.
TGAGCCTTCCTTTGTTTTCTTTTCACCAAGGAAATCTGCACCGCACTTCGGACATTTCTTCATTATCGGCTTATGCCATGTGGCAAACTTGCACCTTGGATAATTGCTGCAGCTGTAAAAGACCTTTCCCTTCTTAGTCATCCTCTCTATTATGTCACCACCATCCTCAGGGCATTTAACCCCTATCTTAATGGGGCTTGTTGTCTTACACTCAGGGTATCTGGAGCAGGCAAGAAATTTTCCAAACCGTCCTGACTTTACTACCATTGGACTTCCGCATTTTTCACAGACCTCATTAGTTTGCACGGAATCGACCTTGTTATCTCCATTAAGCGGCATTGTGTTTTTACATTCAGGAAAACCAGAGCAGGCAAGGAACCTTCCATGTCTGCCCCATTTTATTACCATTGGAAGCCCGCATTTTTCGCATTTATACTCTGTTGGCATATCCTTTGGTTTAACCCTTCCAAGGGTTGTTTGTGCCTCTAAGAGGTCACGGTTAAATGGGGTATAAAATTCCTTAACCACATTTACCCATCTGATATCCCCTTCCTCTATCCTGTCAAGTTTTTCTTCCATCTTGGCTGTAAAGCCTATATCCATGAGCTCCGGGAATCTTTCAACCAGCAGGTCGCTTACTACAACACCGAGTTCTGTCGGCTTAAACTTGTTATCCAGCTTTTCAGCATACTTTCTGTCCTGGATAACAGAAAGTATAGTGGCATAGGTGGAGGGCCTTCCAATGCCCTTTTCTTCCAATGCCTTTACAAGAGTTGCCTCTGTATATCTTGGCGGAGGCTGTGTGAAGTGCTGCCTTGGCTCAATACCAAGGGGTTTTAAGGTCTCGCCTTCCTTCAATGGAGGTAATAATCCCTCTTCTTCAGCCTCTTCGTCTTGGCCCTCGACATAAAGGGTTGTAAAGCCAGGAAATTTTACAACCGTTCCTGTTGCCCTGAATTGACAATCCCCTGCATTTATGTCGAATGCTGTCTGTTCAAGGATTGCAGGGCTCATCTGGCTTGCGAGGTATCTATTCCATATCAATCTATAAAGGCTGTACTGATCCTTGGTAAGAAATCTCTTTATCTCCTCCGGGCCTCTAAAGACAGAGGTTGCCCTGATGGCTTCATGTGCCTCCTGGGCAGATGCCTTGCTTTTATATACAGGAGGTTTTGAAGGCATATATTCCTTACCAAACCTATCTTCAATAAATCTTCTTACCTCGGCCTGGGCCTCAGGGGCAAGCCTCACAGAATCCGTTCTCATATATGTTATAAGGCCGACAGGTCCCTCAGAGCCTATCTCAAGACCCTCATAGAGCTGCTGTGCCAGCATCATGGTCTTTTTTGCAGTAAACCTTAGTTTTCTTGATGCCTCCTGCTGTAAGGTGCTTGTGATAAAAGGAGGCGGAGGGCTCTTCCTTCTTTCCTTTTTTTCAACCCCTGCGATAGAGAAGGTCTTCTCTTCAAGCCTCTGTAAAATTCCATTTGCCTCATCTGCTGTCTTTATCTCAACCTTTTCATCCTTGACCTTCCACAGCCTTGCCGCAAAGGCAGGCGGTATGGAGCCCTCAAGCATAGCGGTTATGCTCCAGTATTCCTCTGGTCTGAATGCCTCTATCTCACGCTCTCTCTCAACGAGCAGTCTGAGGGCAACTGACTGAACCCTTCCTGCACTCAGCCCCCGCCGTACCTTTTTCCATAGAAGGGGGCTCAGGTTGTATCCAACAAGCCTGTCCAGTATTCTCCTTGCCTGCTGTGCCTCTACCTTGTTCATGTCTATCCTGCCTGGTTTTTTTATCGCATCAAGCACTGCCCTTGGCGTAATCTCATTGAATATAATCCTGAAGAGTTTTTTTGAATTGCCATTAAGCTCCTCTGCTATATGCCAGGCAATGGCCTCTCCTTCCCTGTCAGGGTCAGGAGCAAGAAATACCTCCTCTGCCTCTTTGGCAGCCTTCTTTAATTCCCTTATAACCTTTTCCTTACCTTTAATAACCACATACTGTGGCTCAAAGTTATTGTCAACTTCTACCCCTATCTTGTTTGAAGGCAGGTCTTTTATATGACCAACAGATGCCTTTACAACAAAGTCTCTGCCAAGAAACTTGTTTATGGTCTTTGCCTTTGCAGGGGATTCAACAATCACAAGAGATTTCATGCTAATAAAACTCCTTCTGTCAACACCAGTATATCCTTTTTCCGCCCCCAAAGAGGTAGGAATAGACCTCATCCTTATCAAGGTCTGTATTGTTGAGTATGATAGATGCAAAAAGGGCCTTTATCATATCTGTCTCCTCATCTTTCAGCAGGGCATATCCCTCAGCAATGTTGGGGAATTCTCCATCTAATACCTCAAACTCTGGGTCGAGTGGAAATAATCCGCCGAGAAGTTCCTCTGCCTCATATATGTTCTGTTCAAGGATCTGCCTTGCAATCATACGAAGTGCATCGAGCATCTTTTTTGACAATTTCATCTCCTATTCTATAACAAACCTTTTTCCTTCTGCCTGCCTGACAACACCTTTTAACTCAAGGTTTAGAAGCAGGCTCAATGCCATGGGTGTAGGTATTCCGCTTTCTCTTGTTATTACATCTATATGTTTCGGCTCTAAATCTAAAAACTTGATTATACCCTTCTCTTCTTCTGAAAGCGGAGGCAGCGACCTTGAGGTCTCCCTGAGTATTCCCTTGAGCACAGGCCTTAGCTCTTCTATAATATCCTCTGCGCCTTCAACAAGCCGTGCGCCCCTTTTGATCAGTTCATTTGTCCCCCGCGATCTCATTGATGTTACATTGCCAGGTACAGCAAAGACCTCCTTGCCCTGCTCAAGGGCATGGCTGACTGTTATAAGAGAGCCGCTGTCAAGGGCAGCCTCGATCACCACGACCCCGAGGGAAAGGCCGCTTATAATCCTGTTTCTCCTTGGGAAGTTCTCCTGATTTGGCTTTGTCCCTGTTGGAAATTCGCTTATCACCGCACCAGAGGTGGCTATCTTATTTAAAAGTGCCTTGTTTTCAGGCGGATATACGACATCAATCCCTGAGCCGAGCACTGCAATGGTTCTGCCGTTTGCCTTAAGTGCTCCATTATGGGCAATTGTATCAATGCCCCTTGCCATTCCGCTCACAATAGTTATGCCAGCAGATGACAGGCCTCTGCTAATCTTTTCTGCAATTGATACGCCGTAGGATGTCGGTGTTCTTGAGCCCACAATGGCAACAGAATATCTGTCCTCCTTGATAAATTCGCCCATGACATAGATTATTGGGGGACAATCAGGCATGGCCTTTATCGCCTCAGGAAAGGACGGCTCTGTAAATGTTAATATCCTTGCGCCTGATTGCTTTATGCGGTTGATCTCCTGTTCAACCCTATCCCATTCATTGAAGTGTATGATGCCCTTTACCTTTGATTCCCCTATCTTTTCAACCTCCAGCAACTCTGCTCTTGATGCACGGAAGATAGCCTCAGGACAACCGAATCTGTCCAGAAGCCTCCTTGAGAGGATCGGCCCTATGTCAGGCAGGAAGCTAAGTGCTACCCAGTATCTAAGATTGTCCATCCTTTAAAAGCCTTTTCAGTTTCAGCCTGAGGGCATTTAGTTTTATAAAGCCCTCTGCATCCTTCTGGTCGTAAAGCTCATCCTCTTCAAATGTTGCAAGCTTTGGTATGTAAAGGGATCTGGGGGATTTTCTTCCCACTGCCATGCAGTTGCCCTTATAGAGTTTCAGCCTCGCAGTGCCGGTTACATCCCTCTGCGTGGAATCTATGAGTCCCTGGAGGGCCTCTCTTTCAGGCGAAAACCAGTAGCCATAGTATATGATCTCTGCGTATCTTGGTATCAGGGAATCCCTGAGATGCATTACCTCCCTGTCAAGGGTGATAGACTCCACTGCCCTGTGGGCAATATGCAGTATAGTTCCGCCAGGGGTCTCATACACGCCCCTTGATTTTATCCCTACATATCTGTTTTCTACCAGATCTACCCTTCCAATGCCGTTTTCTCCAGCAAGTTGGTTTAGCCTTTTCAGCAGGGATAAAGGTGTCATGGCCTTGCCATCCAGGGCAACAGGGTTTCCAGCTTCATATGATATCTCGATAAACAGGGGTTTATCAGGCGCATTCTCAGGCGGAACAATCATTGTATGCATATCGTGCGGTGGCTCTGTCCATGGGTCCTCAAGGATTCCACCTTCATAACTTATGTGAAACAGGTTTCTATCAATGCTGTATGGCTTTTCCCTTGTTGCGGTAACGGCTATGCCGTATCTGTCGGCATATTCTATAAGTGACTGCCTTGACCTGAAGGGCCAGAGTCTCCACGGCGCTATTACCTTTATATCAGGCCTGAGGGCATAGTAGGAAAGTTCAAACCTGACCTGGTCATTTCCCTTGCCTGTTGCACCATGGGCTACTGCATCTGCGCCCTCTTTTACAGCGATGTCTATCTGTTTTTTTGCTATAAGCGGCCGCGCAATTGATGTGCCAAGCAGATATGAACCCTCATATACGGCATTTGCCCTCAGCATCGGGAATATATAATCAGATACAAACTCCTCCTGCATATCCTCTACATATACCTTTGATGCCCCTGTTTTTAATGCCTTTTGCTTTATGGAGTCCATATCCTCTCCCTGTCCGAGGTCTGCGCAAAAGGCTATTACCTCGCAGTCATAGGTCTCTATCAGCCATCTGATGGCAATCGAGGTATCAAGCCCTCCTGAATAGGCCAATACTATCTTCTTTATCATATTTATCATAAAGGCACCTCCTGAAAAGGTGATAAATAACTTAGCACAAAGTAGAAAAAAATGTAAACTTTACAAAAGACCTTAAAGCTGATAGTATTTTATATGTCCAAGCGGAGCGCAGAGAGACATACAAAGAGGCTTGATGTAAGGTTTGAGGCAGGGGGCTCAAGCTATGCAGGGATAACCAGCAACCTTTCTAAGCACGGCATGTTTATAAGGACTATGCACGGCTTTGTGCCTGGGACCACCGTCAATATTGAACTTACCTTGCCTGATAGTTCTATGATGAGACTTCAAGGCAGGGTTAGAAGGACATTCAAGACATCGATCTCAGCAATGAAAAACGGCATGGGCATCGAACTCATAGAGCCTTGCCCTGAATACCTTTCATTTATTGAAGCATTTGATTAACATCCTTCAATCTAAATAAATAAAACGAGAATCATCTGTGGATTTCTTATATATTCTCTACCATCTCCCATACACCACATGGGCAGATGCCTGCACAGAAGCCGCAGCCTATGCACTTTTCATCATCCACAACATATTCGTATGAGCCGTCTTCGTGTTCAACCCTGCTTATTGCACCCCAATAACAGGTGGCTTCGCACATTTTACAGTCACGGCATGTGGCGCAGGACATGCATCTATCTGCCTCTTTTTCTGGTGATGCGAAATCGCCTCGGCATACATCATAATATTCTGTTTTTATTCTCTCATATGGTATTGCCTGTTTGAACTCAGGTTGTCTTGGTGCATGCATTAACTGATAATGGATGGTCTCTGCTGCAATCCTCCCCTGGCCTATCGCATGTGTTACAAGTCCAAGTCCTGTTGCATCTCCAATAGCAAAGACCTTTACATCAGATGTCTGAGCAATCTCGTTTACTACAATCCATCCCTTTTCTGTGTGTATGCCTGGTGGCAGGAAGTCCAGTATTGGCACATCGCCTATGGAGATGACAACGAGGTCAGCATCGAGGGATGTCCCATCCTTAAAGTATATCTTATTTTGTTTTTTATCATATCTTTCAGCGAATTTAGGCCATAGTATCTCTACACCCTTCGCCTTTGCTATCTCCATCTCTTTACCAAAGGCTGCAGGCTTCTGTATATCAATTGCTATGACCGATTCTGCCCCATAGTTAAAGGCCTCCGAGGCAACATCCATTCCAACATTGCCTGCGCCTATTACTACAACCTTCTTGCCCTTCAAATCAGGTCTTTCTCCAAGATTTATATCCTTAAGAAAATCATAGGCAGAAATAATATCTTCAGAGCCTGGGAACTCTATCTTTCTTGGTTGATGGGCACCACATGCCAGAATAACCACTTCATTATTTTTGTATATTCCAGCGAACAGTTCTTTGCTTACCTTTGTGTTGAGATGGAGATTGACGCCCAGTTCTTTAAACCTCGAAATCTCTTTCTCCAGTATCTCATGGGGCAGACGCTCCCTTGGAATACATAACTCAATCTTTCCGCCAAGTTTATCTGATGCTTCATAAAGGTCAACACTATGACCTTTTAATGCAAGCTGCCATGCAGCACTCAATCCAGCAGGGCCTCCGCCAATTACAGCTATTGTGTGACCTGTTTGCCCTGCCCTTTTTGGTGCAGGCATATCGAGTGATAGGCTTCCCAGTTTATCTATATTCAAAGGTCTATCAACCTGCCCCCTTGTGCAGCTCTGCATGCAGAGATTTGGGCATATCTGCCCGCAGACAGTTGCGGGAAGCGGGCTGTATTGCAATACCAATTCAAGTGCCTCATTGATTTTACCCTGTCTGATCAGAGATGCCCTTTTGTGCGATGGGATATGTGTCGGACATGCATATGCACATGGCGGTGCATATTTTTCATTTGCCCAGACAGGCTTGTTCCTTCTGTCCTTTCCTGCTGTAATGTACGGCAGCAGTGTCAACTCATGGTCTAGATATTCTGCAAATATCCCGCCCCACCCTACCTCCTTTTCCCACACATTCGTTCTGAAATCAGAAGCGGACATCTTAAACCATTTCCGTTCACGCTTTTCTTGAGGCGTGTATGCTATTAGCTTTTTCCAGTCATCGGATGAACAGGTGAGTTCTTCATAGTATGACATCCTGTCAATGGCCTCAAGGAACGGCCTCATATTGGTTTTAAGCCATTCCCAGTCCTGCGGAGTAAGGTCAAGGAGTTTTACATCCTTTTCACTATATCCATGAATTGGACCGCGGAAGTATATGGTTCCGCCCACCATTCCTACGCATGGGCGATAACCGAGTATGTTTTTTGGGTTCCTTGGATTTACACCGCAGACAACAGCAATCCCGCCTGCCTTGAACTCTGCAAATGAATCACCTACATCCCTGAAATACCACGACTGGGGCGGGTCAAAGCGTGGATTGTGTTTTGTCATTGTGTCGCATCTTGCGCCGCCACTGCCCTGAACATAGAGGATTCCCTGTGCCGCAGCGTTAAATGCCCCGTTAGTCACATCACCTAAGACCGTTATCTTTGCACCGCAGTTAAGCCATCCCACATCGTCAGAGACGCTGTTTTTGATGATAATCTCAGTGCCGAACATTCCCATGCTTCCCAGTCTCTGGCCTACAGGACCCTCAACTGTTATCTTTACGGCCTCACCCCTTGGCCAGATGCGGCCGCCAATGCCGTGCTGTCCATCGGCAATTATGTATAACTGCCTTGCGCCGTCCCGGACTGCCTGCTGTATCTGTTCTTCGAGGATTCTGGACGGCGTTCTCGTGCCATTTACATTTCCGTAAATGGTTACGGATTTTTTATCTTTGTTCCAGACTATAGGTTCCTGACTTTTGACTCTCGACTCTTGACTGCTGACTGCTGGCTGCTGACTGCTGGCTGCCTTTTTCTTAGCACGCATAGCTTATCTCTAACCTCTCTGCCATTGCTTTATCGTCTATGCTCAATCCATCAGACATGCCAATGGGCAGCTCTGTGCTTCTGCCCATTGGTGCGAATATCTTCCTTAACTCTACATCAGCGGCCTTGAAGACCTCTACCAAACGCTCTGCAACCTTATCAGGGTCAAGCCTTCTATACAGCTTTGGGTCCTGTGTTGTTATTCCCCTCGGGCATTTCCCAGTATTACAGAGGTTGCAGCGATTGTATTCATCTCCAAAGCAGTCTGCTGTTGCCTGCATTATGTATTTGCCGATGGACACTGCTGATGCGCCTAACATTATAAGGGCTGCTGCATTGGCTGCAAGATTGCCCTTTTTGCTGATGCCTCCTGCTGCAATAAGAGGTAGCTCATTCTGCTTTCCCTGTTTGACGAGATCAAGATAGCAGTCCCTTATATTTGATGCAATCGGGTGTCCCATCTTATCCATGGATACATTGTATGCTGCACCTGTTCCACCATCCTCTCCGTCAATGGAAAGGGCTGCTGCATAGGGATTTCTTGCGAGGTTGTTTAAAACAGCCCTTGCTGTCTTTGTGCCTGAGATCTTCGGATAGACAGGCACCCTGAATCCGAATGCCATGGACATGGACTGGATCATCTTTGCAACTGCCTCTTCGATAGAGTACTTTGTCTGGTGTGTAGGAGGCGATGCTAAGTCCACAAACTGCGGCACTCCGCGGATCTTGGCTATAAGCTTAAGGACCTTCTGTGCCATCAATAATCCACCATCGCCTGGCTTTGCGCCCTGACCATACTTAATCTCTATTGCTGCTGGGTCCTCCACCATATGGGGCAATGCGTGTATAATCTCATCCCACCCAAAATACCCTGAGGCAATCTGGATGATGAAATATTTCAGATACTTTGACCTTAAGAGCCTTGGCGGCATTCCACCCTCACCAGAACACATCACAACAGGCAGTCCTTCCACTTCATTAAGATATGCCACACCCATTGCAAGACCTTCCCACATGGGTGGTGAAAGGGCGCCTATGGACATACTGCCAATCATTATGGGAAATATCTCACGCACAGGCGGGATGAATTTACCGCTGTCTTTGTCTATCACCAGTTTTCCATTTATCATTTTTAATGGCAGATCTTCCGGGGGCAGAATCCTTCCAAGGAGAGACCTTACACGGAACTCATGCCTGCCTGCATCAAGGGCCGGGTCTGTGAGCATTGAGATTCTTGTGAATTTCAGCCTGTCAAGGGTTGATATGGACGGGTCGTTTCTCCTTCCACCCCTCTTGTATCCTTCTCCGCCTTTATTTTTATAATGTAAAAACTTGTTTTGTGGGTTGAATTCAGGCTCTATTGCCTCATTTGGACAGACCAGTGTGCATGCCCCGCAGCCTGTGCAGTACCTTTCCATATCTGTGACCTGCTCTACCACATGGACAGTCCTTCTTACTGCTGCAGGGGTTGGAACAGGCCCCTCTGATTGCACCAGCCGTTGAACCTTTACTGTCGGCACAATCGCCTTAACAGGACAGACCGCAGTGCAGCTTCCGCACCTCTTACACCTGTCATCCCTCCACCTGATTATATATGGAAACTCCCTTAACGAGAGCTGGTGATTATTGTCTAATCTTATCCCTGCATCTGGTTCCATACCTTCGCCTCCTTTGCCCCTGGTGGAACAATTACCATGTCATATTTCATGGGGAAGATGTCCTTATCCCTGTCCCTTTCAGGAATTGCCCTGTCAAGTCCGCACTCCTCTGACATCAGTGCATATTTGCCTTTTACTCCGCCGACAACACCAGGCCGTAGTTTTTTAGAATCCTGCACCATGAAACATGTTCCATCAGGCAGAAACCCGATTACCATATTTGGGCCATCTATACACAGGGCTCTAAGCGACTGTTTAACGAGCCTTAAAGCCTCCCTGTCACTTCTCTGCTGAATCTCGGATGCCTTAAGCGGGGTAATAACATCCTTGTAGTAATGTAAAGGGAATCCCAACGCTCTTACCGTATAATGGAGTATATGCGTGAACACCTCGCTGTCGCTGTTATATCCCATATATCCAGGGAATCCCCTGCTCATAAGAAACTCTCTTATGGGAACGAAGGCTGTGTTTTCGCCGTTTGTCATCGAGCAGCACCCCTGGATGAAAAATGGATGGCAGGCATATAGACATATGGCATAGTTTGTATTTTGCCTGCCCTGTGCAAATATTATTTTTGCCTTAATATCGTCCCTGTCAAGGCCAAAGAATTCACCAAGCTGAAGTGGGTCGCCAACCTCTTTTAGGGTAATGACATCGGGGTAGAATGAAAATACAAATATGGACTCATCAGGTTCGCCAATCCTTCTAAGCGCAAGCCGTGTGTTCATTAGCAGGTCTTCTTTTTCTGATAGGGGTTTGTTTTTATATTCAGCAGGATAGTCATACACGCGTGCAAAATAGTCATCTCTCGGGATTATGCCTTTGACCTTTTTTATCTTCGGCTTCCACTCGTGTTTCAGCTTAAAACCCTGCTTCTTCATGAAGTCCTCAAGAGTCCCTTTGCCTGTCTTGGAACAGATGCCTGATAATATCGGATATCTTTTTAGTTTTTCAAACCCGCCGCCAAGGTCCTTCAGGGTAAGTCCGAGACCCGAACCATCATGCCCTTCTTTCATGGTCTCGAGGGCAAGTATATTCTCTATCGGAGAAAAATACTTGCTGGATGTGATGGCAACTAAACGGCACATTGTTTCACCTCAGTTTATAGCGATTAACCATTCTGTTCTGTATAGAGCGAAATTAAATGTCAGCATCATGTATATTAAAATATATAAAGGTTTGTTGTCAAAAAATCCCTTCTGAATTTACGCCCCTTCATAACGCCGAGGAGTAAAGATTTAAGGCTTGATGTAGGCGTAACCCTCAGCCTGTTTTTTGGCTATCTCTGTAACACCGGCAGGCACAACCTCAACAAAGACTGGAAGCGTATCCTCATTTAACATGCATACAGGATTGTTCTCGCATAGCATCCTCAGAGAATTTCTGCATGCCATGAATTTTACACCCTTACTGTTCAGGGCCTTCATCGTTTCTACTATTTCATTGTTGCTGTAAACATTTATGGCTGCACCGTTGATAACAAGCTCTATATCCGCCATCTCTGGCGAGACATCCTTTATCAGGTTGGTTATGTTACCCATTGCAACCTTTATCCGCTCAGGCTCATTTACATGAAATAGCACCTTTAATCGTTCCATCAGAAACCTCCTTGAATATAGTATAAATAGTATATAACTCCAGCTTAACTCCTTATTGCACTCAAAGTCAAACGATGAATCCACTTTTCGCAGATATCCATACTCTTTTGAGATAATTTCTAATAAATGGCGATAGATGCTCTAAATCTTCTATAAACGCCAAAATTCGGTTATATAACGCCTTGCCACAAAAGTGTCAAGTCTATTATATTAGCACTCGCAGCAGGTGAGTGCTAATAAACTCGAATCTTAATCTTTAAAAGAAAGGAGAGAGGAATATGAAGTTCAAACCACTTAAAGACAGGGTATTGGTGAAATATTCTGAGGAACCAGAAAAGACAGCCGGTGGTCTTTTTATACCGGATGCAGCAAAGGAGAAACCTCAAAAGGGCGAGGTTATTGCTGTAGGCAGCGGCAGGGTTACCGATGACGGCAAACTGCAGCCAATAGAGGTTAAAAAGGGTGATATTGTTCTTTTTGACAAGTATTCTGGTTCAAAGATCAATATCGATGGTGTGGATTATCTTATAATCAAGGAAGAAGACATCTTAGGGATCGTAGAAGGATAAGGAGGGAGATATGGCAAAACAGTTACTTTTCGACGAGGCAGCAAGGAATGCAATCCTTAAAGGGGTTGCCATGCTGACTGATGCGGTCAAGGCAACCCTTGGACCACAAGGAAGGAATGTTATTATCGACAAAAAATATGGCGCCCCGACTATAACAAAAGATGGGGTGACTGTGGCAAAGGAGATCGAGCTTAAAGACCATTATGAGAACATGGGTGCCCAGCTTGTAAGAGAGGTTGCATCAAAGACATCTGATGTTGCAGGCGATGGGACAACAACCGCAACTGTGCTTGCACACGCCATCTACAAGGAAGGGATGAAGAATGTGGCTGCCGGGGCAAACCCTATGGAGCTGAAGAGGGGTATTGAACAGGCAGTTAGCGTGGTTGTTGATGAATTAAAAAAGCTGAGCAAGATGGTATCGGACAAGAAAGAGATTGCCCAGGTCGGGACAATATCTGCAAATAATGATGCTTCTGTAGGCGAACTTATTGCCGAGGCAATGGATAAGGTTGGAAAAGATGGGGTAATAACTGTGGAGGAGGCCAAGAGCATGGCTACTACCCTTGATGTTGTAGAGGGTATGCAGTTTGACAGGGGCTACATCTCTCCATACTTTATCACCGACCCTGAAAGGATGGAGTGCGTGCTTGAAGACGCCTTTATCCTGATCAATGAAAAGAAGATAAGCTCCATGAAAGACCTCCTTCCTATCCTCGAGCAGATAGCGAAGATGGGCAGACCGCTGCTGATTATTGCAGAGGAGGTTGAGGGCGAGGCGCTTGCAACCCTTGTTGTTAATAAACTCCGCGGAACCCTCCAGGTATGCTCTGTTAAGGCGCCTGGCTTTGGTGAAAGGAGAAAGGCCATGCTTGAGGATATAGCTGTCCTCACAGGCGGCCAGATGATCTCTGAGGACCTTGGAATAAAGCTTGAGAATGTAAAGCTCTCTGACCTTGGAAGGGCAAAGAAGATAACTGTTGAAAAGGAGAATACTACTATTGTTGAGGGCGCTGGCGACCATGCAAAGATACAGGGCAGGGTGAAGCAGATAAAGGCACAGATAGAGGAAACGACATCAGATTATGACAGGGAGAAGCTTCAGGAGAGACTTGCAAAGATAGTTGGCGGCGTTGCAGTAATAAATGTCGGCGCTGCAACCGAGACCGAGATGAAGGAGAAGAAGGCAAGGGTTGAGGATGCACTTCATGCTACAAGGGCTGCTGTGGAGGAAGGCATTGTGCCTGGTGGCGGTGTTGCGCTCCTGAGGGCAGCTACCGCCCTTAGCAAACTGAAGCTTGAAGGCGACCAGTCCATTGGCGTTGATATAGTTAAAAGGGCGCTTGAAGAGCCTATCAGGCAGATAATAAATAATGCAGGGCTTGAGGGCGCTATTATTGTTGAGAAGGTAAAGGGTGATAAGAACATAAACTTTGGCTTTGATGCAAATGCTGAGGAATATGTCGACATGATGAAGGCGGGTATCATAGACCCAACAAAGGTCACAAGATATGCCCTTCAGAATGCAGCATCTGTTGCAGCCCTTATGCTCACAACAGCGGTTATGATTACGGACATCCCTGAGGAAAAGTCAGAGATGCCGAAGATGCCTGGCGGCGGCATGGAGGGTATGTATTAATTTCGAAAAATCACATCTATCTAATATCTAAATATCTAAGAGGGCCAGCAGAATTACCGGCCCTCTTTTTTATTCTGCTGTAAAGGTTGAAGGTCACCGTTGTTAAAGATGTTCCCAACGGATTTTACCAGAGAGGTTACTTATTCGCTGTCAAACAACCTCAATCAGCTTTGAATTTCAGCTTTGGATTTGCTCTTGACATGGAATCGCCATCGTGCTATAAAATGTTATGTCTTGGTAGCCGATACCAATGGCATCCCTGTTTATCTGGGATTTAATGTAATCAGATTAGGTCTTGATATGGCCTAAGACAGAAGGAGGTTTTAAGAAGTATGGGTTTTATGGGTACAGTGAAATGGTTTAATGAATCAAAGGGTTATGGATTTATCCAGCAGGAAAATGGACCTGATGTTTTTGTCCACTACTCAGCAATAAAAGGGGATGGATATAAGACCCTTGCTGAAGGGCAGAAGGTTGAATTTGAAGTGGTTGATGGAGAAAAGGGGCCAAAGGCCTCCAATGTGGTAAAGATTCAATAGTATAAACAGAGACATCAATGCCCCATGACGATTTATCGTCATGGGGCATTTTTAAATCTGCCTTCCGCTCTTGTGGTTAATCCTGCATTTCTTGTTGCGTCGGCTTCTTCACGAATCGTGGATTTGTGATACAAATAATTCAATAAAATTTATAAATAGCCAAATTCCTTGACTTTAACTATAAAAAAAGCTTATAAATAACATTACCTCTTATTGCAGGCTCTAATGGTTATATCTTTAATCAGAATGCCTTGATTAGAAGAGGACAGTAACAGTGCGGCTGAATATGAAGGTGAAAAATTTCTTGACTTTATATAGTAAAAACTATAAAAATATCCTAAAGATTCCTCAAGGGAGGTAGATGTGTCTAAATATATTGCATCGGCGGCTATAAGGGCGTCTCACAGGATCGTTGCAGAGACAGATGAGATGCTCAACAGGGCTATAACAGAAAAAGGCAAGGATTTTAGCTTTGAGTTTCCTGATACCGCATACTTTCTTCCTATGGTATATGCAATGACAGGTTTTGCGGTAAAAAATCTTGGTGACATGAAGGTGGCATTGGGGTTTGCCAAGGAATTGCTGCATGAGGAGCCTGCAGAAAGTCTGTATAAGCCATATCTGGGCGAGGCATTGGACTCGGGAATGGCAACCCTCTTTGCAGAGGAGATAATCATGTCGCTACGCTATATATACGGGCTTGAGCCATATAAGGATCCCGATACAGGGCTTGTTTATAACGGTTTTATAACAGATACCATACAGCGAAATCTGGGCATCCAGCTTGTGGACGGCACTATGCCTGGATTTGCCGCTGTCATTGGCGCTGCGCCTGATGAGGATACTGCCGTGAATATAATAAGGGAGCTTCAGGAGAAGAACATCCTCATATTTCTTTCTGGCCAATCCAATGGCGACAGCGTTACAAGACAGCTTCAGAGGAAAGGCATTGAGCTTGGATGGGACACGAGGATAGTTCCTCTCGGCCCTGATACGGAACATACAATCTATGCCCTGGATTGGTCTATAAGGGCAGCACTCATCTTTGGGAATGTCAAACCGGGAGACTATAAAAAACAGCTTAAATATACAAAGGACAGGGTTTTTGCCTTTGCCATGGTACTCGGCGAACTTGATGATATAAAGTGGTCAACAGGCGCCGGGGCTATAAACATGGGGTATCCGGCCATATGCGATACAATGCAGCCTGTCATCCATCCTACAGGGGTATGCACATACGAGGAGGTCGACAGGGAGCTTGATCACAGCAAGATGGTGCAAAAGGCTATCGAGGTGAGGGGGCTTAAGATTACAGTGGAAAAGCCGCCGATCCCTGTTGTATATGGGCCTGCCTTCGAGGGCGAGAGGATAAGGAAGGAGGATACATTTGTAGAGTTTGGCGGCCAGCGGTCCCCTGCATTTGAATGGGTCAGGATGAAGGAGTTCGATGAAGTTGAAGACGGCAGGATCACCATTGTAGGGACAGATATTGCTGAACGGTTTAAAAATGGCGGAGTTATGCCTTTGGGCATAGTTGTTGATGTTGCAGGCAGAAAGATGCAGAAGGACTTCGAGTCTGTCATAGAGAGGAAACTCCATCACAACATCAATGAGGCCCAGGGCGTCTGGCATATGGGACAGAGGGATATTGTCTGGATGAGGATAAGCAAGGCCGCTTACAACGAAGGTTTTAATCTTGAGCACATAGGTATAATCCATAATACAATGACACATAACAGGTTCAAGTCCATCGTTGATAAGGTCAAGGTGACCCTGTATGTTGATGAAAAGGATGTCCTTGCAATGCAGCAAGAGGCACGGAATACGTACAGGGAAAGGGACCTGAGGCTTGGCAGTATGACCGATGAATCGGTTGATACATTTTACTCCTGCCTCCTCTGTCAGTCTTTTGCACCAAGCCATGTATGTGTTATAACGCCTGAGAGGCTCGGCCTGTGCGGCGCATATAACTGGCTTGATGGAAAGGCTGCATACGAGATAGACCCGACAGGCGGAAACCAGCCTGTTGCAAAGGTCGGTCTGATAGATGCGAGATATGGCCGTTATTCAGGGGTTGATGAATACCTTAAAAAGGCCTCTGGAGGCGCTGTTGAGACGCTTAATCTCTATACAATTATGGAAAATCCCATGACATCATGCGGGTGTTTCGAATGTATCCTGGCGATTATACCCGAGGCAAACGGTGTTATGATTGTAAACAGAGGGCATACAGGTATGACGCCGATAGGGATGAAGTTTTCCACCTTAGCCGGGACAGTTGGAGGCGGGGCTCAGACACCTGGGTTTATGGGCATTGGAAGAAACTTTATTACAAGTAAAAAATTTCTCTTTGGTGATGGCGGCATAAAAAGGGTCGTATGGATGACAAAGAACCTGAAAGAAGGTCTTAAAGAGGCATTTGAGCAGAGGGCTGCTGATGAAGGGGTTGCAGATCTTCTCGATAAGATTGCTGATGAGGCGATCTGCGAGGATTCAGAGAAGCTTGTGGAATACCTCACCCAGGTCGGTCATCCGGCGCTGGAGATGGAACCGATGATTTAAAGACAGGTTAAGGACAAGGCTAAGGTTAAGATTAAGATAAAAAAATCTTAACTCCAACCTTAACCTCAACCTGATGCTAATATGGAGGTAAAAATGGATAAGCATATTATAAAGAGTGCTAATGAGGCAGCGGAAAAGATAATAGAGTGGGGTGAGTCCCATAAGATAGAGACATGTTTTGAAAGGGCAGAGAGGTTGAAACCATGTCCTATTGGTGCATCGGGTGCATGCTGCAAGGTGTGCCATATGGGCCCATGCAGGTTTGTGGGCAGAAACGCAGAGGAAGAGGCCAGGGGTGTTTGTGGGGCAACCCTTCCAACGGTTGCTGCAAGGAACATGGTGAGAATGATAGCTGCAGGAACCGCAGCCCACAGCGACCATGCAAGGGATATGGCATTTACATTGCTTGCAGTTGCCAATGGTGAGGCAAAGGACTTTAAGATAACCGATGTGAGAAAACTTTACAGGGTTGCGGGAATACTCGATATCGAGTTTGAAGGCAGAGCTGTAAATGATGTTGCAAGGGATGTGGCACTCAGGTTTTTAGAGGATTTCGGCAGGCAGAAGGGTGAGATTTACTACCTTAGAAGGGCGCCAAAAAAGACTCAGGAGAGATGGAAGAAGTGGGGTATTGCTCCACGGGGTATAGACAGGGAGATTGCCGAGGCCATGCACAGGACATCTGTTGGCGTTGACCATGAGCCTGACCATCTCCTTACCCACGGCTTAAGAACTGCCCTTGCTGACGGCTGGGGAGGCTGCATGATAGCTACAGACATTACTGATATCCTTTTTGGAACGCCGCGGCCAGTAAAGGCAGAGGCGAGTTTTGGGATATTTAAAGAGGACGAGGTGAACCTTGTTGTTCACGGACATGAGCCGTCCCTCGCCGAGATAATAGTGGATGTAACATCTGAGCCTGAGATGATTGCCTATGCACAATCAAAAGGTGCAAATGGCATTAACCTCGGCGGAATGTGCTGCACGGCAAATGAGGTTCTTATGAGGCATGGGATACCCACTGCTGGAGGCTTTACAAATCAGGAGCTGGGCATAATGACAGGGCTTGTGGATGCAATTACCGTAGATGTGCAGTGTATAATGCCTGCAATTACTGAGCTTTCGAAGAAGTTCCACACAAAGGTTATAACGACCTCTGAGAAGGCAAAAATTCCTGGTGCAATGCATATAGAGTATGGTGAGCACAGGGCAAGGGAGATAGCAAGGGAGATAGTGAAGATCGCCATTGATAATTTCCCCAACAGGAAAACAGAGGGCAGCCATATTACAGACAAGTTCCCTGTAATCGCAGGCTTTTCCCATGAATACATAGAATACATGCAGGGCGGCAGGTGGAGGGCATCCTTCAGGCCGTTAAATGATGCAATTATGGCAGGAAGGATTCGTGGGGTTGTCGGACTTGCAGGCTGTGACAATCCAAGGGTTCCGTCAACAGGCATACACAGATTTCTGGCCACAGAATTGATAAAAAACGATGTGCTTATTGTCTCCACAGGCTGCGGCTCTGCTGCATGCGGAACAGCAGGCTATCTGACACCAGAGATGGCATTGGAAAACGCCGGTCCTGGTTTGAGGGAGGTGTGCGAGGCCATAGGCATTCCGCCAATACTGCATCTTGGTGCATGTGTTGATAATTCAAGGATACTGACCATTGCAAGTGCAATGGCAGAGGAGGGTGGCCTATCTGATGAGATAGGCGGCATGCCTGCTGTTGGTATTGCACCTGAATGGATGTCTGAAAAGGCAATTGCTATTGGATGTTATTTTGCTGCATCAGGTGTGCCTGTGATCTTTGGAGGAGAATCACCTATAGGTGCAAGCAGTGAAGTAACAAGGATAATGACTGAGGTATGGTGGGAAAGGTTCAAGGGGCCAATGCATTTTGAGCCCGACCCTGAAAAGATGCTTGCTTTAGCCCTTGACTATATTGACAGGGCAAGGGCAGCCTTAAAGCTTAAAAAGTATGAGCCTGGAAAGTTCGGTGCGGAAAGGGTGCTCCTTGACATGGCTGCAAGAAGGGAAATAGAGAAGGCATCAGCCAAACCGCATATAGGGATATATTAGCGGTTTAAAATTTCAAATCTGGAGGTTAGTTAGATGGATATAAATATAGAGGCTGGGATAGGGAAGGTTGGAGACATTCTGACAGATACACAAAAGAAAAAAGGAATGCTGATACATGCGTTTCAGAAGATCCAGCAGGAGTATAACTATCTACCTGAGGAGGTAATAAATGCCCTATCTGAAAGGCTTGGGATTCCTCTATCCGAGGTATACAGCACAGCCTCATTTTATAAACATTTCTATCTTACCCCGAGGGGCAAGAAGGTTGTAAGGGTCTGCACAGGTACTGCCTGTCATGTAAGAGGAGCCGGGAAGGTTCTTGATGCGATTAAAGATGAATTCGGCATAGATGATGGTGAGACAACAGGCGACCTTTCGCTGACATTGGAGACCGTTGGTTGTGTGGGCTGCTGCGGCCTTGCGCCTGTGGCTGTTGTTAACGAGGAGGTCATCGGCGAGGTTGATATGAAAAAGATAGATGCAATCATAAGGGCAGTAAAAGAGGGGTAATGTGGAAAAACTAAGGGGTGTTGGAGACTTAAAGAATCTACGGGAACTGCTTAAGGACGAACTCTTTATAAAGGATGCGCTCAGGGTCAGGGTCTGCTGTGGAACGGCCTGTACGGCCTCAGGCTCGAAAAAGGTTGTAGGGGCATTTAATGAAGAGGCATCCAGAAGGGGGATAGACATCGAGGTTGTAAAAACAGGCTGCCAGGGACTGTGCCAAAAAGGGCCTGTTATGATGATAGAGCCCCAGGGTCTGTTTTATCAAAGGGTAAAGGCAGGCAATGTCCACAACCTTGTGTCATATACCATGATCGGCGGGATGCCTTTTAGAGAGCACCTATACAGGCATGATATATACAGCGAACCTGTGGAGTATATAGCAGACATCCCCTTTTACAAAAAACAGATGAGGATAGCCCTCAGGAACAACGGGTTAATAGACCCTAACA
>JAJYJJ010000017.1 GCA_021789595.1 Nitrospirota bacterium | reverse complement strand
CTTCATCGCCAATACCTTCGTTATCGCTGCCGTTAATGTCGTCTTGCCATGGTCTACATGCCCTATCGTCCCTACATTAGCATGCGGCTTTACCCTCTCAAATTTCGCCTTTGCCATCTCGCCTCCTAAAATTAGTTGTTAGTTTACAGTTTTTAGTTTTTAGCCTAACAACCAATAACTGATGACTATTAACTATCATTATTCACCCTTTACCTTTGCAATTATCCCCTCAGAAATGCCTTTAGGCACCTCTTCATAACTGGAAAACTGCATGGTATATGTGGCCCGCCCCTGGGTCTTTGACCTCAAGTCAGTAGCATAGCCAAACATCTCTGCCAATGGTACAAATGCCCTGATCACCTGGGCATTTCCCCTCTTTTCCATTGTCTGAATCTTCCCTCTTCTTGAATTCAGATCGCCGATAACATCGCCCATGTATTCCTCTGGTGTTACAACCTCAACAGACATTATGGGCTCAAGCAGAATAGGTTTTGCCTTCTTTGCTGCCCCTTTAAAGGCCATAGAGCCTGCTATCTTAAAGGCCATCTCAGAGGAATCTACCTCATGATACGAGCCATCAAAAAGTGTTGCCTTTATGTCAACAACAGGGTATCCTGCAAGGACACCGTTGTCTAACGCCTCTTTTATGCCCTTCTCAACTGCAGGGATGTATTCCCTTGGTACAACACCCCCGACAATCTTATTGACAAACTCAAAGCCCTTTCCCTGCTCCTGAGGTTCAAGCTCTATAAAGACATGACCATACTGGCCTCTTCCGCCTGTCTGCCTGATAAACTTTCCTTCAGCCTGACCTTTTGTCTTTATGGTTTCTTTATAGGCAACCTGCGGTTTACCGACATTTGCCCCTACCTTGAACTCCCTCAAAAGCCTATCCACAATTATCTCCAGATGCAGCTCACCCATGCCTGCGATTATTGTCTGGCCTGTCTCCTCATCAAAGGAGACCTTAAATGAAGGATCCTCCTGCGCAAGTTTATTTAGCGACACAGAGAGCTTTTCCTGGTCAGCCTTTGTTTTGGGCTCTATTGCAACGGCAATAACAGGCTCAGGAAATTCTATGGCCTCAAGTACTATTGGATGGTCCTCGTCGCAAAGCGTATCGCCTGTAAGCGTTTCTCTAAGGCCGACAACGGCTGCTATATCACCTGCATAGACCTCCTTTGTCTCCTCACGCTTGTTTGCATGCATCTTGAGGAGCCTTCCGACCCTCTCCTTCCTGTCTTTTGTGGAGTTATAGATATAAGAGCCTGCGGATAAAACGCCTGAATATACCCTGAGGAAGGTGAGCTGTCCTACAAATGGATCTGCCATTATCTTAAATGCAAGGGAAGCAAATGGTTCATCGTCGCTTGCCCTGCGTTCAATAATATCCTTTGTGCCTGGGACAAACCCGCTTACTGGTGGTATATCCAATGGTGATGGAAGAAAATCAACTATGGCATCAAGTAAAAGCTGTATCCCTTTATTCTTAAATGCAGAGCCGCACAGCACAGGGGTAATCTTCATAGAGATCGTCCCCTTTCTTACTGCTGCAATTAACTCTTCAGCCCCTATCTCTCCGCCGGCGAGGTATTTCTCCATTATAGAGTCTTCAACATCGGACAACGCCTCAATCATCTTTTCCCTGTATTCCTGGGCCTTTGAAAGAAGCCCTGTTGGTATATCGTCCTCGAGATACTTTGCCCCGAGGGTTTCATCGTCGAAATAAAAGGCCCTCATCCTTATCAGGTCTACAGAGCCCCTGAAGTGTTCTTCGCCTCCTATGGGAATCTGAACAGCGACAGGATTTGCACCAAGCCTCTCAATCATAGAGTTTATACTCATAAAAAAGTCTGCACCAACCCTGTCCATTTTATTTATAAATGCAATCCTTGGAACATTGTATTTATTTGCCTGCCTCCACACCGTCTCTGACTGGGGCTCAACCCCAGCAACCGCATCAAAGACTGCAACAGCGCCGTCGAGCACCCTCAATGACCTTTCAACCTCAACTGTAAAGTCCACATGGCCAGGCGTATCAATAATATTAATCCTCTGGTCCCTCCAGAAACAGGTTGTAGCTGCAGAGGTTATGGTAATCCCCCTCTCCTGCTCCTGAGGCATCCAGTCCATCACCGCAGTGCCATCATGAACCTCGCCAATCTTATATGTGACGCCTGTATAGTAAAGTATACGCTCTGTGGTCGTGGTCTTGCCCGCGTCTATATGGGCCATAATCCCTATATTCCTTGTCTTCTCTAAGGGTATTGTCCTTGCCAAAACTGTATTCCCCTCTAATTTCATTACCACCTATAATGGGCAAACGCCTTATTGGCCTCTGCCATTCTGTGCGTATCCTCTTTTTTCTTTATTGAGAAACCTGTATTGTTTGTAGCGTCTAACAGCTCCCCGGCAAGCCTTTCAACCATGGTCTTTTCTGGCCTCTTCCGGGAATATCCTATAATCCACCGAAATGCCAGGGCAATTCTCCTCTGCGGTCTTATATCAACAGGAACCTGATATGTCGCACCGCCAACCCTCCTTGGTTTTACCTCAATCGCTGGTTTCACATTCTCCATCGCAGTCTTGAAGACCTTGAGAGGGTCACTGCCTGTCTTTGCCCTTATTATATCAAAGGCGCCATAGCATATCTTCTCTGCTACAGCCTTTTTGCCATCAGTCATTATGGCGCTCATAAACTTACTGACGAGTTTGCTGTTGTATTTAGGGTCAGGAAGTATTTCTCTTTTTTCTGCGACTCTTCTTCTTGGCATATTTACCTCTGGTTACTTCGGCCTTTTTGCGCCGTATTTGGAGCGTCCACGCCGACGGTCTGAAACGCCAAGGGCATCGAGGGTTCCTCTTATTATATGGTATCTTACGCCTGGCAGGTCTTTAACCCTGCCACCTCTTATCATTACAATAGAATGCTCCTGCAGGTTATGCCCAACGCCAGGTATATATGCTGTAACCTCCATGCCGTTTGTAAGCCTCACCCTTGCAACCTTTCTCAATGCAGAGTTGGGCTTCTTGGGAGTTTGCGTATATACCCTTGTGCATACACCCCTTTTCTGTGGACAGTTTTTCAGGGCAGGACTCTTTGTCCTCTTGAGTGCTGCCTTTCTTCCCTGTCTTATAAGTTGTACAATTGTCGGCACTTCTCCTCCTACTAAAAGTTTTCCTTTTCCTGGGAAAACCTTGCAAGTTTACCAAGGAAAAAAAAATTTGTCAAGGTTTTTTTAATCTTTTTAAAAAATTTCTAATGACCTTATTAAACTATCTGTGTCGCTGAGGTCACTGTAAAGAAAATCAGCGCCTATGCCATTGAGGGTTTCAAGGTCATACGGCCCTGTAGCTACAAGAACTGACACTGCACCGTGAACCTTTGCACACTCTGCATCTAAGGGTGTATCTCCGATAACAATAACATCCTCTGGTCTTATAGATATGTCCCTGTTCTGTTTAATCCTTTCAACCGCAATAGGCAGCAGCCTGTTTCTGTCCTCATCATCGCTGCCAAATGCCCCAAAAGAAAAATAACCACTGAGCCCAAAGGCATCAAGTTTTATAGTCGCGCCATCCTCAAGGTTTCCGGTAAGAAGGCCGACCTGCACATTCAATTCTCCAAGATGATCAAGGAGTTCCCTTATCCCGGGCATTATGCGCCTTCCATTACTTATCTTTATCTCTTCCTTGAGAAAATCTATATACCTCAGTTTTAACAGATCCACATGGTTATCATCATTAGAGGCTATTTGATACCTCCACAAGGCATCTCTCATTATCTGCGGATCTGTCTTTCCTGCCATACTGATGTCGTTAAAGGCATCCCCGATCCCGAAGATGTCCTCAAACGCCCTTGTAAGCGCCCTTGTCCCAGCTCCGCCTGAATCTATAAGCGTCCCGTCTATATCAAAGAGAATAGCCTTCATCACTATGGATGATAATCTTTAGACCTGCAATATGTCAAGGCGTAACGGGCTATATATTACGACAATATACAACGATATACATTGAAATTAGACATGATTCCTAAAATATCATACAATATACCTATGATGAACAAAGAGACATTGCTCGCTTTCTTCAGAGAAAAGATGCAGAGGCCCATGAGTTTCAAAGAGATCGTCTCTTACATGCATCTCAGCCGTCCTGAGGCAAGGGCACTAAAGAGGCTTCTGAGAGAAATGCTCCACAGTGGAGATATTGTCCTGACAAGGAAGGGTCTTTACGGCCATGCAGAGGAAATGAACCTTGTAAACGGCTATTTTGAGGCGCACAGGGATGGTTATGGATTTGTCATCCCTGAAAGACCAGGAGAAAGGGACATATTCATACCTGCAAGGGCAACCATGGGAGCAATGGACAATGACAGGGTCATTGCGAGGGTTGAAAACTGGATAAGACGTGAGGGACAAATTATAAGGATCCTTGACAGGGCAACCACAAGGATCGTTGGAAGACTCGATATTACAAAGACAGGCTGTTATGTGAGGCCAAAGAACAAGGCAATACCGTTTGACCTCCATATAGCTCCAAAGGAAAGAGGCAGGGCAAAGCACGGAGATAAGGTTGTTGCAGAGATAATAGGCTATCCAACCAGCAATAGACCGACTGTCGGACGCGTTGTAAAGATTATAGAGCGGCCTGAAGACCCAAAGGCAGAAATAGAATGCATTATAGATGAGTTTTATCTTCCAAGGAGATTCCCCAGCGATGTTGTTGAGGGTGCAAAAACGCTTTATACAGAAATCCCCTCTTTACTAAGGGGGGGAATTAGTAAAGGAGATAGTGAGAGATTAGAGCAAAAAAGAAGGGATCTGCGCAATCTCCCAACAGTCACGATTGATGGTGAGAAGGCAAAGGACTTCGATGATGCGGTCTCAATAAGGTTGACAGAGCACGGCTATACGCTCTGGGTGCACATAGCAGATGTAGGGGCATATGTTCCATGGGACTCGGCTATTGATATCGAGGCGAGAAAGAGGGGCACAAGCGTTTATTTCCCTGACAGGGTAATACCGATGCTGCCAAAGGAGCTTTCAGAGGACTTATGCAGTCTTAAGCCGAAGGTTGAAAGACTGGCCTTTACTGTAGAGATGGACTTCGACAGATATGGCAAGAGATCAGGTACAAAGTTTTATCCAAGCAGCATCAAAAGCGATGAGAGGATGACCTATACATCTGTAAGAAAAATCCTTGTTGATATGGATAAACATGAGCGTGAGAGATATGATTATCTCCTTCAAGCATTTGAACTGATGGCTGAATTATGCAACATCCTCAGGGATAGAAGGCTTGAGCGTGGAAGCCTTGACTTTGACCTTCCTGAACCAGAGGTCCTTCTCGACATGCAGGGCAGGCCAGAGGCCATTGTCAGTGCTGAACGAAATTTTGCCCACATGATAATAGAGGAGTTTATGATTGCTGCCAATGAGGCGGTTGCCGGGTATCTCGATGGTGTTGGTGTGCCAAGCCTCTTTAGAATACATGAGGAACCCGACCCCATGAAATTGGAGGATATAATGAAGATCACCAATTCCATCGGGCTCTTAAAAGGTAAAAAGGGCATAAAGCCAAGAGATTTCTCAGACCTGCTCAATCAGATCCGCGGCACACCTGAAGAAGAGATAATAGACTATATGATACTGAGGAGCCTGAAGCAGGCAAGATATTCTCCTGTTAATGTCGGTCATTTCGGATTGGCATCTGAATGCTATACCCACTTCACCTCTCCCATAAGAAGGTATCCTGACCTTGTTGTTCACAGGATATTGAGGGAGGCGCTGACAAAAAAACATCTCAGCGACAAGAATATTAAGGAACTGGAATCTATTCTGCCTGACATAGCCTTTCATTCATCGAGGATGGAACGACAGTCTGACGAGGCTGAAAGGGCTGTTTTAGATGCGATGAGGGCATGGTTTATGAAGGACAAGGTAGGTGAAGAATTTGAGGGAAGGGTTGTGTCTGTTAGACCTTATGGATTAAAAATAAGGCTAAAGGATTACTATGTTGAAGGCCTCCTCCATGTGTCATACATGACGGATGATTTCTATCAATATAACGAAAATAACCTCAGCCTCTATGGGATTCATACAAAAAAGAGATTCACCATCGGCAAGGAATTAAAGGTCAGGATTGATAGGGTGGACATGGAGGAAAGGGATATCATATTTGGGATCTAAACAAAAAACCTGAACTAACCCACCTCCAGAAATGCGCACTTGAGATACTCGGTCTCTGGAACTGACAGCAAAACAGGATGGTCCTTTGCCTGAGACCTCATCTCTATGAGTCTAACCTGTCTGCCGGCATCCCTCGCTGCTGACCTCAACATCCCAGTAAAGGTTTCTCTATCGATGTGGTAAGAACATGAGGATGTGGCAAGCAACCCACCCATTTTCAGCAACCTCATTGCATTGGCATTTATCTCTCTATAGCCTTTAATGGCCTCCTTCAATCTTGTCCTGCTTTTAACAAACGCGGGTGGATCAATGACTATGAAGTCATAGCGATTTCCGCTGGATACTTCATCTCGCAGAAACCTAAAGACATCAGCCCTTCTAAATATGCACCTGTCAGAGAGCCTGTTCATCCCGGCATTTTTTTGTGCATGCAGGATTGCATGGTCAGATTCATCAATCCCTGCTACATAAGCCCCTTTGCTTGACAGATGAATACTCCATGCACCTGTATAGCAGAAAAGGTCGAGGCCTTTGCCCCCCTCCACGAGTTGACTGAACGCTATCCTCTTTTCCCTCTGGTCAAGGAAAAAGCCTGTCTTCTGGCCTGACATGGGATCAACTTCAAAACATATCGAATCCTCCCTCATTATAGGGAGCTTATCCAGTCTGCCTTTGATCACCATCCTCTCTTGTTTAAGGCCCTCAAGCAATCGTGCTGGACTGTCATTCCTTATTACAATCACAGATGGAGAGAATATCCCATCAAGGGCCTCTATAATAACCTCAGACCACCTCTGCATCCCCGCTGTGAGAATCTGGACAGCGAGGCAGTCCCCATATTTATCCACTATGAGGCCAGGCAGGTAATCACCTTCGCTGTAGATTACCCTGAAAGAGTCAGTATCATTTAAAAACCGCCTTCTATATTCTACTGCATCAATTATCCTCTTTCTAAAAAAATCAGGATTTATATCCTCCCTTTGTCTTGTAAGGATCCTTACGGCTATAAGTGAGTGCGGGTTGATATAACCGATTCCGAGAAAGTTATCCTTCCTATCCCTGAGTTCCACAAGGGAGCCTGGTTCAAACCTCTTCGGGCTCGTTGCAAGCTCGTTAGAGAATACCCAGAGATGGCCTGACAGTACCCTGCTTGTGCGATTTAGATAGACAATCTCCACGACTTATAATAATAGCATGTAGATTACAAATTGCAAATCACGCCATAAGGCATAGTCATTTGGTATAATTGTAGCAATGACTAACATTGATTCATTCAGCGAGAAACTCCAAAATTTAATCACAAAGTTTGAAAAAGACAAAGCCCACTATCTTTCAAAAGGTTACCTCGAAGCCCAACTCAAAACAGGGCTGAGGGGTCACAGGTCTTTAATTTTGCTCTTTTAAAAGCGTGACGAGAGGCTCTTGATAGAGGCGAAAGAAAGGCAATTGAGGGAGAAGCAAATTCCCCCTCTTAAGTTAAGATGGGGTGCGGGGGTGTTATGAAGTTCATACGGAATGATCCGTCGCTGAAACAACGGCGACAGGAATTGAGGCGTAATCAGACGGAAGCTGAAAAGGCCTTTTGGAGGCATGTACGAAACAGGCGATTTTACGGGATGAAATTCTATCGTCAGTACGGAGTAGGTCCATATATCTTGGACTTTTACTGTCCGAAGCTGAAACTTGCAATAGAAGTGGATGGCGGACAGCACGCTCAAGATGACAACCGGGAATATGATGCTGCTCGCTCAGAGCATTTGAAAGATCGGGGGATTGAAATGATGCGATTTTGGAATCATGAGATACTTAACGATACAGATAGCGTTTTAGCCCGGATGGCTGAGAAGATAACTCCCCCAAACCCCTCTTACCTCAAGAGGGGTGACAGAAGAGGAAAAGAAGAATACTTGAGAAAGCTTAACTTATAAAAGAGGTGTTTATCGGGGTCTGGTCTTTAATTCTACTTTTTTAAAATCGTGCTGAGGAATTCTTGATAGAGGTAAAAGGAAGATAATTGAAGGTGATTTTAGGGGAGGATTTAGGTAAAATATGAACATAAAGGAGGCAAACATGAAAGAACATCTTCAACACACAATAAAGGCATTTATCAGGAAAGGCGAAAAGTACTATGTTGCTGAGTGTCTTGAAGTGCCTGTTGTAACTCAGGGCAAAACCATCGATGAAGTGGTTGCAAATCTCAAAGAGGCAGTTGAACTACACCTTGAAGGCGAAGACCTTGAAGAGATCGGCCTTGCGCCTAATCCTACGCTGATTATAACGATGGAGACGGAGCCGGTAGCAAGTGTCGCCTAAACTAAAGCGGCTCTCTGGAAAAGAAGTATTATCAATTCTTTCAAAATTTGGGTTTTCAATTCATTCTCAAAGAGGCAGTCACGTAAAGTTGAGACGGATTTTATCCTCTGGCGAAAAGCAATCACTAACCATTGTAATGCATAATGAACTTGATATTGGAACTTTACGCGCAATCCTAAGACAAGCCAGCCGTTTTGTCCCGGAAGACCAACTTAAAAAAGAATTCTATTCTGATTGACCGGATGCTTGATTTACACAAAAAGAAAAATTCCCTTCCTCCCTCAGCAGAGCGTGAAAAGATCGAACGGGAAATTACAATCACTGATGAGAAGATAGATGATATTGTTTATGGGTTGTATGGGATAACGGAGGAAGAGAGGAAGATAATTGGAGATAGCAAATGAAAGCGATCAGTGAATCTGACCTTCATCCGCATTTAAAGGCAAGGATGCTTCAGCGAGGGATTTCCTTGCAGGAGATACAGGAAACCCTTGTGCGCGGCCGGGATGCCGGAGATGCACAGGAGGGCATTTTCGGCAAGGTGCTTGCCTTCCCCTTTAATGCGGAGTGGGAAGGAAAATTTTTTGAAGAAAAAGAGGTAACAGTGTATTATAAGTATAAGCAAGACGCGTTTGTTTTATTGACCGCCAAGGCGCGGTATGGCAGCGGGTTTATAAGAAAGGAGGAGCCATGAGGATCGAGTTTGACCCCGAGCGGGATCTCCTATACATATATTTTGCAGAGGCCGGGACAAAGGCGGCGCAAACCATAACCATTACCCCGGGCGTCCACGCAGATTTTGACAGAGATGGAAAACTCATCGGAATCGAAGTGATAGAGGCATCCAAAATAATGGGAGAGAAGATCGAATTCAAGCTCCCTGAACTTTCGGCGGCATAAAATTTTCAGCGGTGATGGATGAGAAGATTGACGACATTGTTTTCGGGTTTTATGGATAACAGATGAGGAGTTGTTTTTATTAGATTTCACAGATTGGCATGGATCTTCCTCATTTCCTCCTCTTCGATACCGAGTCTGTTCATCAGAACAAGGACGCAGGCCTCAAAGAAGATGAGGGTCGAAATCTCAAAAAGCGAGCCTAATGGTGGAAGAGGAATGCCCATAAGCTCCCTTGTAGTGTAGCCTGTTACTCCTCTCGGTATAGCCTCTGACCTGATAAGGACAACTGTGTCTGCAAGCCTTGCCAGCTCAGAGTTTGGATCCCATGTAATGGCAGCCACTTTTCCGCCGAGGGTCTTTGATGCCTTTGCTGTCTCTACAACCCATGTGGTCTTCCCTGAGCCAGAAACGGCAATTAAGGCATCACCCTTTCTCATTGCAGGTGTAATGGTCTCACCTACTATGAATACCTTCTTCTTCAGATGAACAAGACGCATACCAAATGCCCTTGCAACGAGGCCAGAACGGCCAGCACCAATTATGTATATCCGTGGAGCCTTGATAATAAAGTTAATGAAGTTGTCAAAATCCTCGGGAGATATTCTATCTGTAACCTCCTTTATCTTCCCTAATATAAAAGGATAATAGTTCATATGCACCTCACTATCGCCTCTTTTATTGTCTTTGCAGCATCCCCTGGGCTTTCAGCCTTTGTGATGTATCCTCCCACTACAATAATCGACGGCTTAAATGGCATTATGAGAGGAATATCCTCAGGCCTTATCCCGCCTGCAATGCAATATGGCATATTTATTTCCCTTGCAAATTCCTCCAGTCCTTCAAAGGGTCTTTTGCCCTTAATCTGTTCATCCAGACCGGTATGGATACAGAAGTAATCTGGAGACAGATGTCTTAATTCCCCTGCCATCGAAAGCCAGTCCCTTGAGCCTATGAGGTCTATCACCACTTCCTTATTCCATCTTTTATTTTCCTCGATGGCACCTTTAATAGTTTCTATCGAGGCCTGTGCACACACGCTTATCATATCAGCCCCTGCCTCGAATGCCATCTTTGCCTCTAAGGCTCCTGCATCCATTACCTTCAGATCTGCAAAGACCTTTTTATCAGGAAAATTTTTCTTGAGGATACCGACGGCCATGATACCCTCTGATTTAATAAGGGGTGTGCCTGCCTCGATGATATCCACATAGGCATGGGCCTTCTCAGCGACCGCAAGGGTCTTGTCCATGTCGAGGAAATCAAGGGCTATCTGAAGAAGTGCCATCCTGATAAAATCATAGTTTTATTAATGCCTGTTGTCAAGATTCTTTATCCCTGCATTTTTTCCTTACCATACGGCGAGAGGGTTCTCAGTTCCCTTATTATGGATGGCATCACTTCAATCACCTTATCCACCTCATCCTCTGTGTTGTAGTGGCTGAGGGAGAATCTTATGGAGCCGTGTATGGCTGTAAAGGGTATACCCATTGCCCTCAGCACATGGCTCGGTTCAAGGGAACCTGATGTACAGGCAGAACCTGATGAGGCGCATATGCCATATTCATTGAGCCTGAGCAGTATCGCCTCCCCCTCCACATACTGAAAGCTCATATTTGTGGTATTAGGCAGACGATTTTCTCTATCACCATTAACCTGCGCATCAGGACATAATTCAAGCAGTGCCCTTTCAAGTTTATCCCTGAGTCTGCTCAGATAACCCGCCTCTTCATTTAAATATCCTTTAGCGAGTTCGCATGCCTTCCCAAGAGCAATTATGGATGCCACATTCTCTGTCCCAGCCCTTCTCCCACGCTCCTGATGTCCGCCAATTATATAAGGGTAAAACCTTGTGCCTTTCCTTACATAAAGTGCACCCACACCCTTTGGCGCATGCAACTTATGTCCTGAAAGTGAGAGCATATCAACAGGAAGTTCCTTGACATCTATAAGAACCTTACCCACTGCCTGAACCGCATCTGTGTGGAAAAGTATTTTTCTTTCCTGCAGGATTTCTCCTATGTCTTTTATTGGAAAAACCACACCTGTTTCGTTATTTGCATACATTATCGAGACCACTGCAGTGTCATCGTCTATGGCCTTTAAGAATACCTCCATCTCAAGCCTTCCAAACTTATCCACAGGAAGGAATGTGACACGGTAACCCTTTCTCACAAGGTGCTTGCAGAAATTCAAGACAGCAGGGTGTTCTACCCTCGTTGTGATAACATGCCTCTTTCGAGGGTAAGATTCTATTGCGCTCATTATTGCAGTATTGTCGCTCTCTGTCCCGCAGCTTGTAAATATTATCTCCTCTATCTCAGCATTAATAAGGTCTGCAACCTTTACCCTTGCCTCTTCTATCTTTCTATGGAGCTGTCCGCCAAAGGTGTGCATGCTGGATGGATTGCCATAAAGTTCCCTGAGATATGGAAGCATCTCATTTAGAACCTCCGGGGCAATGGGTGTGGTTGCGTTATTGTCAAAATATATCGGCTTCACCTGAAATACCTCTTAACTTATTGAGTTATAATAATTCTGTCATCCCCCGATTTAATCGGGGAATCCAATCCCTTGTTTATGGATTGCCCGGTCAAGCCGGGCAATGACATTTTCATCCCCCTTTATTAATATTTTAACCCGTCTCCACCACAATGTTTTCATCCACAAGCTCCCTTAACTTCTCCTGGATATTATCTATTGTAACACCACCCATCGGACATTCAACACACATTGCCCTCAGGGCAATGATAACCCTCTTGCCATCTATGTCTATGACCTCAAGGTCTCCTCCATCAGCCTGAAGTCTTGGCCTTATCTCCTTTTCTATAATATCCTGTATGAGTGCTATCTTCTGGAGGTTGGTGAGTCTCTTTTTCACCTTTGGCATCTCAGGGATTTTTATTGCCCATATATCCTTTAATATCTCCTCTATCTGCGGTATGCAGGAGCCGCATCCGCCGCCTGCCTTTGTATAATTGGTTATCTCCTCAACTGTAGTGAGGTGGTTTTCTATGGCAACCCTTCGTATCTTTTCTTCTGTGACCTCAAAACATTGACAGATAAGCTTCTCCTTTGCCTCTGGAGGTCTTCTTTCGCCCATGTAATTGACAATTGCTGCCTCAAGGGCCTCTCTGCCCATGACAGAGCAGTGCATCTTTTCTTTTGGCAGCCCACCAAGATACTCTGCAATGTCCCTATTGGTGATTTTGATGGCCTCATCTACGGTTTTCCCCTTTATGAGCTCTGTAAGCACTGATGAACTGGCTATTGCAGAGGCACAGCCAAAGGTCTGGAATTTTGCATCTATAATCCTGCCTGTCTCCTTATCAATCCTGAGTGTCAGCTTAAGGGCATCCCCGCATATCATGCTGCCCACTTCGCCGACAGCATCAGGATTTTCTATCTCACCAACATTCTTTGGATGGAGAAAGAACTCCTTTACCTTCTCTGAATACTCCCACATAATCTCTTTTTACCAGAGATTCAGGTTCATGTCAATGGATGTTCAAAGTAAACTGAAACAGCGTTAATGTATTTTTGTGATAGACAAAGCATCAATGCTTGTCACTTTCATCCTTTGCCCTTGGGTGTGCCTTGTCATAGGTCTCCATAAGGTGGGCTATATCAAGATGGGTATATTTCTGTGTAGTAGATAAGGAGGCATGGCCAAGTAGCTCCTGTATTGCCCTGAGGTCTGCGCCGCCATGTAGAAGATGGGTTGCAAATGTATGCCTGAGGGTGTGGGGTCCTATACTCTGTCCTATGCCCACCAGCCTGGCGTATTTAACAACAATCCTCCTTATGCCTCTGTCTGTCAGGCGGCCGCCGTTTCTGTTCAGGAAGAATGCCTCTGACTGCTTCTTTCTCAGTGTCCTCTCTATCAGATAAAGCCTTACAGCATTCATTGCCTTTGAACCAACCGGGACTATCCTCTCCTTCTTCCTCTTTCCCTTTGCCTTTACAAGCGCCTCTTTCATGTTTATATCTCCGAGATTGAGGTTTGCAACCTCGCTCACCCTCAGACCACTTGAATACAGGAGTTCAAGGATGGCCCTGTCCCTCAGCATCTGGAAATCATCTCCTTTAGGCATTCCCATAAGGGCAACAGCATCATCTACCGTGAGAAATTTGGGAAGTGGTTTAGGCAGTTTAGGGGTTGATACAAGTCTGGCAGGGTTTTTTTTGATATATCCCTCTCTGTGCAGAAACCTGAAGAAGGTCCTGAGTGTTGCAAGCTTCCTGCCTACGGATACCTTTTTGAGCCTTCTTTTATGCAGCTCTGCAAGAAACCCCCTTATGTCAACGCTGTCTATCTTTCCCATATCAAGCCCTTCTGCAAAGGTTAAAAACTCCCCTACATCTTTTATGTACGCCCTCAGCGTATGCACAGAGCATGCCCTCTCTATCTTGAGGAATTCTATAAATCTGTTGAGGAGTTTATCTTCCAATCCTAAGCCTCATGTTATAGAAGTTAGATATTGCTCCCAATCCATAATCGCCCTTTCCGAAAGCCTCTTACATCTCTCCATCTTATCCTTTATCCTTTCCACAAGAGGCGGCATAAGGCCAAAGTTTATATTTGAGGGCTGGAAGTTTTTTGGGTCTGATAATGTTATGTGTCTGATCAGTGCACCGTGGGCGGTTGTGGATGGCGGGATTATTAATGGTTTTTCGTTCATTAATCTATATGCATTTATCCCGGCAATAAGCCCCATAGAAGCAGATTCAACATATCCCTCAACCCCTGTTATCTGCCCTGAAAGAAGGATGTTGGGATAAGCCTTGAACTGGAGGGTATCTTCCAGATATAAGGGGGAATTTATGTATGTATTCCTGTGCAGACTCCCAAACCGCATGAACTCTGCCCTCTCAAGCCCTGGTATCATGCCGAAGACCCTTTTCTGCTCAGCCCGTTTCAGCCTTGTTTGAAAGCCAACGATGTTATAGGCTGTGAAAAAGGCATTCTCAGCCCTCAGTTGTACAACTGCATATGGCTGCCTTTTAGTCCCTGGGTCTATAAGACCAACAGGCTTCATCGGCCCAAATCTCAATGTGTTCTTTCCCCTTGACGCCATTATCTCTATGGGCATGCATCCCTCAAAGACCCTTTCTTCCTCAAATGCCCTTATAGGCACCTTCTCTGCCTTTATCATGGCATTGTAAAATGCATCGTATTGCTCCTCCGTCATTGGAAGGTTCAGATAGTCGTCTCCACCTTTGCCATAGCGTGATGCCCTGAATACATTTGACATGTCGATACTTTCTGCATCAATTATAGGCGAGATGGCGTCATAGAAATAAAGGTATTCACTCCCTGTAAGTCGGGCTATTTCTCCTGCCATTGCCTCTGATGTTAATGGCCCTGTAGCGATTATTATGATACCCATGATACCATCCCCCGGCAGTTCTTTAACCTCTTCCCGTATCACCTCTATATTCGGATCTCCCTCAATGGTCTCTGTAATCATCATAGAGAAGGAGTCCCTTTGAACAGCAAGGGCAGAGCCCGCAGGGAGCATTGCCCTATCTGCTGCCCTCATTATCAGGGAATCTGCCATCCTCATCTCCTCTTTGAGTAGTCCCACGGCATTGTAAATGCTGTTGGAGCGAAACGAGTTTGAACATACAAGCTCTGCTAAAAATTTGGTCTTATGTGCAGAGGTAAGCTTATTGGGCCGCATCTCATAGAGTCTTATCTTCAATCCCCTTCTGGATGCCTGCCATGCTGCCTCAGAGCCGGCAAGGCCGCCGCCTATGATAATAAGTTCTTGAGCCATCGTATATTATAGTATAACAACTGTTTAAAGACTTGTTTACTGATCATCTCTGTTTATGCCATAATAGTCTATGAACTTTAGAATTATTGCAATGATTGTTTCGCTGTCTGTTCTTTCTGCCTGTTCAACCGCAGCAAAGATGCCCGTAGAAACACCGCCTCCACCGAGGCAGGCATATTATCACTTCATCCTCGGCTATCAGGCTGAGATAGAGGGACAGTGGGAAAAGGCTGTAGAGGAATATAAAAAGGCCATTGAGATTGACCCCAATTCTCCGTATCTTAAAACAGAGATAGGCGCTCTGCTTATAAGGACAGGCAAGGTCGCCGAGGCCACTTCCCTTATTGAAGATACAGTAAAGAAAAACCCAGACTACATCCCTGCATTGCTTCTCCTTGGAGGACTGTATAACAGTCAGCAGAAAAAGCAGGAGGCTATTGATATATACAACCGTGTTATAAGGCTTGAGCCAAAAAAGACTGAGCCTTATATCTTCCTCGGCACAATCTATGCCTCTATGGACAGATATGACGACGCCTCAAATATACTAAAAAAGCTCCTTGATATCGATAAGGACAATGTTATGGCCATCTATTATCTTGGTGTAATAAATCTGGAGATGAAGAGGTTTGATGCAGCATCTGAGTATTTCAAGAGGGTGATAGAACTCAGGCCTGAATTTGAATCTGCCTATATCAGTCTCGGTATTGTATATGAATCAGAGGAGAAGTATGACAAGGCTGTAGAGATGTATAGTAATGCACTAAGGCTAAACCCGCACAATACAGATACAAAGCAGCGGCTTGCCCAGGTCTATATAAAACAGAAGTCATTCGGAAAGGCACTCGAGCAGTACAGGAATATAATAAATCAGGAACCGACAAATATAGATGTCCATCTAAGGATGGCCCTCCTGTATGCAGACGACCATCAGTATGAAAAGGCTATTGAGGAGTTAAGGCTTGTGATAGAGGCAAGGCCAAAGGATCCGAGATTAAGATATTACCTTGGGGTTATATTTGAAGAGATGAAAAGATACAATGATGCAATAGAGGAGTTCAAGAAGGTCATTGAGATTAATCCTAAGGATATCAATGCATACCTTCAGATAGGCTACCTCTATGTTAAGGTCAACAGGGTAGATGACGCCATAAAGATATACGATGAGGCATTGAGCTTTGAGACAAAAAATCCAGATTTATATATATCCCTCAGCCTATCATATACCCAGAAAAAAGACTATAAAAAGGCAGAAGAAACACTGAACAGAGGTATCTCTATCCTGCCAAAGGATGATGAACTTTATTTCGAGCTTGCCGTCCTGTATGAAAAGCTGGGCAGGTTCGACGAGATGGTTGCCATGGCAAAAAAGGCTATTGAGCTTAATCCAGATAATGCAGATGCCCTTAACTTCCTCGGCTACTCATACGCAGAAAAGGGCATACACCTCGATGAGGCACTTTCCCTTGTGAAAAAGGCCCTTTCAATAAAGCCCGACAGGGGCTATATCCTTGACAGCCTTGCGTGGGTATATTATCAGAATGGCCTTTATGACGATGCACTAAGGGAGATGCTCAGGGCTGTGCAGATAACAAAGGACGACCCTGTACTCCTTGAACACCTCGGAGACATATATCTTAAAAAGGGCATGAAAAAAGAGGCCATAGAAGCCTACAAGAATGCCATAAGATTTGAGGAGAAGGAAGAAGGGCTGAAACTCAGGGTGCAGGAGAAGCTCAAGAATATAAAGTAGACAGATATGTTTACCCTTAAGGCCCCTGCCAAGATTAACTGGTTTCTCAATGTCCTGGGCAGAAGGGATGACGGCTACCACAACATAGTCAGTGTCATGCAGATGATTGACCTGTATGACACGCTTACCTTCAAAAAGGCTGACTCCATTATAATAGAATGCTCTGAAGACATACCTCTTAATAAAAATCTTGTGTATAAGGCCGCTATCCTGTTAAGGGAAGGCTGCGGAGTAAAGAACGGTGCATGTATAAGGATAAAAAAGGCTATTCCAATAGGGGCTGGGCTTGGCGGTGGAAGCTCAGATGCAGCATCCGCACTTGAAGGGTTGAATAGACTATGGGGTCTTGGCCTTAGCAAAGGCAGGCTTTCAAAACTCTCTGAAAGTATAGGCTCTGATATACCGTTCTTTTTTAACAGTCCCATCGCCATTATAAGTGGCCGCGGGGAGAGGGTAAAGGCATTGAAGGCTGGCCGCTCTTTCTGTCTCCTTCTTGTAAAGCCAAACCCATCTGTGTCCTCAAGATGGGCGTATGAGAACTTCAATAACGGCCTTGTTGAATCAGGGTTGACAAAGAATACTGCTAAGGGCGATAATACAAAGCTTTTTATTAAAGCCATTGAAAACGGCGACTTATCGGTTGTCTCTGAGGGAATCTTTAACGACCTTGAAGATGCTGTTTTTAGGCGTTATCCTGTGATAAAGAGGATCAAGTGCATGCTTCTAAAAACAGGGGCATTGGGTGCAGTCATGAGCGGAAGCGGCTCCACTGTTTTTGGTCTCTTTAAAGGCAGCAAGGATGCAATCAGGGCATCAAAGGCATTTACAAACCACTGGAACAGGGTAGTTAGAACGCTTGGATGAGGATTGGGGCGTAGACAAACGGCAAGTCAGGAGACTTTGGATCTCCCATGTGGAGGTTCGAATCCTCCCGCCCCAGCCATGTGTATTTTGTATTGCAGGATTTAGAGGGGAGGTATAATGCCAGAGGGTATAAAACTTTTTACAGGAAACTCAAACAGGGCATTGGCTGCTGAGGTTGCAGGGTGCTTGGCTATCCATGTTGGTGACGCAACAGTCGGGACCTTTAGCGACGGCGAGATAATGGTTCGGATAAACGAGAATGTGAGAGGAACCGATACATTCGTTATTCAGCCAACCTGCGCCCCTGTGAATCATAATCTCATGGAGCTGTTATTGATGATAGATGCACTCAAGCGGGCCTCGGCAAGGAGGATAACTGCTGTTATAACATACTATGGCTATGCGCGGCAGGACAGGAAGGTGCAGCCGAGGGTTCCCATATCTGCAAAACTTGTGGCAGACCTCATAACCGCATCAGGTGCAAACAGGATCCTTACTATTGACTTACATGCAGCGCAGATCCAAGGATTTTTTGATATACCTGTTGACCACCTGTATGCTGCTCCTGTTCTGCTTGAATATATAAATGGACGGCATCTGGAGGATATAGTTGTTGTTTCCCCTGATGCAGGGGGTGTTGAGCGGGCAAGGGCATTTGCAAAGAGGCTACAGGCATCGCTTGCAATAATAGATAAACGGAGGGAGGCTGCAAATATCTCAGAGGTAATGAATGTTATTGGAGATGTAAAGGGTAAAAACGCCCTCCTTCTCGATGATATGATAGACACAGCAGGTACCATAACCCAGGCAGTATCAGCGATAAGGGAGAAGGGAGCCAGAAGGATATTTGCAGCGTGCACGCATGCTGTGCTGTCAGGCCCGGCCATTGAAAGACTAAACAGTTCAGAACTCGATGAGGTGATTGTTACAAACACCATACCGCTTGACAGCAAAAAACAACAGTGTGAAAAACTTACAGTGCTGTCTGTTGCTCCACTTCTTGGAGAGGCCATAAAGAGGATACACGAGGAGTCTTCTATAAGCTCGCTCTTTGTATGATAATCAGGATAAACGAAGTATCAATGCAGACCACAAATATCTATTCAGGAGGTTAGATATGGAAAAGATTATAATCAAGGCAGAGGAAAGACCTGCTGCTGGTAAAGGAGTTGCAAGGAAACTGAGGATGCAGGGCATGATACCTGCCGTGCTTTACAGAGATGGCAAATCTACCTCAATAAGACTTCAGTCCAAGGGGGTTTCCAGCCTTCTTAATTCAGGCATTGGCGAACATACACTCATAAACCTTGTGCTTCAGAGGGGCGAAGACACGACTGAGCATTGGGCGCTGATAAAGGATTATCAGATAGACCCGATCAGAGGAGAACTGCTCCATGCAGATTTTATAGAGGTATCGCTTGAAAATAAGATACGGATTACAGTTCCTATTGCCCTTGTCAAGGACTCCCCTGGAGTAAAAAATGGCGGCATTCTCCAGCATCAGATGAGAGAGGTTGAGATCGAATGCCTGCCAACACATATACCTGATAAGATAGAAGTGGATATATCAGGGGTAGAGATAGGCCATTCTATCCATGTCAGAGACCTTGTAGTTAAAGAGGACCTGAGGATAGTGGCAGAACCAGAGGAGGTAGTTCTTACAATAACATCGCCTATTGTTGAAGAGGCTGCTCCTGCAGCACCTGCCGAGGAGATAAAGGAGCCCGAGGTCATAAAGAAGGCAAAGAAGGAAGAGGTAGAAGAGGAGAAATAGACGGTTACATTGTGGGCAATTGTAGGTCTTGGCAATCCAGGCCGCAGGTATTCAAGGACGCGTCATAATATTGGTTTTATGGTCATTGAGGCCCTTGCATCAAGGCATAAAGTCCTGCTGAAAAACAGGGCAGAAGGCTATCTCTACGGCAAGGGTTTTATAGACGATGCTGAGGTCATCCTCATCGAACCCCTCACCTTTATGAACCTTAGTGGTGTTGCAGTCAGGGCAGCACTGCAATCACACAGGCTTACTGAAAACAATCTTATAGTCATCCATGACGACATAGATATGGAAACAGGGAGATTGAGGATCAGGGAAAAGGGCTCTTCCGGAGGGCATAAGGGTATCCAGTCAATAATCAATGCCATCGGGACAAACAGCTTTATAAGGATAAGGATCGGTGTTGGAAGACCAACAGGGATTGCAGCATCGGATTATGTCCTTGAGGGCTTCACGAAACAGGACAATGATGTGATAGGGGAATCCATCACTGTAGCAGCCGATGCAATTGAGTTTATACTCACACACGGAGTTGGTGCGGCAATGAACAGATTCAATGCATAATCCAAGGAAACAATCTCCTGCGTAACTGCCTATGCCCTTTGTAGGACTAACAGGAAATTTTGGCATGGGGAAAAGCACTGTCCTTGAGATATTCAGGGAGCTCGGCGCCGTAACCATTGATTCAGACGGCATAGTTGATGAGATACTTGAAAGTAAGGATGTGCTTGAGAAGATAAGGAACTCTTTTGGAGAGGAATATTTTGATGCAGGCAGGCTCAACAAGAAACGGCTTGCAGAGTGCATCTTCAGGGACATGGAAAGGAAAACAGCCCTTGAGGCCATAATCCATCCTATTGTATTTGACAGGATTGAAGACATAAAAAGGAGCGTAAAAGACCCTGAGGCCATTGTCATCTGCGAGGTCCCATTGCTGTTTGAAAAGGGTTACAATCAAAGGGTTGACATGACCATTGTTGTATATGCGGATGAAGAAAGGGCGATAAAGAGATTGGAGGAAAAGGGTTATTCGAGAGAGGATGTCCTTCTCAGGATAGAGAACCAATCGTCTATAAAGGAAAAGATAGATGCCGCTGATTATGTAATCGAAAATAATTCCACGATCGATGTCCTGAGGGAAAAGGTTAAAGAGGTCTTTGATAGATTGAGGAGCGTCAGGCATGAAGGTAATTAGGGGGATAGATGCAATAGATTTCAGGGGGAAATTCCCTTATCCTGTCCTGACCATAGGAAATTTCGACGGTGTCCACATTGGCCATCGGGCAATCTTTGAGATGGTGGAAAGCAGGGCAAGGGAAAACAACGGGACATCCATGGCATTTACCTTTGAGCCGCACCCATTAAAGGTGGTTGCACCATCAACGCCGCTAAGGCTTCTGACGACCAGCGAGGAGAAGGAGCGACTGATAAGGGCATGCGGTATTGATGTGTTAATCCTTGCATCCTTCAGCAAGAGGTTTGCAGACCAGCATCCTGAAGAGTTTATAAAGGACATACTCGTTGACAGGATTGGTGTCAGAGAGGTATTTGTTGGGCACGACTATTCCTTTGGAAAGGGGAGAAAAGGCACGCCTGAGCTCCTAAAGAAACTCGGAGAGGGCTACGGCTTTAAGGTCACAGTGCTTGATGCCGTAAAGATAGACGGCCAGATAGTGAGCAGCTCTAAGATAAGAAGCCTCCTGTTAAAAGGTGATGTCGAAAAGGCAGCAAGATTTCTCGGAAGGCCGTACAGCATAGAAGGCATTGTGGTTGAGGGGAGGAAGATAGGCGCATCTGTCCTCGGCATCCCAACTGCAAACATAACTACGCCCAATGAGATAGTCCCGAAAGAAGGCGTCTATGCAGTCACAGTAAGTTTTGACAAAGACAGATACATGGGTGTTGCAAACATAGGGAAGAATCCAACCTTTGGCCAGGAAAAGATGAGCTACGAGGTTCATATACTGGATTTCTCAGGCAATCTCATCGGCAAGAGACTCAGGATGAATTTTATAAGGCGTATAAGGGACGAGATAAGATTTGATACGCCAGGGCAACTATCGCTCCAGATAAAAAACGATATAATGACCGCAAGGGATGTCCTCAGTTAGAATGTCAATCCCTGCCTCTCAAGGAGCATCTCTCCGAGAAAAGAGCCACAAAAAAAGAAGCTGCTGTCCTTTTATGGGAGGGAAAGACAGCAGCTCAGGGGAGGTAACGAGGTACTATATTGATATATAAATATCAAATTTTTGATTATTTGTCAAGAAAAAAATAAGGTAACCTATAAATTTGAAATTTAGGCTTGTGCGGATTGGCCTCTCTTTATCTGGGCGCTATAGAGTTCTCTTGCCCTGCCGAAAAGCTCTATGTATTCAGCAGAGCGGAAATCAGGATATGTATAAGGTAGGGGCTGATAACCTTTCTTCACAAAGCTGAGGGCCACCTCTGCATATATGCCATGGCCGAGATAGAGCCTGTGGCTAAAGTCCTTGCTTGACACAAGGACAACCCTTGCAAAATCTATATAACCCGGATCTATATTGACCCTTCTGCCGCCATCCTTCCTCAAAAACCTCTGCTCTATATCCATCGTATTTATCTTTATCCTGGAGATATCCTCCGGCCTTATCAGATTTTTGAAAAACAGAAACTTCCTTTTCAGGTCGTCCCCCATATCCTTTAAATAATAGTCCGTGTGCTGCCAGGGCCAGACAGGGCCTTCTAAGTCTATCTGCCCGAATATCTCATTTAGCTCCTGCTTTATCTCATCAAAGAGAAAGACCTCATTTGTGAGCAGACCAACAAAGAGTTTACACTGCTGTGGAATCTGCATATTGCATCCTCCGTAAGATTATAGCATCTCTCCTATCAGTGCCAGCGCCTCAGGGCTGTCCCACGGCTCTGGCCCAACAAACTTCTTTCTGAGGATTGATGTCTTATCAACAAGGTAAGTCTCCGGCACACCTGTTATGCCGTATTCCTTTGCGGTCTTCCCGTCAGGGTCAAGGAGAACAGGAAAGTCAAGGCCATTCCTTTTCATATATGACATAGCTGTAGCAGGGTCGTCTTTGTAGAGGATAGCCAGCATCTGAAAGGGCCTGCCCTGCATCTTCTTATAGAGGCTCTCCATATAAGGCATCTCCTCCCTGCACGGGGCGCACCACGATGCCCAAAAGTTTACAAACACAACCCTCCCTTTTAGATTGGATAATTTCCACACATTGCCATTGGTGTCCTTCAATTGGAAATCAGGCGCCTCAAGGCCGACAACCGCCGCAATCTTATGTCCCTCCTCTTTCGGCAACATAAGGGAAAGGACGATCATTGCGATTATGATAACAACAGCAAGGATAACAGCCTTGAGCCTCATCTCTTGAATTCCTTCTCCACAATCTCCTTTATCCTCTTTACAGGATAACCCTTCTTATAAAGCTCGGAGGCCCGCAGGGCCTCCCCAAGGCATATGTCTCACTGTGAGGCGTGATTATCAACATAACAACTCAGAAGACTCTTATGTCCGAATCCCTGTTCACACTGGCAATAACAATATATGCTATCCAGAACCGCTGGGATATCCTTTGCAACCTGATATGCCCGCCTTACCCTGGGGTTGCTGAATAATTTTGGGTCAAGGGTTGTCCTTGTTTCACCGCGGCGCAGGGATTGGTCTGTCTTTACTTTCTTTACGGCCATGACATTTGTTGAGAAAGAAAAGACAGATGCCAGCAACATAACAAAAATGATAAATCTCCTCATTACTCCTCCTTTCTGGATTCCGGAACTTCCACTCATTATGATTCTATCACATTGCCCCCTTGCTATAAATGGTTTTTTACAGCGGTAGTAATAGGATAATAGAAAATTATGAAGGAATCTTGAAGGTCGCTTTGATATGGTAAGGGTTTTTCGATCTTACCTTACGAGGTTATCCATTCTGTATATGTCAAAAATTCATCCTCAAAGTTAGGTGTGAAGACACCCTTGTCAAGGTTATCGGTTATCTCATCAATACCCCAGAATCTGACCTCATCAATCTCATCAAGGTCAGGAAATATCTTGCCCTCATAGATACATCTGAAGGTAGTAACCATCTCTGTTTCCACATCATTTGAATGTATGTATGTATAAAGGAAGGTGAGTTCACACAGTCTTATACCAAGCTCCTCATCCATCTCCCTCATCGCTCCATCATCGGGAGACTCGCCGGGCAAAAGATGTCCGCCAACAGAGGTGTCCCACATGCCAGGCCTCAGGTCTTTGCTCATTGAACGTTTCTGAAGCAGCAGCTCACCCCTCTGGTTAAATATAAGGATATGCACTGCCCTGTGAATAAGCGAGGGGTCCCCGTGAATCTCTGTCCTTGGGGCAATGCCAATCACATCGCCGTTGTCGTTTATTATCTCGAGGTACTCCTGATGTGATATGTCCATTTCAGCAGCAGCCTTATTTGACCACTACATAGTTTGGCTCTGCTAATTCAACCTCAGGCAGAGAGAATTCCTTTACAGCCTTCTCTACCTTTTGTCCCTTCTTCAGCCTTATCTGGTAGGTGTCTTTGTCTATTACAGCTATAACTGTAGCCTCTTTAGCCTTTATAATCTCATCTACCTTTTCTTTGGGTGTTCCTGGCTTAAACCTTATTATCAATTCGTCTTCGATATACCTATTCCCTGCCTTTCCAAACTCCTTTTTCTTATCCTCTGTTATCCTGCCAATCTCGGATGCATCCTTTACAATCTTTGGCGTAAGGAAG
Source organism: Nitrospirota bacterium (assembly GCA_021789595.1). GTDB lineage: Bacteria > Nitrospirota > Thermodesulfovibrionia > UBA6902 > JAJYJJ01 > JAJYJJ01. The sequence goes on along the minus strand of JAJYJJ010000017.1, from coordinate 23,251 downwards.
ATAAGGAGGTTCGTCTTTGTCTTTTCAGTATGCTTGTATTTAAAGACTGCACCAAGCAGCGGGATATCGCCGAGTATAGGGACCTTGCTGACTGTGGTTTCATCCTTGTCCTGCATCAGTCCTCCTATAACTATGGTCTGGTTGTTTTTTACAACAATAGAGGTCTTTGCAGAACGCTTTGTCGTTGTCGGTCCAACCTGAGTAAGGACATCCGGGCTTTGCCCGCTGAGCAGGGATGATATTTCCTCATACACATCGAGTTTCACATAATCGCCCTCTGTTATCTGAGGGGTAAGTTTAAGGGTTATACCAACATCCTTCCGTTCAATGGTATTGAAAACACCTCCTGGTACTGCCCCCTGTGCCTGACGCATCGAGATAAATGGGACATTCTCACCAACCACAATCTCCGCCTCTTTATTATCTGAGGTAAGGATCTGGGGATTGGAAAGAACATTTATAGCATCCTTGAATTGACTCAGGCTAAAGAGGGCGGCAAAACCAGGGACGCTAAGATTAGTGGTTGTGACATTGCCGCTTGAGTCAGTAGTTGTCACAGGGATAGTAAGGTAGTGTGCAAGCCCTCCAAGTGTAAGGCCGCTCAGGCCAGAGATGATGGACTGGATTGCATTGGAATCTATCGTTCCAACGCCTCCTATGATAGCAGGCATTCCACCTGATGTCCCCATAGCCCGCCACTTTGCTCCAATCTCCTGTATCTTAGCAAGTGAGACCTCGGCAATCATGGCCTCTACAAAAACCTGCCTTCTCCTCTTATCAAGCTGTTTTATAACCTGTGCAAGACTCTGGTAATCAGATGGCGATGCAACTATTACGAGTGAGTTTGTGGCCTTATCAGGCGTAATTAAAATATTGCCTCCTGCCTCAAAGGGACTCACAGGAGTACCTGGCTGGCCAGGTACTCCTGCCCTGCCTGCTGTCCCCTTCACAATACCCTCAAGCACCTTGCTCAACTCTGTGGCATCTGCATTTTCAAGAAAATATACATTTATCTTGCCTGTAGTCTCTGGCGTGGGAACATCGAGGAGGGCAATCAATCTCTTCATGGACTCTTTTTCCTCCTTATTGCCAAGTAAGACCACGGCATTAAGGCGGTTGTCAGCAACAATATCCGCTTCCTCTGATACAGTAGTTGCACCGGCACCAGCGCCAGGTATCCCTGGTATAGCCCGCTGAAATGGGGAGATCCTCCCTTTGCCTAAGGCCTCTTTCAATGTCTTTGCTACAGCATCTGCATTGGCGTACTTAAGAAATACAATCTCAGGTTCAACCTTTGGTCTATCTATACTCTCAAGTATTGACATCACCTTATCAATGTTCAGGGCAGAATCAACTACAAGCAGGAGATTGTTTGGGCCAAAGGCAGATATGTGCCCGTCCTTGCTTATCAATGGCTGCAGAAAACTCACTGCATCCTGCGATGAGATATGCTTAAGGGGGATAAGTCTTATAATATAGGTATCGCTTATAGGCGTTTTGCCTTCTTTTATTATAACTGTCCCTTCCTGTTTGGCCGCAGAAAGCGGCATAATCTTATAGGCATAGGTACCTGATGGAATTACAGCAAAGCCCTTGAGTTCAAGGACAGAGGTAAAGAGATTAAAGGCGTCATTTATGTTCAACTTTGAAGGGGCAATAATTGTTACCTTGCCCTTCACCTTATCATCGTATATAAAGTTCTTCCCTGTTATCTCGCTTATAAACTTGACAACTGTTGAGATATCCACATCCACAAAGTTGAAGGTAACCCTGTCAGCCTTTTTAATCTCCGTGGCTTGCTTTTGTGGCTCTTTTTTCTCCTGCTTCTGAGGTGACTCTTCTGCATAGGCAAAAGAGGCTGCAAAGACGATGCATAAAAATAGCGATAAAATCTTCTTTTTCAAGGCTGCTCCTTTCTTCATAACTACCTTATCTGATATGTATAGGTTATCCTTTTTCCATCCCTTGTTATATCAAGCTTAACATTATCCATACCCTTAAGGGCAGCGAGTGCCTGCATGGCCTTTTCAGGGCTTGAGATATCAAGCTCATTTATCCGCAAAAGCACATCGCCATTCTTGAGGCCAAGGCTGTCGTATATGCCTCCTGGTTTAACCTCCTGAAGGGTAAAGCCCTCCTGTTTGCCTTCCTTGATGTTCGGCAAGAGTCTTGCGTCTGTCAGTATCTGCTGGGGATTTTCCAGGGATTGAAGGACCTTTTTCTGGTCAACAACATAACCATGCTCCCCGAATCTCCTGGCAAAGCCTGCCATCGGAGATGCCTTGCTCTCCCCCTTGGCCTTCACTTCTTTTGCTGTTGAATCAGCCATTGGTATCTCTATCTTCTTGCCCCCTTGAGTAAGCTCTACTTTTTCTGTCTTAATTGAACTCAGGATGCCATAATTATAGACTGCATCACCGAGGTTAAAGACCTCCTGCTCACCATTTTTGTTTTCAAATATAGCATAGCTGTACTGCCTTGGGCCAACCGATGTCCCTATCAATGACAATTCGCCCTCTACAGGAGTCTTTTGCCCGCCTCCTGATGTGCCCTCTATCTGGGTTAGTTTCCCTGCCGGTGGGCCGAATGGGTTCCTGGATAGTATCGCATCATAGGACAAAAGTATCTTCGTTGTATGCGGGGCCGTCTGGCTCTTGGCTGCCTTCTCGGATGTAACATTCTTCGGTTCAGACATGGCAATGATGTCCCGCGTCAGAATCAACGCAGAGACAAATATCAGGCCAATGAAGATGGCATTAACAAGATAGAGCCTTTTTTGCATATGGTAATTTAAACAATTGCATATCTAATGTCAAGAAGGCGTAGCAATCGGGTCATCCATGGCCAAGTTCTGGGCTGGACTTGACTTTTCTCTCTAAAGGTGCTAAGAATGTAGTCTATAGTGGGTGGATAGTAATTTGCATACGAACGAATTATAAGCTGTAAACAGTAAAAGGAGGAGAGGGATGAGAGGTATATCTATATTTATGGTTTTTGCATTTGTGCTATTCACATGCCAGTCTGTCTTTTCCACAGAGATAAATCAGGGTGTCCTCGGTGATGTCTTTGGTTCAGGAAAGGCTGAGGTGAAGACCATAGGCAATAAATGGGTGGATATAAAGGACAGGGTTTACCCGATTATACCTGAATCCAATCTAAGGACTGCTAACGGCAAGGCATCTATTGCATTTAAGGACGGCTCAAGGGTTGAGGTCGGGAATAATACAGAGATTGCTGTGGCCGGCCTCAAGGGCAGCTATACCATAAACCTTACAAAGGGGAGTGTTGGCTTTAGTGTCTTATATGGCGCATCACTTGCCGTAACAACACCTACAACTATAGTAGAGGTCTCCGTGCCTAATGAGGAGTTCCAGAGGATTGCCTCTGATTCTACTGTAAGCACACGGGGAGTGGTAATCTTTGACGGAAAGGGGACAAAGGTTATAAATATTACAGGCAATATATTGGTAAAAGATGCATCTGGCTCAAGGCTTCAGATGCTTGCATCAGGGAAAAGTGTATATGTTTCCTCATCTAAAACAGGTTACAGGATAGTTCCTGTCCAGGCTGTCGGAGAAGAAGGCGGAGCAGGCCCATCTTATAAAGGGCTTATCCTTGCCGGGGCCGGCCTTATAGCAATAGGACTTGGAATCTATGCCGTACACCAGGCAGGCAAGACAAAAGGCGTAGCAAGCCCATCAACGCCATAGTGTCTATTTTCCATGTGCAGACCCGGGCGGTGTATTGAGACCGCCCTATCGTAAAGACCATGAATAAAGACCTCAAAGCCATAATCCTTCCGTTAATCCTGTTATTCGCCTCTTCTCTGGTCTTTCTTTATGGCTGTGCTGGAGGTCAGGAACTCCATATAAAGGGGATGGAAAAGGAGGCAAAAAGGGATGCAAAGGCGAAGAAGATGAATGACCTGATGCTTGAAAGCGCAATGGCACATAATAGCAGGCCGGATGCAGATTATGTAATAGGGCCCGAGGACCTCCTGGATATAGATGTCTTCCAGGTTGAGGAGTTGAGGAGAACTGTCAGGGTCAGTGCGCAGGGATATATAGGCCTGCCGCTTATTGGTGCAATAAAGGCAAAGGGGCTTACGGCAACAGAACTTGAAAAGGAGATTACAAAGAAACTTGAGAAATATCTTGAGGAACCAATTGTAAGCGTGTATATAAAGGAATACAGAAGTCAAAGGATAGCTGTCCTGGGCGCTGTCAAGTCCCCTCAGGTCTATGCCATAACAGGACAGAAATATCTCCTCGATATGCTGTCCAAGGCAGGAGGACTTACAGACGATGCAGGCTCCATATGCTATGTGATACGGCCGTCTGATTCCTCAGCCGCTAATGCCCCGACGGCAAAGACTATCGTTATTGACCTGGATGAATTACTTGTGAAGGGCAATACCCTGCTGAATATCCCTGTGTTTTCCGGCGATGTAATCAATGTGCCAAAGGGCGGGGTTGTTTTTGTTGATGGTGCTGTGGAGAGTCCAGGGGCATTTCCGCTTCACGGCAGGATGACCGTTGTCCAGGCCATTACCATGGCCAAAGGGCTAAAATATGTGGCAGCAAAGTCCGATATAAGGATTTACAGGGATAATGGAAACCCTGAGAGGGACATAATACCTGTGGATTATCCTGCTATAGTGGATGGCAAGAGCCCTGACATCCCTGTAAAGGACAATGATATAATAATAGTGCCGACAAACGGCATCAAGAATTTCTTTAGCGGCTTCCTGAGGACAATCAGAGGGGCCATATCCTTTGGAGGAGCCAGCGTTGGTTTATAAGGAGGGTTGCGGGAGGGTTTGATGGATGAGATTAATGAGCAGAGGGCGATTGACAGACCAAGGGATTATCCCGTTGCTCCACCCATGCCATATCAGATAGCAGAGGATGAACCCCATCTAAGGGACTACATCCAGGTAATCCTCAAAAGAAGATGGACGGTTTTAACATTCTTCCTCGCTGTTGTCGTTACTGTTACCATCGGCACATTTATGACAAGGCCGATGTATGAGGCATCGGTCATTATAAGGATTGACAGGGAAAACCCGAATGTCCTTACATTCAAGGATATCTATAATATAGAAAGACCGCAGGAGGACTACTACGAGACCCAGTATAAGATACTGAAAAGCAGAAACCTTGCAAAGAGGGTGATAAAGTCCCTGAGGCTTGATACAAACCCTGAGTTTTCACCGCAGCCATCCATCTTTAATATCAGCTCTTTACTCTCTCCATCCTCCAGCACAAATTCTACTGCAAGACCAAAACAAGAAGACGGCGTCAGCTCTGCCCTTATAGATGCATTCCTCGACAGGACAGAGGTATCTCCAATACAGAAATCCCAACTTGTCAGAGTGAGTTTCAGCACACATAATCCAGAGCTCTCTGCAAAGGTTGCCAATGCAATTGCACAGTCATATATAGATTTCAATATAGAAAGCAAGTTTGCCGCAACCCAGCAGGCAAGGAGCTGGCTTGAAAAACAGCTCGATGACATGAAGGCAAAGGTGGAAAGCTCAGAGGAAAAGCTCAATGAATATGCGGCCAAGAACGAGATTATCTTCTTTAATGAAAAAAACAGCCCTAACAGCAACAATAAGCAGGATATAGTAACCCAGAGGCTTGCAGACCTGTCCGCTGCACTGACCCAGGCAACCTCGGATAGGATAGCCAAGGAGGCCATTTACAAGGAGATAGCGAAGGGCGACCCGCAGTCAAGCTCCATAGTGTTAAACAACTCGTTAATCCTGTCGCTAAAAAAAGAGTATGGAGATGCCGAGACAGAATATCAAAAGCTCTCCAAGATATTCAAGCCTGATTACCCGAAGATGGTAAGGCTGAAGGAACAGATAAACCAGTTGAAGGCGAGGATAGACCGGGAGTCAAAGAGGATCGTTGCAAGCATAAAGGCGGATTATGATGCAGCAGTAAAAAAAGAGAGCTATCTCAGGTCCGCACTCGACAGACAGAAGCAGGAGGCCCTTGCCCTCAATCAAAGGATAGTCCAGTATCAGATATTAAAGAGAGAGGTGGATACAAACACCGAGCTGTATAACGGCCTTTTGCAGAGGCTTAAAGAGGCAGGGCTGTCAGCAACGCTTACAGCAAGCAATGTCCAGGTGCTGGACAGGGCAGAGGTCCCGAAAACCCCGTATAAGCCAAAAAAGGCTATGAATATATTGCTGTCCATAGTTGTTGGTCTTATGGGCGGCATAGGTCTTGCTTTCTTTGCAGAATATCTCGACAACACCGTTAAGACTACGGATGACATCGAGCGCAAGGTCAATCTGCCTGCCCTCGGGCTGGTCCCGCACTATGATGATCTGGGGGCAGGGGCATCAAAAGAGCTTGTCGCCTATTCTGACAATAAGGGGGCCATTGCCGAGGCATACCGCTCCATCGGGACATTTATCCTCTTTTCATCCGCAGGCAGGCCTCCCAAGGTAATGCTTGTTACAAGCCCAAGGCAGGGCGAGGGCAAGACCACCACAGCCGTCAATACAGCTATGAGCATTGTCAAATCAGGCAGCAAGGGGGTTCTGATAGATGCAGATATGAGGAAATCAAGGCTGCATAAGATATTCGGGCTTAATAATTCTGTTGGCCTTTCCTCATTCCTCTCAGGCAATGCAGAGTTTGGCGACGGCCTTATAAAACCAACTGCCATCCAGAAGCTCGATGTAATACCCTCAGGCCCGCTTCCACCAAACCCGTCAGAGCTTTTAGGCTCATTACGGATGAAGGAGCTGATTGATGCCCTCTTTGCCCTTTATAATTTTGTCATCTTTGATTCGCCTCCTGTCCTCGGCCTTTCTGACAGTGTAATACTCAGCACCCTTGCAGATGGGGTTATCATGGTTGTAAAGGCAGGGGAGACCCCAAAGGATGCTATAGCACAGGCAAGAAAGACATTAAATGGGGTCAATGCAAGGATACTCGGGGTTGTCTTAAATGATATATCGCATAAAGACCTCAGATATGGTTCTTACTCCTATTACCATTCTTATTACTACGGGGAAGATGAAAAGAAACAAAAAAAGCCAGAGAGGCGGGGCAGGGCTTAGGGTATCGGTATATACATCTGTCATATTCCTGTCATTATTCTTGAGCTATCTTCTTATATGCCCGTATTTAGCCCATTTGGCAGCAGAAAGCCAGACAGAGGAGGGATTTCTGAAAGCCGTCAGGCTTGACCCTGACAATGCCGCATACTACCATGATCTTGGCAGATACTACCAGTTTAACCTGTTTCAGCCTGACATAAAAAAGGCCATCAGCTTTTATGAAAAGGCATTGAGGCTTAATCCTATGTCTGTCAGCTCACTGCTTGACCTTGCAAGGGCATACCAGTTCATTGGTGAAAAGGCCAGGGCTGAGATGGTAATGGGAAATGTGGTGAAACTTAATCCCATGGACCCCCAGACCATATGGGATGTCGGCGTCTTTTATGTTGTGGAGGGGATGCCTTTGCAGGGGATGGAGAGCCTCAAGAGATATATAGAGCTTGACCCGGAAAAACAATCAGAGGTCTATGACCTCTGCTATAAGATGGGTATTACGCCTGAATACATACTCTATAATCTTGTCCCGCACAGCTTTCGTTTTTACCGTGACTATCTTGGCTATCTTATGGACTCCAATATGCTGGATAATGCCGTAATGGCCTATAAAAGGATGCCTAAAGACGGGATGAATAAGGACATCTTTCTAAGGCTCTGCAATCTTCTGATAGCAAAGGGCAGGTATGACGATGCAATGGATGTCTGGAAAGACCTCTTGAAAACGATCCGGGGTAAAACAAGATTGGCAAATCCTGATGGCCGGAATCTCATCTATAACGGAGATCTCGATTATGATATCATGAATGGAGGTTTTGACTGGAGGCTTAGAAAAGCAGAAGGCGTAGATGTCTATGTGGATAACGATATATATATGGCAGGAACAAGGTCTATCGGCATAACATTTGATGGAGAGCATAACCCTGATATTACGGTGATGAAACAGATTGTGGTTGTTAAGCCGCAGACCAGATATATGCTGAAAGCCCACATAAAGACCGATGGGCTGACCACAAGCAATGGACTCTTCCTTGAGGTCACAGGCATTGGCTGTAATAGCCTTGATGCGAGGTCTGAGGTCGTGACAGGCACAAACCTCTGGAAGGAGATCGGGGTGGAGTTTTCTACGCCTGATGATTGTAAGGCGGTTGTTGTGGCAGTTAGACGGCAGAGGTCCCTCAGGTTTGATAACAAGATAGGTGGAAACGCATGGATAGATGGGATAAGTCTTACTCAGACAGACGACAGGGGTTAAACCTCCTCATGGCCGCAGGCCTGATAAAGAGGTTTTATCATGGGCCGCCTGCAAACGACATCAATGGCCTCTATGAAGGTGCATTAAGATGTTTTGAGACCCTTATAGACATATCCATCAATCCTGGTGTAGCCAGGGCGCTGTCCGCATCTACAGGGATTGATGCGGACAGGCTTATGCAAGGGGCAGATCAGATAATCTCTTGTCTTCACTTCAATAAGCAGAGGGATTTTTATATTGCCCTCGGCCTTCGCAGGGAGGCCAGCCCTGATGAGATAAGAAACCGCTGGAAGAGACTGATGCTTCTCTATCATCCTGACCGATTTCAGGACAGCGGTAATCAGACAGATTACAGGCTTATCCAACAGGCAGAGGAAAAGGCAAAGGTGGTGAATGAGGCGTATAACATGTTGAAAGACACTGAAAGGAGAAGGCAGTATGACAGGACGCTTAACCCCAATGAGAACAAGGACATCCATGCCGATGCGAGGGCTAACAGGCTATATCGTTATTTAAGACCGCTTCACAGTGCAGGATATGATAATAGTGCATCCCCTGTCAACCATATAAAGGTGATGATCCCTAAGATAATAACTATATCCTCTGTTGTCATATCCATCCTTGTCATTGGTATCATCTTTCTACTGAACCAGCCTGTGCCACCGCCGCCTGTAAACAGCGAACACATGGAGAATAATAAGGCTGCTGCTAACAATGAGGCATCCATGTCTAAAACAGAGGTAAAGGGCAATGAAGGTAATCCTGCCTATTTGAAGGAGATGGCTGAAGGGGATTTTAAAGAGAAAGGTAAGGGGGGGTCTGAAGGGTTATTTTCCGAACAACTACCCAGGGATAAAAAGACAGATGGGGGGAATAACATCATAAAGAGTAAGGATGTTCATACAATGCTTGAGGCTCACGATTCGCATAATGTGCGCCCTCCAATCCCTGAGCCGCAGCACTCCTCCCCTGTTAGCATAGAGGGCAAGGTCGAAAAGACTCTCCAGAAGGACACGATTAGCAGTCTGCAGAATAAAACTGCAAATAACATCAAGGCGAATAAAGATATTCATGAGGGTAACACCAAAGAGAACAACAATACTGTTCAAAGGCCCCAGCCTGCGCCTTTACAGATAACAGAGGCAGCAGAACAGCCCATAAAGCCGATAACCCGTTCTGAGGCAAAGCTGTTCATCAAGACATATCTGTCTGCATACGAAAGGGGAAATATTGATAGCTTTATGAGATTTTTTTCTAAGGATGCTGTTGAAAATGGGATGGACATACAGGCCATGAAAGAGGCATACAATAGGTGTTTCAAAGGCAATGAGAACCACTACAGGCTTGATGATATCAATATAAACGACCTTGCAGGATATGTCCTCGTATCAGGCAATTACAGGATAGACCGCCTCATTGTCAGGGAAGATAGATGGCTTCATTTTAGCGGCAGGATTACATTATGGCTTCAGCGGGATAACGGCGGTATAAAGATTGTAAGGCTGGAGCATGATTAGCCCTCTGGCAATAGTTACAATTATAGTTATATCTACACTGCTGTTCGGCTCTGTTGAGACATGGGCGATTGCCATAACAGGCATCATTACCATAGCCTTCTTCGATATCTGGTTTATCAGACGATTCAGGGAAGCCTTCCGCTTACAAGCCCCCTGGGAAAAGTGGATAGCCATATCCATCGTCGCATTTTTTTCGCTGTCAATACTCCAGCTCATCCCTCTGCCGTCTTACATACTGAAGGCAGTATCCCCTGGAGAATACTCTATAATCAACAGGCTGTCCCTATCCAGCGTATCAGCTATAAGCCTCTATCGTCATGCAACAATGGTTGAGGCAGTAAAGTTCTCTTTATATCTCATGGTCTTTCTTATGGCATCATTCGGCATTGAAGGGCGCAGAGATCTTAAAAGGATAATCAATTCGCTTATAGTCTTTGGCTTTCTCCTATCCATCTTCGCCATAATCCAGAAGGCAACATGGAATGGAAAGATATACTGGTTCAGGGAGCTGAGCTCAGGCGGCTCAGCATTCGGTCCGTTTGTAAATAGAAACCACTTTGCAGGTCTTATCGGTATGCTTATCCCGCTTGCATTAGGGGTTTCTCTGGAAAGCAGGATCAGGGGGAAGCAGGCATTCTTTGGTTTTTTGTGTGTTGTCATGGGCATCGCACTTTTTTACTCCCTTTCAAGGGGAGGGATCATAAGCTTCTTTGCCTCTATCAGTGTCTTTTCAGGTATCCTTTTATATAACAGGACATCAAAGAAGAGCGTATTTTTTATCGCCGTCTTCCTCTCTGTACTATTTGCCTATCTCATCTATCTCGGCATCTCCCCTGTGATTGAGCGTTTTGCACAGGCTGAAAAGGATACATCCATGGCGCAGAGGATTATCGCATGGCAGGGGACAATCAAGGCCATAGGGGATTTCTGGCTCTTTGGCAGCGGCCTTGGGACATTCCAGTATGTCTTCCCCGTCTATTATCCATCAGGCCTTCAGCTTTTCTATGACCATGCACACAACGACTATCTTGAATTCTTCCTTGAGACAGGGCTTATCGGCGCTGTGATAATGGCATCCTTCTTCTTTTCCCTGATTATGGGGATAATAAAGAGCAACTGGAATAAGGGAGGCATCTATATCAGGGCAGGGCTTATCGCATCCATCACATCCATCCTTATACACAGCCTTGTGGATTTCAACCTCCATATACCATCCAATGCGATTACCTTTTCTGCAGTCCTCGGCCTGCTTGTTGCAGGGCTAAGGATGGATGCGGAAGGAGATAAAGAGCCCTTCATGTTAAAATATGGCTGGGATGATGAATAGAAGGTGGTATGCAGTCTACACAAAGCCGAGGCAGGAGGACATAGCCTCTATGCACCTGCTTAATGCAGGTATAGATGTCTTGAATCCGAAGTTGAGGATAAAAAAGACGCTCAGACACAAATTTGTGGATGTCATTGCCCCGCTTTTCCCCTCTTATATCTTTGCATCTTTTGACCCGATCACCGAGTATCGCCTTGTAAAGTATGCAAGGGGAGTAAATAGGATAGTAGAGTTCAACGGCGTCCCTGCTGCCGTAGGCGAAGAGGTGATAGGGTTTATAAAGTCAAGGCTTGTAAATGGGATGGCAAGGATCGAACCGCCTGAGCTTAAACCTGGCGATAAGGTATTGTTGAAGGAAGGGCCGTTTCAGGGGCTGATGGGCATATTTAAACGGGAGATGAAAGGCAGCGAAAGGGTAATAATCCTTCTCAGCACCCTTCAGTATCAGGCCAGCCTTGTCGCAGATAAGGCTGTTTTAACCAAGGTCTAAACTCTGCTAAATCTTTTAATTATTTCAACAACAGCTTCAATTACCCTCTCAACATCCTCATCCGTCATCTTCGGATAGATTGGAAGGGATACAATTTTCTTGAATGCCTCATAGGCGACTGGAAAATCTTCCGGCTTATATCCGTAAGTCTCACGATAATACGGATGGATATGCAGCGGGATAAGGGCTATAACTTCTTCTTAGAGATGGCACTAAATATGCCTGCGATCTTCCTTTCTATATCATCATAACCGAGCCACCTGAAGACAAGGATAACCACTGTGATAAGCAGTATAAAGAGATATGGAACATGGCTGCTCTTCAGGTATGTGGAGACATATGCAGCTATACCAAAAAACAACGACAGGCCGTAAAGGGTCAATACAGACTGCCTATGGCTGAATCCCTTTTTAATGAGTTTGTGATGGATGTGTTCCTTGTCTGCTGAAAATACTGCCTTCAGCCTTTCAATACGGCTTGAACTATCGCCTCTGATGTATCTCCTTATTATGGCAAGGAATGTATCTATTATGGGTATAGCTAAGAGGATAATGGGGATGCCCATAGACACAGCAGTAGAGCCCTTATGAGAGCCCTCTATGCTCATCACTGAAAGGGCAAAGCCGAGAAACAGGCTTCCTGAATCTCCCATGAATATCCTTGCAGGATTAAAATTATACCTGAGAAAACCGAGGAGGCTTCCAGCAAGGGCAATGGAGAGATAAAAGATAGTGGTATTGCCGAGCCTGTATGCAATCAGGGAGATGCTGGAGACAATAATAAGACCTATCCCTGTGGCAAGCCCATCAAGGCCGTCTATCAGATTCACAGCATTGGTTATCCCTATAATCCACAACACGGTTACAGGCAGAGCAAAAATCCAGAGATTAATATGCCCTCCAAAGGGGCTTGATATAATATTGACCCTTAGGCCTGAGATGTATATGGCCAGTGCAAGCATAATCTCAATGGAGACCTTGAATACAGGGCTTAATCCCCTTACATCGTCATACACACCAAGTGCCACTATAGCCGCCATACAGTAAAAAAAGACCCTTATGTGCATAAAGGATATCCCGAAGACATCAGGCAGGACAAAAGCCATGAGGACAGCAGCCACAAGAAATCCGAAGTATATAGCTATGCCGCCAAGCCTTGGGACAGCCTCTTCATGCATCTTGCGCCTGTCAGGGTTATCCAATAGATTCAGCCGCCTTGATAAAGAGATGATAATCGGAGTGCTAATATAGGATGCGAGGAAGGAAACGGACAGCAGTAATAGGATGTTAAACATTCAACTTCTTTTTATACCAATCTATTGTCATCTTAAGGCCTGTTGTGAACTCTGTCTTTGCCTTGAACCCAAACTCCATCTCTGCCCTGCTTGTGTCAAGCCTTCGCCTTGGCTGACCATTTGGTTTTGTAGTATCCCACTGAATATCGCCTCTGAAGCCGCTGTACTCTGCAATAAGCGTAACAAGCTCTTTGATGGAGATTTCGAAGCCAGCGCCTATATTTACAGGGTCTGGTTTATCATATCTTTTTGTTGCCAGAACTATTGCCTCTGCACAGTCCTCTACATAGAGAAATTCCCTTGTGGCGCTGCCATCGCCCCAGCAGACAATCTTCTTAGCGCCATTTTTTATGGCATCGAAGCACTTCTTTATGAGTGCAGGGATTACATGCGATGTGTTAGGGTCAAAATTGTCCATAGGGCCGTACAGGTTCACAGGGAGAAGGAAGATAGAATTAAATCCATACTGCTGACGATACGCCTGTGACTGCACCAGAAGCATTTTCTTTGCAAGGCCGTAAGGTGCGTTTGTCTCCTCTGGATAGCCGTTCCATAAATCATCTTCCTTAAATGGGACAGGGGTAAATTTCGGATAAGAGCATATGGTACCGATGGCCACAAATTTTTCTATGTTATTCGATCTCCCGTACTCCATGAGAAGTGCACCCATCATCAGGTTGTCGTAAAAGAACCTGCCAGGATTTTCTCTGTTGGCGCCGATGCCCCCTACAACAGCCGCAAGGTGGATTACTATATCAGGATGCATATCCTTATACATCCTGATAACTGCCGCCTCCTTACTAAGGTCATAGTCCCTGCTCCGTGGAACCTCGATAAAGAGACAACCCCTATCCTGAAGCTGTCTGACAACATTCCTGCCGAGGAAGCCTGCCCCGCCTGTTACTACAATTCTTTTCTTTCTCAGATCAATCATGTTTAAATTATATCTCCATTACCCATCTATTGCAATCATTGTCTCGCAAAAGAGATGTGGAACCATAGCAAGGCATTATTTTTTGAAAAACTGAGGCACCTTAGATAAGTTTTTGAAAAAGATGGTATAAATGCCCCCGTTTAAATTATTTACCTTCCACGCCCTGTAATCTTCCATGGTCTTTATTATTATATTTCTAAAACTTCTGTTACTTATCCCACCAATCCTCATCTTTATAAAAACCTCCGGTATATAAAAGGAAGAGATTTTATGCTTTTCCAGAAATCTAAGCATTAGCTCATAGTCGGCAGCTATCTTAAAGCCAGTATTAAAATAACCATACCTATCGTAGATCTCTCTCTTTACAAAAAATGTTGGATGAGGCGGCATCCATCCCCTTCTAAATAAACCGTTCCTGTAAGGACAGGACTTCCAGTACCTGATTATCCTGTCAGGATTCTTTTTATCAACATATAGAAGATCTCCGTAACAACTGTCAACATTATGCTTACCCATATTAATAACAACTGTTTCAATCACCTTGCTATTGGCATAAAAATCATCCGCATGGAGGAAACCTATAATATCCCCTGTTGCCATTTTAATTCCTTTGTTAAGAGCATCATATATGCCGTTGTCAGGCTCACTTACCCACTTAGTAATTCCCCGACTACCGGAAAATCCCCCCATCCCCCCTTTACTAAAGGGGGTCAGGTCTTGCTTTTTGATTGTTTCAAGTGTTCCATCAGTAGAACCACCATCGATAATTATATATTCAATCTGTTTATAGGTTTGTTCTAACACACTTTTTATACAGTCCTCAATAGCATCGACTCCGTTAAATACAGCGGTTATTATTGAGACTTTCATTCTTTCAGAGGTTTTAGGTTATAGGTTATAGGTCTTAGGTTATAGAGTGTTAGGACTATTTCCTATTCACCTATTACCTATCGCCTCTTTATAAAATAATCCCCCATCACAAGCACATCCATCTTTGTCCTTAGAAAGCAGCCCAGTGCTTCCTCGGGGGTACAAACAATAGGTTCATTTTCATTAAATGATGTGTTTAAAACTACGGGGACACCTGTAATATTCTCAAACTCTTTGATAAGCTGCCAGTAGAGGGGATTATCCTCCCTTCTCACAGTTTGTAGCCTTCCCGTTCCATCCACATGGGTTACAGCCGGTATAACTGCTCGCTTTTCAGGACGGATGGGATAAACCTTTATCATAAAGGGGTCAGGATAATCCTTTTCAAAATATTCCCCTGTTTTTTCAAGGAGAATTGAGGGGGCAAATGGCCTGAATGGCTCACGGCGCTTGATACGGGCATTGAGAACATCCTTCATATCCGCCCTTCTGGGATCAACAACAATGCTCCGGTTACCCAGAGCCCTCGGTCCCCACTCCATCCGTCCCTGAAACCATCCGACTACCTTTCCGTCTGCAATTTCCATTGCAGTCTTTTTACACAATATTTCATCATTTTCAATTTTTTCTATATCGCATCCTGTTTTCCCCAATTCTCCACTTCTTAACTTCAATAACTTCTCAACTTCTTTTTCGTTGAATTGCGGCCCCCAATAAGCATGCTCCATAACAAAATCTCTTGGCTTATCCAGAATTTGATGCCACACATAATAGGCAGCGCCTAATGCCCCGCCAGCATCCCCGGCAGCAGCCTGAATATAGACCTCTTTAAAAGGTGTTCTGTCAAATATCTTGCCATTGGCGACGCTATTCATCGCACAACCGCCAGCCAGACAGAGTGCGGGTACTTTTGTCTGACCGTAAACATAATTAAGCAAATTGAAAAATGCCTCTTCATACATAGCCTGCATAGAGGCAGCAATATTTTCATGCTCCCCTGTAATGGGTTCGTCTTTCTTACGGGCAGGTACTAAAGACTTCTCCATTTCTTTGGAATACACATGCCCCATTTTAGGTTCTCCTCCATCCCAGGTCATGGTAACCCCTTCGGAATGGTGAATGAAATAATCGAGATTGAGGTTGAATTTGCCATTGCTATCTAACCGGACAATCTGTTTCATTTTATCTAAATAGGCAGGCTCACCATAAGAAGACAATCCCATGACCTTGTACTCATCTCCGTATTTGGGAAAACCGAGAAGTTGAGTTAATGCAAGATAAAAAAGGCCAAGAGAATGAGGGAAATAAATTCTACCTAAAACCTCTAACCTATCACCCTTCCCTTCCCCCCACATTGCCCCAACAAAATCTCCGAAACCATCTACAGAAACCAAAGCTGCCTTATCAAATGGTGAAACAAAGAAGGAACTTGATAGGTGAGCGATATGGTGTTCCACATGGTGTATCTTCGCTTTTATGTTTTCACTCAAAACTCCTAACTCAGAACTCAAAACTGCTTTTATATCTCTTATCCTGGATGCATTCTTAAGACGATCTTTTACCAGATTCAGAGAAGGATGCTTTTGAAAGGCAAATATTGCTTTCCTAAGAAGATTAGCGGTTGGATTTCGATTAACGGCAATATGGTCTATATCCTTTATACTGACACCTGCTTCCTTCAGACAATAGTTAATTGCCTGAACTGGCAATCCGGCCCAGTGCTTAATTCTTGTAAACCGCTCCTCCTCAACGGCGGCAATTAATCTGCCATCCACCACAATGCAGGCTGACGAATCGCCGTGATAGGCATTTAGACCGAGGATTATCACTGAGCTTACTTTTCACCTGCAAAAGATTTGGCTAAATCCGCTATTTCGTCAGAAATCCAATATCCTTGATTTCTCAACTCGTCAATAAGTGATCCAATATTTTCCAGAATACCTTTCTCTTTTGCCAGCAGTAAAATTCCGATTACCCCAGTTGTTGGGATATTCAATTTTTCAGCAACCGATCTTCCAGCACGATCGTCAAGTAACAAAAGGGCATCCTCTGAAAATGTAGAGGCAAGTCCAATTGCCTGCCTTTCACCTTCATCTAAATCAACCAATGCTTCTTTGATTGCTGGTTCCAACGGCTTCAAATCAATCACACGAATAAAATCATTGAGTGCTTTGTCTATTCTCTCGGATTCTATACCAATTTTCCCTAATAATTCTCTGTGAACTGCGGGTGGGATCGATACCTCTGAAGCAATGTCTTTAAGGATAAAAAGTCGGTCTATCTTCGCCAGACCAATTAATGGGCCCGTATTAGAAACAATCTTCATTAACTGCTGATTTTCCTTGCGGTTTCTAAATCCTTTCTGATCTCCTTTTCCGCTTCTTCAGGTGGATAATTGAAAATACTAACATGGTACCTGCCACACACATCAAAAAATTCAACCCGTGACATTCCTGCCAATTCAGCAGCCTTCCCCGAAGATATCTTGCCCAATTCAAACATCTTAAGTGCAGCCATTAAACGTATATGCTGCTCCATCTCTTCTTTTGTCATATGAACAGAATGTTCAAATCCGCTCGGATATTTTATCTTAAGTTCCTCTGTCTTCATATAATTCCCTCCTGCATAAGCTTATTATATCTAAACAGTTAAAATTTTCAACATATATATCATCTTGAACCAAATTAATAATTGAACTGGCAATCCGGCCCAGTGCTTAATTCTTGTAAACCGCTCTTCCTCAACGGCGGCAATTAATTTGCCATCCACCACAATGCAGGCCGATGAATCACCGTGATAGGCATTTAAACCAAGAATTATCATTTGCCCTACAAAGTTTTGGATTTTATGACTCTGACGGTTCTTTTTAAACGTGTTTAGATACAAAGCCTAAAAATTCTTTCAGGGCTAATTCCGGATTATCAGAGATGTGACTTGAAATAACGATGTCTTCTGAACCGTCATGAAAATGCTTTGGAAAGGTAGTAATATTTCTCCACTTCATGTGGGGTGCATTATCATGGCGGTATATCGAGCCATCAATAAACCTTCTCTCCCAATGATAGCTATATCTTCCTTCTAACTTCAAGGAAAACCATACATCTATAAAACTTCCATCGATAAGAATTATACGAAGCTCGTTAAGATCGGTTATAATTACATCTACTACAATATCATTGAACTCGATTTCTGCAATATCTTTGAGAGTCTGAACGTTTACGATCATTTAAATTCTTGTAAAAGCTTTTCAATCTCGTCTTTTTTAAATTCAAGATGGTCTAATTTTTGATAGTCGCTCCAGGAGTCTTTCTCTTCTATCTCTCCTCTTTTGTATAAATCCTCAAATTCTTCTACAGATGCGATCTTATATTTTCCTGTTATCCTAAAAATCTCTGTCTTTATCTCCCGTAGCTTTTTTTCCAGAAAAATCTTCAAGCCCTCTTTAATAATTCCATCCTTGGAAAGGCTAAACTCTTTAGCTAATACTTCGAGTGTTTTATTGGTTTCAGTCTGCATATCATACCTCCATGCCATATCTTTTAAAATATTATAAATTATATCATAAACACAGGAAGCCCTGGAGGAAGTGGAAGATTGAATCTCGGTCAATTCCTGTGGGCTTCCATGAGGTCTCATATTTCACCTCCCACCCACAGTATAGGACATTATTTATGCGTGTATCAATAGCTTCTACCATTCAACCCATGAGTATTTTGAACTTCTCAATTTTATTCGTTAATTCATCTGCAACCTTAACCAGATATGACCATTCTATCCAGTCATCATGCCCTTTTACAGTATCAGGAACACTTTGTGAAAACTCTTCATAAGATTTACCATACTTTGTCTCATATGCTGCAATTTTTTTTCTCAAATCCTTAAGACGTTTTTGAGTATAAGAAATTCTTTTACGGGCAACTTCTTTTAAGGCTTCAACATAAATTGTTTCACTAGTCTCCTCAATAATATCCTTTATATCTTCTGGTATCTTAATAGTAACTTCAGCCATCTTATTACCACCTCCAATCTGTAATCTAAATAATTATACCATGACCCAAATATATACTCAAAACCTTCTTAATTATCTTTTCCATTCCAAATCTCTCAATCTCTATGAATCTCCCAATCTCTCCTCTTCCCCATCTCATAAATCTTCGCATCCACCAAAAACCTAAACCAGAAGCCCTGAAGGAAGTGGAAGATTAGACCTTCTTTGCCGTCAAGAAGGCCGAGGCGGAAGAAATAGCGGTATATGAAATAAAGGAAAGGACGGATGAAAAGGGGTAACATATAATATCTTTCCCTCAACCATCTCCTCTTCTGTATGGGATTACCACTTACATTTCCTTTAATCGCCTTATCCTCTGAGCCATAATCCTTATCTCTAACTATTTCGATGGCCTCAAGTGTTGCCCATCTGTTATGACGGGATATCCATCTATCAAGGTCTGATGTTATTGTATCAATAATGTCTCCCTTTAATGTTTTAATCTTGCCTCTTGCATAAAAGTGCTGATCATAAAGCCTATCCTCGCACCTTCCTAAATTTTTTCTAAAGATTCTCAAATGATATGTAGGGTAATGACCACCATGCTTTATCCACCTGCCCATAAAGACAGTCCGCCTTGATATAAAAAAGCTGTCTGCATCAATATGCGGAGAAGAAAAAATCCTTTCTAATTCCTGAGCCAATTCTGGTGTAGCCCTTTCATCCGCATCAATATGGAAAACCCATTCATTTTTTAAAGGAAGATTCTCCTGCGCCCAGTTACGCTGACTTGCATAGTTTTCAAAGGGATGCTGATAGATTTTGTCTGTATATTTCTTTGCAATCTCCAATGTCTTGTCCGTTGAATAGGAATCCACAATGAAAATCTCCTCAACCCATCCGAAAACACTTTTTAAGCATTCTTCTATGTTTTTTTCTTCGTTATAGGTAAGGACTATAACAGATATAGGAATCCTCTCACCCATTCTTATCTTATTTTCTCAATATTCTTTTTAATCTCTAAAACTATATTCTCAATAGACGTTGGTTCTATCTTAAAATGACTCCTTTCTTTTCCAAAGGGGT
Source organism: Nitrospirota bacterium (assembly GCA_021789595.1). Taxonomy (GTDB): domain Bacteria; phylum Nitrospirota; class Thermodesulfovibrionia; order UBA6902; family JAJYJJ01; genus JAJYJJ01. The sequence continues at coordinate 3,412 of JAJYJJ010000017.1, read as the reverse complement.
GGCAGTGCCAATAATTTAGATTATCAATACCAAATATCCTTTCTCCTTCATGTATTAAAGCAAAATCAATTCTATCTTTTCTGGCTCCATAGAACACATCAATGAAAGTAGATTGAGAAAGGATAATCCGCAGTTTTAATCTAAGCTGATTTATCTCGTTTACTCTTAACTCAAACACAGAAAGGTGTTTTTGCAGTGCAGATTGTAACTGGCTATAGAATTCCTCAACAGGTAGGGTCATTATGATTTATGCTTTAGCTCTTCCTTCAACTTCCTTAGCTGCGATAACAACAGGCTGTGTTCATCATCCAGGCTTTCCCATTCCATATAATCACGTTCTACTTCATGTGAGTACTTTTCAAGAATTTCACCTCTCTGCCATGCCTCTTCAAATTCTTTGAACTTCATCCCATATTTTTTCTCAAATTCCAGAATCCTCTCTGAACAGAGGCGAAGACGTCTTTCTATATCGCTCAATACAAGGTTAAAGACCTTATCTTCAAAGCTGACTCCTTGAGCTAACTCCAAGACTTCCTTCAACGAATTTGGAATTTTCAATGCTTCCATGTATTTAACCCCCTTTTTATTCTGATACCCTATACAATTTTATCATTTTTGAGCAACTAAAACCATAGATTTCCATAGATAAGGCAACCTTCCAGTCCCATAAAATTTTCCAGGCTTAAAACCTGTTTTATTTAGCAAGTCATAAAGAGTCTTTTTGGAGAAAAACTTTATATGCCCACCTTCCCATAGAGGATTTGTATGTTTATCGAATTTATTAAATAAAGCAATAAGAACATTTTTCAAATAACCATGATATGGTGTTGTAAGGATTAAATAACCACTATCGTTTAACCAATTATAAACATTCCTCAAATAAGTCTCAGGACTATATAAATGCTCTATAACCTCCATTGAAATTATCAGGTCAAACCTTTGTGGAATGTGTTCGGGCAATTTAACCGCGTAAGCATTATGAATAAAAAAATTATTTCCCAGTTCAAGAAAGCTCTCCCTTGCCAATTCAATCCCTGATTTTGAAGCATCAAAGCCATATACGTTTTTAAAGCCAAGGTCATTATAAATAGTATGCACCAATCCGCCCCCCCCCACAGCCTGCATCAAGTATTTTCCACCCAGGAGATGGGTTTAGCTCACCAATAATTCTGATAATTTTAGGAACAATGTAAGTATGAGCACAGGTTTCTGGCCTTTCCCATTTATATTCGGTATAATTTTTAACTGTTATCACGTTATAACGTTTCAACGTTTACAACGTTCTAACATTTCAACGTAAGCTTTTATCATCCGCTCTGCCACCTTATCTATATCGTAGTATTCTTCCACCAATTTTTCCCCATTATTCGCAATCTCCTTTCTTAATTCCGAATTATCAAGGAGGAGTTTTATACCCTTATAAAGACTTTCAGCATTTGTATCAACCACAATACCAGCCTTATTTCCTTGAATTTCTTTATATATTCCTACCTTATTTGATATAACTACAGGAACTCCACAGGCCATTGCCTCAATCACGGACATACCAAAGTTCTCAGAGTATGAGGGCAGAACAAATATATCGCTTCCAGAGTATGCCTCAAGTTTTTCTTTGCCGGTGAGCATGCCGGTAAAGGTAACCCTCGCTTTAGTTGAAATGAACGGTATGCTAAATTCTTTGAGCCAGGTTTTGACTTTTTTAGAGTAGCCATCTTCGTCATTGCCGGCGATGAGTAAATGCACATCATCGCGCTCTTTTACTAATTTTGCATAAGCTTTTATCAGCAGATCTAAACCTTTTTTCCAGTGAATTCTACCCAAAAAGAGAATAATCTTTTTGTCTTTTAAAATTGGATAACGGTTCCTCAGACTTTCTCTTAAAGATAACTCCCTACCCCTTACCCCATAATCCCCTAATCCATAATCCTTAAACTCGCTCAAATCTACGCCATTGGGAATAATGATCGCCTGATTCTTTAGACCGAGGAATGGATGACACCCCTCTGCTTCATCCTCTGTGGTATAGTGGATGGCTGTAGCACCTTCTAAATCTCTCTTTGCAATAAAATGGTAGTAGAACCATTTTTTCCAGAACTTTTTACTAAGGGTGTATGGATACAGTGTGCCCCTAGTCGCAATTATATATGGCTTTTTATATAGTCTGCAATAATGTCCTGCTACCGCAGTTGGATAGTTCCAAACAGCATGAATGTGAACTATATCAAAAGATTTAAGATTTTTTTTCAAGGCTCTTGTCATCTGCCATGAGAACTGCCAGCCTGTTGTGCCCATAAATTCAAACAATTTCGTATAGGCAAAATAAGTGACCTTAACACCATCAACATCAACTTCTTGATTAACATGGAGATTCCCCTTCAGACCAACATTGGTGGTGTAAACGGTAACATCAATCCCCTTTTTCACAAGTGCCTTATTCAAATCGTGCACAGAAAATATCGGACCTCCGAATTGAAAAGCTGGCCAGTAGCTGGGAATTACGCAGAGGAGTTTCATTTATTCCTTGCTATCCATATTTCATGAATGGCTTCCCTTACCCTTTCTCTATACATCTCCCAGGTGTATTCCTCCGCCTGTCTTCTCGCATTCCTACCAAATTCCTCAACTTTATCTCTATTCTCATAAAACCACCGTATCCTTTCTATCAATGACTCTGTATCCATAACAGGAATGATATATCCGTTCTCACCATTCTTTATCAGGTCTTTTGCCCCGGTATTTTCGGATACGATAGCCGGCGTCCCGCAGACCATCGCCTCGGGAACGACCATGGCAAAACTGTCAAGCAATGAGGGAAATACAAAAATATCAGAGTCCTGGTAAAAACTCGCAAGTTCCTCCTGTGAGACAAAGGGTATGTAGCGGTATAACCCCCTGCAGCTATCAAGAAGATCCCGGCCATCTGCCATACCACCAATAAGGATGAGTTCTGAATCCTTCAATGCCAATTTCTTATATGCCTCAAGGATATACTTCAGGCCTTTTCTTATACTGATTGCTCCTACATAGAGAATCTTAAAACTTCCATGTTTTCTATACCTTTCTTTCGGTTTAAAAACATCAGGGTTCGCACCATATGGTATCTTTATCAGTTTTCCCTCTGATATGCCAGCATCAAGCAATGTCTGTTTAGCATAATCAGATGGTGTGAATATGTAATCAGCAAGCCTCAACTCCTCATCCTTTATGCTGTCTATTCTTTTCCTTAATCCTTCATCTCCGTATGGGTCATGATTTATCATCTCCCATATCTCTTCCTGCTTTCCATCGTGCTCTGCAGCAAGGTCAAGCACAGTAATCTTGCCAAGTTTTTTACAGGTTGTAAAACTTCTCAGGGCAGAGGTTTCATATCCAATAAATACATCAAAATCTAAATCCTGAATCCTCTGACTTA
>JAJYJJ010000016.1 GCA_021789595.1 Nitrospirota bacterium | reverse complement strand
AAGGAAGATGCCGTCATAATGGAGCTTTCATTTGAGAATATCTCAGATGATGAGCTGCTTGAAACCTGATGCTATTTTCGCTTAGAGGGAGCATAATCAGGGTCGATCAGATATGCTTCCTTGAAATATTCCATGGCCTTTTTCATCTTCCTCATCTTGTAGTATGAATAACCTATTAGATAATATATCTTTGGGTCTGGATTGTTCTTTACATACGGCTCAAGGTATTTTACGGCAGTCCTGAAATGCCCCCTGTCGTAGTAAGCTATACCCTTCTGCACCATAGAAATCCTCTGAGTTCCTACCCTCTTTTCTGTGTTTCCATTGCTGGCCCATACAAGCGAGAGTGATAATAGGACTAAAACAACAGCCAGAATAATCCTCATAGCGCACCTCCTGAAAATACCTTTATGCCGACAAGTCGGCATGAATATTTCATAGTCCAAGAATATCAGATTGTTCTATCTTAATCAATATTAAGAGTTTCCCCAAGATTCTTACGTAACATATCAAGATTCGGTGGGGACGCTTTCCCCGTTGCAGGAGGCGCTGCTGTTGAGTAGTCCTTTGGCTGCGTCCCTGCCTTAAAGTATTCCAATATCTTATTAGTGCTGTCAGGTTGGGCAAGAAGTCCTGTATCAGGGTCTATATTAGTGGTTACGATGCCATCAGGCACAGGGAAATCCTCAGAACCTGTAAGGGCATTTTCCATAAATGATACCCATATTGGAGATGCAGCCCTCGCACCTGTCTCCATTGGACCCAAGGACCTCATATCATCAAAACCAACCCAGACAGTTGCTGTAAGTTCGGGTGTAAAACCAACAAACCATGCATCCTTATAATTGTTTGTTGTTCCTGTCTTCCCTGCTACAGGTCTTCCAATGGCCTTTGCTCTTTGACCTGTGCCATAGTTTACTACAGACTCCATCATGGATGTTGTGAGAAAGGCAGCGTCAGGGTCTATGGCCTCTACACCGTCTATATGGTTATCCTCGATGACATTTCCCTTTGCATCCTTTATAGACTTTATGGCTATGGGATACATCTTTATTCCACCATTGTCAAAGGCAGAAAAGGCTGATGCCATCTGCAGCGGCGTTACGCTCAAGGATCCGAGGGCAAGGGTCAGATCATGTGGGAATGGACCTTCAAAGCCAAATGCCTTGGCCAGGTTTATAACCTTGTCAACCCCAATCTTGTCGAGGAGTTTGACTGTCACGATATTCCTCGAATAGGCAAGGCCGTCCCTCAGTCGTGTTGGGCCGTAATACTGGTGGTCATAATTTTCAGGTTTCCATTCTCCGAGGAGACCACCCGGATAGCTAACCGGTTCATCTACGATTATTGATGCAGGCGTAAAACCGTTGTCCATTGCTGCTGCGTAGATAATTGGCTTGAAGGCAGAGCCAGGCTGTCTTTTTGCATATACTGCCCTGTTATAGCTGCTCGTTGAAAAATTATAGCCACCTACCATTGCCCTGATATAGCCTGTTGCTGGTTCTATAGCAACAATAGCTCCTTCAACCTGTGGCTCCTGTTCAAGGCTGAAGAATGCATTCTTTCCCTTCATTCCCTTGAGCCTTACTTTTATGATATCACCTCGTTTGAGTATATCTGTTAGCCTGAATCGTTTAAACTCTTTTATAAGCCTTCCATTGTTGTCTATAAGCCTTGATGCCCACTGTGCATCATTTATAGAGAGAAACCCTGTTATCCCTCCTGCCTTTATCACCGCCTCTTTTGGAGATACCTTGAGCACTGTGCCATTCATCAAATCCCTCTGAGTCATAACAACACTGCTAATGGGGACACTCAGTGTATGGTCTGCTGCTTCAGATTTTAGATCCTTATGGCCTATAGGGCCTCTAAAGCCCTGTCTCTTGTCAACCTCCCTCAAACCTTCCTGTAAGGCATTAACAGCCGCAGCCTGCATCTTCCTGTTGAGTGTTGTATAAACCCTCATTCCGCCTTTATATACGACCTCTGTGCCGTATTTATCCTCAAGATAATTCCTTATATATTCAAGGAAATAATTTGGTGCCTCTATCCCTGCTCTGAGGCTTGCAAGATGAAGAGGCTGCCTATATGCATTGTCTACCTGCAGCTTTGTGAGATAGCCCTGTTCCTGCATCCTCTTAAGCACTGTATACTGTCTTTCCTTTGCCTTCTCTAGGTCGTTATAAGGGGAATAGATGCTTGGTGCCCTTATGAGTCCTGCAAGCAGTGCAGTTTCTGCAGTGTTCAGTTCAGAGACAGGTTTGCCAAAATAGGTCATTGATGCCATCTGAACGCCATAGGCGCCGTGGCCGAAATATACCTTATTCAGATAAAGTTCAAGGATATCCTTCTTTGTGAGGTTTCTTTCGATCTTCAGGGCAAGCGCAGCCTCCTTGAGCTTTCTCTTGATGGTCCTTTCAGGTGTAAGGAAGACCACCTTTGCAAGCTGCTGTGTTATGGTGCTTCCTCCTTCGCGTATCCCACCTGCAAGGATATCCTTTGCCAGTGCCCTTAAGATGGCTATGTAATCAAGGCCATTATGGCTCCAGAACCTTGAATCCTCGGTTGCGATTACCGCCTTTATAAGAGAATCAGGTATCTTGCTCAAAGGGACATAGATGCCCTTTTCTATCTTGAATTCACCGATCAGGGTGTCATCATCCGCATATACCCTTGTGCCGTTTGAAGGTTTGTATCCCTTTATCTCATCTATGCTTGGGACATCCTTCTTGATAGCAACATAACCACCAACGGCAGCTCCCATGGCAAGCGCCAATATAAGGACTGTAAGACCAAAGAAGAATTTACCTTTTCCCATCCTTACATTATAAGATTATGGACATATGGGTGTCAAACCAGCATGCTATAATGAGAAACCCGAAACATCTGATCGGCAGGGCAGGGCTTACAGAATGGGAATTAAGGATGATCCACGGAATATGTTCGCAGGTAGAAAGGAAGTTGGGCATTTAGGATAAGTGCAATTTTTGCATTTGTATATGCAGATGTTGCATAATATAACATTATATTTCTTTACTTTTCACCTTCTGGTAAAATTCACATTTCCTGCAGTCCTCATATTTTTGCGCAAAGGTTCCCTGCACCTTTCCTTCACAAAAGGTGCCTGAAACTACCCAGCAACTCCTCCCAAAGTTCGGGTATGCAGAACATTTTACTGTTGCGTCTTTATCCCTGCCGCATTTCATATACTCCCAGCACTTTACTTTAAGGGATTCTTCTTCGCTCTGATATGGGAAATAAAGACTAAATGTAGAGCCTTTCCCCATGGTACTTCCTGCCCTTATGAAGCCGCTATGTTCCTCCATAATCTTTCTTGTTATTGAAAGTCCAAGTCCTGTGCCGCGACCAATCTCTTTTGTAGTGAAGAAAGGTTCAAAGATAAAAGGTAGTTTTTCTTCTGGTATACCCTGTCCTGTATCAGAAACCTTTAAAAATAAAAATATTACAGCATGTATTTCCTCTACACCTGCTGTTACTGTTAATGTGCCGCCATTAGGCATTGCATCTATCGCATTGGTTATGAGATTACTGAATGCCTGTCTTACCTGCTCTTTATCTATAAGAATAGCCGGAAGATGTTCGCCTATCTTTACCTCTATACTTATGCGTTGTTCTCTGCACAAATCCTCATATATTATTAATACATCATGAACGACTTCTTCTATGTTATGTTTTTCGAGATGATATCTTGCTTCCCTTGAAAATGTGAGGACATTCCTCAATATCTTTTCAAGACTATTTACATTGCATACTATAACATCAGCATATTCTTTCTCTTTCTCCTGTGTGACGATTTTGGACAATCTGTGGGCAAATCCACCTATTGCAGTGAGGGGGTTCCTTATTTCATGTGCCACATCTGCAGTGAGCCTTCCCAGCGAGGCGAGCTTTTCTGCCTGAATCAATTTATTCTGAGACCTTCTTAACTCTTCTGTCTTCTTTGCTACTTCATTTTCAAGGGTCTGTGTCCAGTTATCCATCTTTGCCCTTGCTATTTTAATATCTCTTGTCATTACATTGAAGCTGTTGGCAAGCAGTCCTAATTCATCGCGGGAAGTTATTTGGACTGTCTGGTCCAGATTACCATCCGAGACTTTATCCATGCCATTTGAAAGCATTGATACAGGTTTAAGGACAAAACTACGCAGCACGAAATACAGGATGATAGAAGTAATGCCCATAAATACAAGGGCATAACTAGTTGTATCTACAGTCTGCTTCTGTATGGTTTTATCAACGGAAGAGAGGGAAAAATCGGTTTGAAGGATGCCTAAAACCCTCTTTTCCTGGTGATGAACATGACATGTTGCTGTATAACAGGAAGGTTCGTTGTAGACCGGGTCAACGACTGTCAAGATTCTGTATCCATCTTTGCTTTCGTATATCGTCCATTGATTTTTACTTGTCAGGGTTATAGACGGCCTTTCGGGGTCACTATGACAGCCTATGCAGGCAGTGGAAGTTCTATCAACCATCTGCCCGATTTCTTCGTGCCGGGATGAATAGAAAATCCTTCCTTTGCTATCGAATATCCTTACCCTTTTAATATTCTCTGTTAAGCTTATGCTGTCTATAGTATGCTGGATGGATTCTCTGTGAAATGTAAGCATGCCATAGCGGGTGCTTTTTTTGATGAGTTCTGAATAAGATGCTGTGTACTGGATGGCATTTTTTGTGAGAATTTTCTTTCCATTGCTGATTAATGTGTACCACGATATGCCGCCTCCAATTATGATAAGCAGACCTATGGCAATGATGAGTTTACCGGCAAGGGATTTTGTAATATGTCTAAACGGACCGTTCATACTTAATATTACTACAATAGTAGTATAACCTCCACAATTACTTTATCCTAAATCGGGCAGAGATGCCTGGATGGGCTGGACAGTGGCAAGGCATGTCGGCATGAGGCGTATTTAATCTTGAGATGATCTGGTTGCTGCCATATATACTGTCAAATTTATAGGAAATATTCTAAAATAGATAATGCAACAAATGGGGAACGATGTATAGCAGGAATCCTTCATAATGCCTATGATAATTAACAGGGCTGTATTCAAGGAACTTCTTATAAATTTCCTTCTGTCGCTGTTCTTCTTTAGCTTCGTTATCCTCATGGATAAGTTTCTCCGTATTGCAAAGCTGAGCATGGGCAAGGGCATCTCCCCCATGGATATATTGATGATATTTCTCTATCTTCAGCCGTCGCTACTCATCCTCATTATCCCCATGTCGCTGCTTGTGGCCATACTTATAACATATGGCAGGATGACGACAGACAGCGAGATTGTCGCGCTTAAGGCAAGCGGAATGGATTTCTTTAAAATGGTAAAACCCGTAATGGCCTTTTCCCTTATGTGCCTTATCATTACCCTTTTCCTGAGCCTCTATTTATTTCCAAAGGCTAATTACAACCTCAGGCTCTACATAACAGATATGCTGTCAAAGAAGATAGCCCTTTCCCTTGAAGAGGACAGCTTCAATACTGCATTTAAGGGGATGGTGGTATTTGTGAAAGAGGTAGATAACGATGGAAGATTCAAGGACATATTCATATATGATGAGAGACAGAGGAATGAAAAAAAGATTATAGTGGCAAAGGAAGGCAGGATAAAACCTGATATTGAAAGGGGTATAGTTGAACTTGACCTTACAAATGGCGCTGTGCACATACCAGGGGAAAAGGGTTTTTCATCTGGCAGTTTTTCAGATTATAAACTTGCATTGAGGCTTGACAGCCAGCCAATACCATCCAAGAAGGCCGCTGAGATGGGTATAGGAGAGATTATAAAGAGGGCAGGACATCTGCCAAAGTCAGAGAGATACCCCTTGATGGTTGACCTGAATAAAAGATTTTCGATCCCCTTTGCCTGTATAGTATTTGCCCTGCTTGGCCCTCCGCTTTCACTTATGGCAGGGAAGACAGGCAGGCTTGGAGGCTTTTCCATAAGTTTTCTGATACTGCTGTTTTACTACATTGTCATGATATTCGGGGAAAACCTCTCAAAGGCTGGCAGGCTGAATCCTGTTGTTGCTGCATGGGGGGCAAACCTGATCTTTGGATTTATTGCCATCTATCTTTTTCTCAGGGCATCAAAGGAAAGACCTATTTTTATGAAAGGGCTGACCAAAAGATCGAGGATTTTTTGGGGTATCATTGGAAGGCCGTGAGGATAATAAGGCGTTATTTTGTAAAAGAGTTCCTGAAGGTCTTTTTTCTGACACTCTTTGCCTTTATACTGCTCTTTATGGTGGTTGAGTTCTTCGAGAGGGTTGATGAATTTTCTCCAAATAATCCATCGGCATTCATTGTAATAGAATACCTCCTTTTATTGGCCCCCAGATTTGCCGCACTTGTAAGCCCGATGGCCTGCCTTATCTCTGTCTTATTTGTTATCGGCACTGCATCCAGATGGAGGGAGATAATTGCGATAAAGGCATCAGGCGGAAGTGTCAAGAGGCTTGCCTTTGTCTTCCTGCTTATTGGCCTATTCCTAAGTATTGGCAATTTTATCCTCGATGAGACCATTGTCCCCTATACCAACAGAAAGGCCTTTAATATCAGGGAGGTTGTCATCCAGAAGAAAAAACCTGTTATTACATACAAGGGGAATGACCTGTGGCTCAGGGGGAAAAACGGAAGTTTCATAAACATCAAGACATTTATGCCTAAGAGAGACACTGCCTACGGGGTTAGCATATTTCTCGTTGACAGGGATTTTAATCTCCTTGGAAGTATCGAGGCAGATACTGCACAGTGGAATAAAGGACAATGGGTTTTATATCATGCACGATATTTCGATATAAAGGACAATACTGTGAAAGACTATTCCTCGCTCCCCTATCCATATCTTGAAAGCCCTGACATATTTCGTAGTGAGATAAAGCAGCCCGAGGATATGAATTTCTTTGAGCTTTCTGATTATTCCAGACGGCTGAAAGAGATGGGCATGAGAAATCCGAGGTATTCTGTTGACCTGCAGAGCAAGGTGTCATATCCATTTGTAAATCTTGTGATGGTGATCTTTGGCGTCTCCCTTGCACTGTCAGGCCCGTGGGGTGGAGGGGTGAAATCTGTTGGGCTCAGCCTTCTGATAAGCCTCATCTACTGGCTTTTTTATTCCCTCTGTCTTTCCTTTGGCTACGGGGGAGAAATACCCCCCATAGCCGCATCATGGCTTGCGCCTGTTGTCTTCTGTCTCATAGGATACAGCCGTTTCAGAAGGATAAGCGAATAGCCGTATTTAACGGCCCTATCTTTTGTTTTCAGCAGCGCCTTTAATGAGCTTTTCAAGCTCCTCAGCAGGGACAAAACCGCCTATTACCCTTCCATCATGGAGGATTATTGTGGGGGTTCCTCTTATGCCCAGGGACTCTCCAAGTTTTATATTCTTATCAACCACATCTGTCTTGCAGTCACCTTTTATCTCCTTGCCTTCCATGGCTTCATTGAATGCCTCTGCCCTGTTTTTACTGCACCAGACTGCCTTTGACTTTCCATAGGCATCTGGATGCGATGGAAGCGGGAAAAGGAAGATATATGTGGTGAGGTCCTTTATGCTGTTAAGTTCTCCATGCAATTTTTTACAATAAGGGCAGTCGGGGTCCTCAAAGATGTATATAACCCTCTTACCGCTTCCAATCCTGATGGCATCAGCAAGTGGAAGCCTTGAGACATCAACCCTTGTGAATTCTGATATGGTCTCTGATGTGAGGTTTTTTCTCTCCTTCAGATCGATCATCTGGCCAAAGAATACATAGCGGAGGTCATTTGTGATATAGATAACGCCCTTTTGTCTGTCCTTTTCTACTATTATCTCTGATATATTAGGGAGAGGGCTTTTTCTGGTCTCTATGACCGTTACTCCGCCCTGCACAATCTTCTTTAATGCATCTGCTGCCTGGTTCTTTGTTATCGCTTCTGCTCTCGATGTGACCAGTGATAAGACGAATAAAACCAGAAACAGAACCAGTCCCCTAAAATCGTTACTGCCCTGCTGGGCTACTGCTCTACTGTCATCTGCTTTTTTCATACCGCCTCCTTTAGAATTTTTATTCCAGAACTTGTCCCTATCTTTGTTGCACCCGCATCCATAAGTGCAATCACATCCTTCAATGCCTTTATCCCTCCTGCTGCCTTTATCCCCGCCCTTCCATCCAGGGCATCCTTCAGAAGCCTCACATCCTCTACAGTTGCACCCTTTTCTGCAAAGCCCGTTGATGTCTTTATGAACTCTGCACCTGCCCTTATACAGACCCTGCATGCCTTCCTTTTTTCTTCATCTGTAAGGTAACAGGTCTCTAAAATAACCTTATGGATCAATCTTGGTGTAGCCATGATGATGGATGTAAGGTCGTTTTCAGCCACATCCCATAAACCATCTTTTGCAGCACCTATGTTCATGACAATGTCTATCTCATCAACGCCCTTCATTGCCAGTTCTATAGCCTCATACACCCTCATCTTTGTTGTTGATGAACCCAGAGGAAAATCAATGACGCTGCAGACCTTTACCCCGCTGCCTGATAGAAGCTCCCTTGCCTTATCCGCATAGAAAGGGTTTATGCAGACCGCATAAAACCCATGCTCTATGGCCTCATGACACAGGGTCTCTATGTCCTGCGATGTTGCTGGCCTTAAAAGGCTGTGCTCTATCACAGATGCAATCTGTTTTCTGTCAATCATAATCCCAGATGGACGGCCCCTGCTCCTTTGTAATCCTTATGTATGCCTTAACCTCCTCTGCATATAATTTGTGAAGTCCCTTTGTCTTTATCCCTACCTTAAAACTTTTATTATCCACCTCTCTAACAGGCATCAATTCCATGGTGGTATTACTTATAAAGACCTCATCAGCGCTGTATAAATCCTCCAGGGAGAACCTGCCTTCCATTACACGCATACCTGATCTTATTGCAAGTCCAATGATTATTGCCCTTGTTATTCCATCGAGGATGCCCACATCTGTGGATGGCGTAAAGAGGGTATTGTCCTTGATAAAAAAGATATTTGTTATCGTCCCCTCTGCAAGGTATCCCTCGACACTGAGCATAATAGCTTCATATGCCTCATTCTTCTTGGCCTCTATCTTTGCCAGGATGTTGTTGAGAAAATTGAGGGACTTTATCTTTGGATTAAGAGATTCCTTTGCGTTTCGTCTTACAGAAGAGACTATTGCCCTTACCCCGTTTTTATAATAGCTGCCCGGATATTGTTTAAAAGGTTCGGTAATTATAACAAAAGTTGGTTGCAAACAGAGGTCAGGGTCAAGTCCTATTGGTCCTGTTCCCCTTGATATGGTTATCCTTATATAGGCGTTTCTTAACCTGTTTGCAATGAGGCTTTCATATATCAATGACTTTATCTCATCTATGCCCTTTGGAATGTCAATGCCGATAAATGATGCAGAGCGGAATAGCCTTTCTATATGCTCATCGAGCCTGAATACAACGCCGTCATATGCCCTCAGTGTCTCATATATCCCATCGCCGTAAAGAAAACCGTGGTCAAATACAGAGACCACGGCCTCAGTCTTTGGAACGAACCTGTCATTCAGGAAAACCATGCACAATTATAGCCTATGTGATAATATATTTTCTATCGTAGATGGCTTGACAGTAAATCCGTATTTCTGCGGGATTCAGATGGTATCAAGCTATAGGATACTCCTGGGGCATTCATATAGTTTTTAGGCCCGGAGAAATGGCAGAGTAAGGTATAAACTCCGTGCAGGGGGCGATTCTAAGAATCGCCCCCTGCAATCTTGACAACATATAACTTGACAGCCAATGGGCAACACAATACAATACCTATATGAAAGGGTTGAGCGAGAAGGCGGTCTTACATTTCAAGAACAAGCAGATCCTTAAAGGTTATGTTGTAGATTTCAGCCCATCATCACAAAGGGTTACACTTATTGATACCAACAGGGATAAGACATTAGAGTTTAATATAGCAGAGATGAAGGCTGTCTTTTTTGTAAGGGATTTCGAGGGAAACAGCGGCTATAGAGAGAAAAAGATGTACGGTCTGAGAAAGACAAAGGGGAAAAAGATCTTTGTAAGGTTTAAAGACAGGGAATCTATCACAGGGTATCTTGAGGGGGGAATACCATGGGATAAGGGATTTTTCCTTTCACAGCCAAATGATATGCAGATGGGTTTCTTTATCCTTCCCACGGATGAGGAGAGTAATAATATAAAGGTCTTTGTTGTAAACTCATCGGTTGAAGATGTTACAGTTATGCCATAGCATTGGCAATAAAGATAGGTTCATTCTAAAAGGCTATGCGTCCACGACTTTACCTGAGGGTTGGTGATAAGGTTAGACATTGCAGATATTCCTCTTGGGGAATCGGAGAGGTGGTAGAAGAGAGGCATTCTCTTTTGAGCGGCGGTTTTTGCCTGGTCAGGGTAGTGTTTGACGACGGCAATGAAAGGTCATTTGTAAACGACCTCGAGAATGAAAACTGCTGTTACTATGCAGGGCTGAGACTTTTCTATTAACCTTGCCCTAACTGCCTTGTATAATGGCTCTTTACATATTGTATCTCATCATCTCTTGTCTTTATCTTTCCCTCAAGCCTTGCATCAAGTATTTCCTTGAGTATCCTTGTATAGATCGGCCCTGGTTCATAGCCAATAGCCTTAAGGTCTTTGCCTGTCAAGGAGGTCTTTGTCTTTCTCATCTCAAGTATATAAAGGGCAATGGCCTTCTTCTGGCTCTTATCCTTAGTCTTTGCCATGCATAGAAGAAGTGTCTCCAGGCTTAAAGGTTTGAGGAGGTAGTATATCTCAACAGGGCCTTTTCCTGAAAGCCTTCTCAAAACCTCTTTTATCTGCCTCAGACCTGATACCAGTCTTTCCGAAACCCTTTCAGGGACATCGAGCCTTTTAAGCGCCTCCATACATTCCTCGTCCTTTAACGGCTCAAGCATGGCCATGGTATAGAGGATGCCCATATCGGGTCTTTCCTCCAGAAATAGCAGGTTAAACCATGTCAGGGTATCCTGAATGGACTTTAGTTTTTCTTCTGTTGACTTTGTGTAAGTCAGTTTTGGATGTATGACCCTTACGAGGTCAAATTCAGCAAGCCTCTTTATGGCGCTTCCGGGCGCTGTCTCATTGAAGATCAATACAAGCTCATCATAGAGCCTTGAGCCTGAGAGCTTATCAAAGAGGTTCATCCTTACTGCTGTCTTTATCAGGTTTGCAGTATGTTTGCTTATCTTAAAGCCAAAACGCTCTGAAAACCTTATGGCCCTGAATGCCCTTGTTGGGTCCTCTATAAAGCTCAGGTTGTGCAGAACACTCAGGGTTTTCTCCCTGATGTCCCTCTGTCCACCGAAGAAATCCATGAGCTGTCCAAAGTCCTTCGGGTTGAGCCTTACAGCGAGGGTATTTATTGTGAAGTCCCTGCGGTAGAGGTCCTTTTTTATGGATGACACCTCGACCCTCGGCAGCGCCCCCGGGGATTCGTAATACTCTGTCCTTGCAGTTGCTATATCGAGCTTTAGTCTATCGGTTATGAGTACGGCTGTCCCAAATCTCTGGTGACTTTTGACCCTTGCCCCAATCCTCTCTCCGAGGGCGTGGGCAATGCTTATTGCATCACCCTCAACAACAATATCTATATCGAGGTTTGCCTCTCCCCTTAACAGGTCTCTGACAGAGCCGCCTACAATATATGCAGAAAAGCCAAGGCTATCTGCGACCTCGCCTGCTGTCTTAAGCATATCGAATATCTCTTCAGGGAATCTCTCCTTCAAGAGGTTTGCTATGTTCCTGCCAACAGAGGGCTTCTCCCTCAAGGGTTCGCCCTCTATACGGCTTTTTCTAAGCATGTCCTCATAGATATTTCTCAGGAGGTCTGTCCTTGTTATAGCCCCGATGATCCTGTCTCCTTCCAATACAGGCATAAACCGCTGGTTCTGTTCAATCATCATTGCCTCCACATCCATTATAGGTGTATCAGGTAAGGCGGTCATTGCATCTGTTGTTGAAAACTCTGAGACGCTGTTTGAAGCAAAACCATGGAAGAGGGCCTTCTCAACGACTTCCCTTGAGATTAGTCCCCAGAAGGCTTCCCCTTTAAGCACAGGCAGGACATTTACACCATACATGGTCATTATGTCCTGCGCCTCCTTTATGGTTGTGTTTAGCCCTATGGTCTTTACAGGGGTTGTCATTATGTCCTTTGCGGTCTTAAGCGGCCTTACCTTCTCATTAACAACAGAGATGAGTCTCTCTTCTATCTCCTCGAGTGAGATATCCTTTAATATGGCAGAAGATGCAGTTGGATGGCCGCCGCCGCCAAATACCTGGGCCACTGCCCCGACATCAAGCTCAGGCACCCTGCTTCGTGCTATCATCTGTATCCTGTCCTCCATCCTCACAAGCAGGAAAAGGGCATCGAGGTCCTCTATGTCTCTCAGCTTGTGGGCAAGGATGGATATCTCTCCCATATAGCTATCCCTTGAGGCCTTTGCTATCTTTACCCTTATCCCCTGGATGACATAGTCCCTTGAGGACTGTATCAGGTCGTTTAGCAGCTCTATCTCATCTTTGCTTAATTCCCTTCCAATAAAGCTTGCTACAATATTGAGGTTTGCGCCATGCCTGATGAGCCAGGCAACGCACAGCACATCCCTCTCGGTTGTTGATGCAAATGTGAGTGAACCTGTCTCCTCATATATGCCAAGTGCAAGGATTGTGGCCTCAAGAGGGGTTATGGCTATTGCCCTTTGTTTTAGCATCTCTGTGAGTAAGGTTGCTGTTGCCCCAATTTCTTCAACAACCTCGACCTCGCCCCGTATATCGCTTTCAATGAAGGGATGGTGGTCGTATATGTGAATCCTCAGTCCTGGCCTTCCTATAATCTCTGAAAATCTTCCTATCCTTTCTCTGTGTTTTGTATCAACGAGGATAAGGTGGTCTATATCAGGCAGGTTTATATCCTTTGCCTTCTTGAAGTCCAATGGATATGTGCTGAGGAAGTCCCTTACACCCTTTTCCTGAGAGCCGGGAAATGCTATTAGTGCTTCAGGATAGAGCTTCTTTGCGGCAAGCATGGATGCAAGGGAATCAAAATCCGCATTTGTATGAGTAGTTATTACATCCATCAAGGGATATTCATGAAAAGATTACTACCTGGTTTCTTCCGCTTTTCTTTGCCTTGAAAAGGGCGCTGTCAGCACAGGTGATAAGGTCATCAGAGGCCTGTATCTTTTTATGCGGCAGGGCTGCTATCCCGATACTTATTGTTATCTTCCGTTCACCTTTAAGGGATTTGAACACATGCTTTTTTATGGTATCTCTTATCCTCTCTGCCTCGGCCTTTGCGCCGTCAAGGTTTGTATTGGGCAGAAGGAGGATGAATTCCTCACCGCCGTATCTTGCGAGGATGTCGCTCTTCCTTACACTCTTCTTGAGAACCGTTGACAGCTCTCTTAAGGCCATATCCCCGCGTTTGTGCCCGTAGGTATCGTTTATCTGTTTGAAATGGTCTATGTCAAACATGAGGCAGCTTATCGGAGAGGCATATCTCTGCGACCTGCTGAACTCCTCTTCCAATCTGTGATAGAAATAGCGGATGTTATAGATGCCTGTTAGGAAGTCTGTTATTGCAAGCCTCTCAAGCCTGAGCATCTCCGATTCCATCTTCTCATAAAGGAATGCATTGTTGAGTGCATTGGCAGAGGCATTTGCTATTGCATGACAGAGCTTTATCTCTTCATCTGCAAACGACCTGCCGCTGCGGGATGTCCTGAGAAAGAGCGTTCCTATTACCTCGTCTTTGAATATTATGGGGAGGACTAAGATAGAGCGTATGCCAAGGTTACAGATTATGTCCCTTACCCCTTTCATTATAGGGTCTGTGTCAACATCCTTTATAACAACAGGTTTTCTGGATGTAATCGCCTGCATTATCTCAGGATACTTCTTGAGGTCGAGCTTTATACCACCGATCTTTGGGTTCTCAAAGGAGGAGATTACAAGCGCATATCTGGTTTCGCTGTCTATCCTTATGATGGAGCACCTTGTAACCGGGATTATCTCGGAGATCTTCTTGACTACCAGAAAGAGTATCTCTTTCGGGTTAAGTGTTGAGCTGACTATTGATGTGACCTCGATTATGGTCTCTAAGTTCTTTATTTCATTCTCAAGGTGGATAAGGGCACTCTTTACCCTGAGACAATTTTCTGTCTTTATTAATACCTCTGTCGGGATTATCGGAGTCCTCAGTACATCATTGATCCCTGCCTTACTGGCCTGTTGAAGCACGGCTTCATCAGATGTTTTAGTGATTCCTATAATCAGCGGGCCTTTTATTGGCCTGATGAATCTAAGACCCTCTGGAATCTCTGTAAAGATTACATCTGCATCCTTTGCATGCGTAATCAACTCCTTACTGTTTGCAGTCGTTATTATCCTGTAGTCCCCTGGTTTCAGGGCTGCTTCTATCTGTCTTGACACCCTGAGGTCTCTTACAAACAGCAGAATGGTTTTATGATTGTCATCTTTCAGATAATCCCCCTTTTATACCTGTTATCAATATTCTAAACAATTTACTTAATATTTCCAACATTTTTTTACTGCATTGTCCTGTCAATATCTGATATCAAAACCCGTAAATTCACTTTTGAACTCCTCCCAGTTCACATCTACATCTGTCACCCTTGCCCCTGGGGGGCCATTTTTACAATGCCTTATCATCTCCTCTACTGCCTGCTGTTCACCCTCAAAAAGGGCCTCTACCCTTCCATCAGGAAGGTTTCTCACCCAGCCGCTTACCCCAGTAAGCCTTGCCTTATCAGTTGTAAATGCCCTGAAGAAGACACCCTGAACATATCCGTCAATAAATAAGTGTGCCCTCGTCTTATCCATGTTTATCTCCTCCGATTATATCAGGATTCACCAAGATATGCCTTCTTTACCATCGGGTTATTAATCAACTCTTCACCCGAACCTTTTAGCGTAATCCTTCCGTTTTCAAGGACATAACCCCTTTTAGATAGCTTTAAGGCGGCCTTTGCATTCTGCTCGACAAGGAGGATTGTCATACCCTGCTCATTCAATTCCTGTATAACGCGGAATATCTTGCCAACAATTATTGGAGCAAGCCCGAGCGAGGGTTCATCCAGGAGAAGGAGTTTCGGTTTTGACATCAGCGCCCTTGCTATGGCGAGCATCTGCTGTTCCCCTCCGCTAAGGGTTCCTCCGAGCTGTCTGCGCCTTTCCTTTAGTACAGGGAAAAGTTCGAACACAAAATTTAGGACATCGCAGTTCTTATGGATAAAACTGCCCATCTCGAGGTTCTCTATCACAGTAAGCCTTGGAAATATCCTTCTTCCCTCCGGCACATGGCTTATCCCCATTTTAACAATATTATGCGGTTGAGCCCTCTGTATCTCATATCCGTTAAATATTATCTTACCCATCCTGGGCCTTACTATCCCTGAGATGCTCATGAGTGTTGTGCTTTTCCCTGCGCCATTGCCCCCTATGAGGCATACGATCTCACCTTCTTTGACCTCAATATCTATGCCACTTAGTGCCTCTATCGGGCCATAGAAACTATGGAGTCCTTCTATCCGGAGCATCAGTAGGTAAACTCCTTTCCAAGATATGCCTCAACAACAGCAGGATTCCTCTGTATCTCCTCAGGGATCCCTTCAGCAATCTTTATGCCGTGGTCAAGGACTATTATCCAGTCGGAGATGCCCATAACAACCCTCATATCGTGCTCTATAAGGATTATTGTCTTACCCCATTGCCTCAGCCTTTCAACCAGTACCATGAGTTCTGCTGTCTCCTGCGGATTCATGCCTGCGGCAGGTTCATCTAAAAGTATAAGCCTCGGCTCTGTGGCCAGCGCCCGTGCAATCTCCAGCCTGCGCTGGTCGCCATATGGAAGACTGCTGGCAGGGCTTTTTGCAAGGTCTGAAAGGTTAACGAATTCTAAATACTCAATGGCCTTTTCCTTTATGGAAGCCTCTTCATGAATAAAGCCCTTGCCACGGATGATAGCACTTATGATTCCGCATCTTGTCCTTGAGTGCTGTGCCACCATTACATTCTCAAGCACAGTCATCTCAGGGAATATCCTTATGTTCTGAAATGTCCTGCCTATGCCGAGGCCTGTAATTGTGTGCGGTTTCAGGCCGACAGTATCTTTGCCTTCAAAATATACAGTGCCCTTTGTTGGTTGGAGAATCCCTGTGAGGCAGTTAAACAGCGTGGTCTTTCCAGCGCCGTTTGGGCCTATGACGCTGAAGATTATCCCTTCTTTGACCTCGAATGTGGCATCCTCAACAGCCCTGAGCCCTCCAAATGTCTTTGTCAGAGACCTAACCTCTAATAGCGCCACCTCTGCCTCCAAGAAGCCCCTGCGGCCTGAATATCATCATCAGGACAAGACCGCTGCCGAGGGCAAGCATCCTGTAAGTCTGAAATTCCCTTAAAACCTCAGGAAGGATGATGAGGATAACCGCACCCAATATGACCCCGGGTATGCTGCCAAGGCCTCCGATTATAACCATGCAAAGGATCAATACAGATTCCATAAATGTAAAGCTCTCAGGCGATACGAAATGCATCTTGCCTGCAAAGAGGGCGCCTGCAAGCCCTGCCCAGAATGCACCAAAGGAGAAGGCGAGGAGCTTGTATCTAACCGTGTCTATGCCCATTGCCTCTGCTGCTGTTTCATCTTCCCTTATTGCAAGCCATGCCCTTCCAACCCTTGAATTATGCACCCTCCTTACAACGAAGATGCACAGGAAGACAAATAACAGGACCATGTAATAATAATGTGAAAGCCTGTTTATCTTAAACCCACCGATAGATGGCGAAGGGATATTCAGTATGCCATTTGGCCCATTCGTCAGAGAATCCCAGTTATTAAGCACAATGCGGATTATCTCTCCAAAACCGAGGGTGACAATGGCGAGATAATCACCCCTTAATCTGAGAGCTGGTATTGCAAGCAGAATGCCCAGGAAGGATGCCATTGTAACGGACATGGGCATAGAGAGCCAGAAGGGCATATCAAGCCTCGTTGTCAGGATCGCAGTGCTGTATGCGCCGATTGCATAGAAGGCAGCGAATCCGAGATTCAATAATCCTGCAAAGCCAACCACAACATTAAGGCCCATGGCAAGGATTATATATATCCCTGAAAGACTGGATACATCTATAAGGTAGTTATCCCCATACACGGGTAAAAGCAATACGGCCATTACTGTTACCAGCACGGCTGTCCTCTTATAAATGGCAGGGACCTTAATGCCTATTCTGAATATATGTCTGTGTCTCCTGATAAAGGACAATAGGGTTATAACAGCAAGGATAGAGATAAAGACAATTGCAGCACTTTTGATACCCATCAAAGGAAGGACAAGGAGACAGAGTCCTGATGCAATAATTAACGCCCTTATCATTTTTCTATTGATCTTGTGCCAAGGAGTCCTGTTGGTTTTATCAGCAGTATAATGATCAGCAGTGCAAAGGCATAGGCATCCTTATATTCGCTTGATATATAGCTTGCACCAAAGCTCTCGACAAGGCCGAGTACAATTCCTCCGAGCATGGCCCCCGGGATGCTCCCTATACCTCCAAGCACGGCGGCTGTAAATGCCTTTATACCGGCAACATAGCCTATGAAATAGTTTACAAGTCCATAATACATGGCCACCATAAGGCCTGCTATAGCAGCAAGACCAGAGCCGATAACAAAGGTCATGGATATAATTCTGTCTATGTTTATTCCGACAAGCGAGGCCATTGTCTTGTCCTGGGCAACTGCCCTCATTGCCTTGCCCATCTTTGTCTTTACTACAAAGAGGTGGAGGGCTATCATGAGCACAAACGATGTAGCAACGATGAAGACCTGGATGTATGTGATCCTTGCATTCATGAGTCCAAAACCACTGCTCCCAAAGATATGGGGGAAGACCTTATCTGTTGTGCCCTGGGCAAGCATCACATAGTTTTGCAAGAATATGGAGACCCCTATGGCGCTTATTAATGGGCTTAGCCTCGGCGCATTTCTCAGTGGCCTGTATGCAATCTTCTCTACTGTAAAGCCATAGGCAGAACAGAAGATGACAGAGAGGACAAATGTAAGGGCAAGGGCAAGAATGATGTTTGAGTGTGTTAGACCTATGGCAGTAAAGAATCCGAGAAAGATTATCCCAAGATATGCCCCAAGCATGTATATCTCACCATGTGCAAAGTTTATTAACTCAAGGATGCCATAGACCATGGTGTAGCCGAGGGCAATCAGGGCATAAACCCCGCCAAGCGTAAGACCGTTTACAATCTGCTGAAAAAACATAGAAAAAGTTTAACAGAAATAGGGGTTATTTTTCAGCATACCTTCAAAATAAATGTCAAAATAAAGTATCCTCCTGTGCCCAATCAAATGGCGAACAACTTATCAACAGGCATAGATATTGCTTAAATATTTGCTGTAGCTGCATCTGATTGTCAGGAGACTCAGAGGGCAGAAGCCCTGCAAGAGGTTGGGGATAACTATGTTTTAGAAAAAACGAAAGAGGGACTATGGACATCTCTGATGAGAGAAAAACTGATGGGGGGCAGGATAAGGTAAATGCTCGATATAGGCTTGATGATTTTATAGGACGAAGTCCAAAGATGCTTGCTGTCTATAAGGTTGTGGCCAAGGCTGCTGAATCAAGAGCTACGGTGCTGATTCAGGGGGAAACCGGGACAGGTAAGGAACTTATTGCGCAGGCTATCCACTATAACGGCCCGCGCGCATCCAGCCCATTTCTGGCTGTAGACTGTTCTACTTTCAATGAGGGGCTTCTGGAAAGCGAGTTATTTGGTTATGTTCAGGCAGCATTCACTGGAGCTGTTGAAGATAAAAAGGGAATATTTGAGGAAGCTGACGGAGGCACCATCTTTCTGGATGAGATAGGCGATATTGCTGTCCCGCTTCAGGCGATGCTATTACGGGTTTTACAGGAACATGAGATAAGGCGGGTTGGCAGCTTTGAAAGTATAAAGGTAGATGTAAGGATTATAGCCGCAACCAGCAAGAACCTGGAGAACTTAATACAGAACGGGACCTTCCGAAGCGACCTGTATTACCGTCTTAGTGTTATCAATATAGTATTGCCGCCCCTGAGAGAGAGAAAAGAGGACATCCTGCCCTTGGCAGAATACTTTCTAAGGAAATACAGTGCAGAAGCTGAAAAGACTGTTACCCGTTTGTCGCCGCAGGCAATGGAGCTGATGCTGAGGTATTCATGGCCTGGGAATATACGTGAATTGGAAAACGCAATAGAGCGGGCTGTTACAATGACATCTAACAGCCTCATACTCCCTGAGGACATCCCTCCCAGCCTTCAGGAAGAAATGGTTACTGAAAGCTCTGCTGTAGATAAGCCAATGACCATTGAAGAGATGCAACGGAACTATATACGCCAGGTGCTCAATAATATGAAGGGTAATAAGAAAAACGCTGCTAAGAAGCTCGGTATTGACCGTAAAAATATTTATCGAATGCTTCAAAAACGAAACTCTTCGCAATCTGATTAATGGGTCTCTGTATTATCTCTGCCAAATCCAGATATAAAAGCCAGATAAAAAAGATTGATAAGCTGGATCTGAGTCCCTAATTCCCCTTTAAAAAGGCAGTCCTGCTACGATGTTTTTATGTGACAATGTCTTAGTGTGGATTTTTAGGTTGCTGTGTCCCATAATGACTCATGAAGATAAATATATATTTTACAGAGGATTATCTATAAAAACCATATTGCCTGTGTGACATTATGCCACATATCGCCGAGGATTATTTTATGTTCGTCGTTTTTCCTAACTCCGCATATATTAAGGAATAATCTGCTTTTTGTCAACATGGCACAATAATTGATTTAATCTTATCAACATTGCTTTGATGGTTTACCATGGTTAACCACCTCGTACAGAGGGGTAAGAAGGTTTGAAGCGATGAATAAACAAAAAAGGAGAAGAGTATTAATGGAATCGCCACACAGGTTTTTCACAAGTAAAGAAGGATATCGCTGGTATATCCTCGGAACGGTCCTGGTAGGGGCATTTATGTCGGCACTTGATGCCAGTATAATGAATATTGCCCTGCCTACCTTGCACGACACCTTCCACGAGAGGATGGTTGTTGTTGAATGGGTTTCCCTATCATATCTTTTAACCCTTACCCTGCTTTTGCCTGTATGGGGACGGTTAGCGGATATCTTTGGCAGGAAACCTTTGTATAATCTGGGTTTTGTAGTGTTTATTATAGGCTCTGGTCTCTGCGGCGCAGCCGGCAGTGTTCGGTCATTAATCATCTGGAGAGTGCTTCAGGCAGTTGGCGCAGCACTGCTACAGTCAAACAGTATTGCCCTGATTACACAGGCCTTCCCTGATAAGGAACGAGGACGTGCTATCGGAATACAGGGGGCGGTTCAGGCCGCAGCCATGTCATTCGGACCGTTCTTAGGAGGGATACTGATTCACTGGATAAGCTGGCGGGCAATCTTTTATATCAACCTGCCCATCGGCCTGGTAGGAACTGTCATGGCATGGTTTATCCTTCCAAAACCATCTCCTCAGAAGGGCGAAAGGAATCTGGACTATGCAGGCGCACTTACATTCTCTATAGCATTGACAGCCCTAATGCTTGTGCTTACCCAGATGACTGCACACAATTGGGTATCTGCCCATGAAACAACGATGTTGTTTGC
The DNA here is from genome assembly GCA_021789595.1 of Nitrospirota bacterium. Taxonomy (GTDB): domain Bacteria; phylum Nitrospirota; class Thermodesulfovibrionia; order UBA6902; family JAJYJJ01; genus JAJYJJ01. The sequence continues at coordinate 28,596 of JAJYJJ010000016.1, read as the reverse complement.
GACTTTGATCTTCGCTATTGCGTTTTTTGTTATCGAAAAGAAACACAAGTCACCGTTTATTGAGTTGAACCTCTTCAAAGAACAGACATTTACTATCGGCAATATATCGGGCATGCTTTCCTATGTTGTATTGTTTGCGCCCATGTTCCTCATGCCTTTTTACCTGGAAAATGTGCTCCGCTATGATCCGCAGAAGGCAGGACTGTTTCTTACACCTGTTCCAATAGCGCTCTCGGTTACTGCCCTTTTCAGCGGTTATATGTCCGATAAATTTGGAGACAGGATATTCACGATAGGTGGGATGTTGCTGGCTGCATTAAGCCTCTACAGTTTTACCTCTTTACAGCCTGATTCAAGCTATGTGGCTGTGGCATGGCGCTTGGCACTTATGGGTATAAGCCTTGGACTCTTTACGCCGCCAAACAACAGTGCTGTTATGGGCGCAGCACCTGAAACACATCTGAGCGTGGCCGGCGGTCTTCTAAATATGATGAGGAGTTTGGGAATGATGGGTGGAGTTGCCATTTCAGCGACAATCTATAGCAAACATATGGATAAGCTCCTGAGCGCAGTCACACCAGCAACCCAGGCATTGGCGCCTGCTGCCCGTCATATCCAGGCCATGGTTCAGAGCTTTGATACCGTCTATCTATTTATGATTGCAGTTGCAGTGGTGGCTGCCTTACTTGCCGTTGTCAAAAAGAAAGGTGAGACTTCGGTTCTAAGAAAGGTAGAGGTGCCGATTGAGTTCTAAACACTGTATAAATAAAGGAGGTGCGAGGTTATGATTAAAAGAATACTTGTTCCGACAGATGGTACTGAGAGGGCGAATGAAGCCTGCAATATGGCCATATCGCTGGCAAAGGAAAATGGGGCAACGATCAAGATACTTTCTGTAGTTGACCAGTCAGAGATACGGAACATCAGCAGGATTGTGGAGGCGGTAGGTCCTGTGAGGCAGATGATAGAGGATGACTATCGAAAAGCTGCTATTGAGGCCTCTGAAAGACTTCAGAAGAAATGTATCCTTGCTGGTGTTAACGCTGAAACTGTTATCAGAGAGGGCCAGTCTGCGGAAGAGATTGTAAATGAGGCCAAGGAGTCGCAGACCGACCTTATCGTCATGGGCCAGCCAAAAGGTAGCTGGAAGCTGCTTTCTGTACTGTTCCAGAAGATTGGTCGTTCCCTTATAGAAAGAAGGTCAGGTGTTCCTGTATTAATTATCCCCTGAGCCAATTGGCTCAGGGTGATTTCCCGGGTTTCTTAAGCAGCCGCCGAGCTCACTCCGCCGTCCCCCCGATTGGATGAGCCGGTGGCTGCACGGGAAAATATCTTATCTCCCTCAGGTGTCATTCTATCAATCCTCTACTAATTAAACCAGGAGATATTTCAGTGCCCTATGTCTTGTTTTTTGGGGACATTAAGGTCAACATCCAACCACTGCACTGAAAAATGTTAAAATAACTAATAACTAACAAAGGGGCAGAAGATTTTATGCGGCATATCTTCAGAAGCATCAGGACAAAGATTACAATTCTAATGATTCTAATCGTGCTTCTTCTTATAACTATATCTACCTACCTTAATATTCGTCTATCAGAGATCAATACTGAACAATTGCAGAAGAAAAGGGGGCTTCTCATAGCAGCAGAGCTTGACACAGGGATAAGACGGCCGGAGAATCTGTTGGACAAAAAAAATCTTATGGGTAAGATTGAGGTGGCTATCCAGGCAACGAGGAGCGCTCAGGAGATAAGCCTTTTCCTCTGGGATGGCAAGGAACTGAAACCTTACCTGTCAAACCTGAATGGGAATATAGAATGCGATCCTGAAACCCTAACAGCATACAGGATGGGAGAAGTCCAGTCCTCCCTAAAAAGCATGGGTGGGACACGGCATTGGACAATATCCTCTCCTTTGCACATTAATAATAAGACTGTGGGGGCTATTCAGATAAAGATATCACTAAAGGAAGCGGATATACTTATCCGGAACCTGGCTGAGCAGGGGCTTATGATAGCTGCTGGATCTGTTTTTATGATAACCCTTGCCCTTGGATTTTTTTTACAGCGTACAGTCAACAGGCCCCTCATTGAATTAGTAAGGGCAATGAGGCGTGTAGAAGGGGGCAATTTGACAATAGAGTTGGGGCATAAGACAAACGACGAGTTTGACATCCTCACAGATAATTTTAACCAGATGCTCCGCAGAATAGAGGCGGCTTCAAGGGAAAACAGGGAACTGCTTGACAGAATAAATCGCTTCAATGAAGAATTAAAGGTTCAGATACATGCTGCAACGAAAGAGCTGGCTGAAAAGAACGATGCCCTTGTGAGATTAAACGCACTTCTCTTTGACATGCAGCGTAAGCTCAGTCACTCTGAGAAGCTGGCTGCCATTGGGCAGTTAGCTGCGACTGTAGCACATCAGGTCGGAACACCGCTGCATTCCATATCAGGACATATTCAACTGGCCATGCAATCCGAAGACCTTGATACAGGCATCAGACACAGGCTTGAGATTGTAGAATCTCAGGTTAATCGGGTAGTAGGCATAATACAGGATATACTGAATTTTACCCGGAAGGTGGAAGTAAGGCATGAACCTTTAGACATGAACCAACTGTTGCTTGATATTATTGAGGTAGTTTCACCTGGATTGTCTATGAAAGAGATCCATATAGAATATGATCTCGGCAGCAATCTTCCGATGATCTCCGCAGACCGCGAAGAGATAGAGGAGATATTTCTGAACCTTATAAACAATGCCTTAGATGCTATGGGGCAGAGAGGAGTTCTCAGGGTACGCACCTTCCTTACAGAGTTAAATGGGAAGAAGGCTGTGGGTGCTGAGATTGAGGACAATGGCTGTGGGATCCCCGCTGAGAATATAGACAAGATATTCCAGCCATTTTTCAGTACAAAGGGTGAAAGCCGTGGAACTGGACTGGGCTTGGCTATCGTGGAACAGATCGTTAAAAACTACGGAGGAATTATCCAGGTAGAAAGCCAGGAGGGTAAGGGTGCTATGTTTCGACTCTTATTCCCGATACAGCAGAAAGGATAGGGTATGCAGGAAAACATTCTTGTAGTAGATGACGATCAGGTGGCAGCAGAGATGCTTGCTGAAGCGCTTATAAAAAATGGCTACAATGCACAAACAGCTACAAATGGCGCTGATGCTGTAGAGCGTGGACGGATGACTCCTTTTGATGTGGTAATCACCGATGTCAAGATGCCTGGCATGGACGGCCTGGCTGTGCTGCGCGCATTCAAGGAAATCAATCCACGTACCGTTGTAATCATGGTGACTGCATTTGCCTCTATCACATCGGCTATCCAGGCCATGAAAGAAGGTGCATATGATTACATCTCTAAACCATTTCATCTGGATGAGGTTTTGTTGGTTGTTCAACGGTCACTTGAGCAGAAGACCCTTAAGGAGGAACATGAGAGTTTCAGGCGGGAGCTTCAGAATAAATACAGGCTGGAAAACATTATAGGACGGAGCCCTCAGATGTTGGATGTCTACAAGGTTGTAGCCAAGGCTGCTGAGTCCAGAAGCACAGTGCTTATTCAGGGCGAGAGCGGGACAGGAAAGGAACTCATTGCCAGGGCGATACATTACAACAGTCCGCGAGCATCCCGTCCATTTGTGGCAGTTAATTGCGCATCTTTCAGCGAGGGTGTCCTGGAGAGCGAACTTTTTGGCCATGTAAAGGGTGCATTTACCGGTGCAATAACCACAAAGAAGGGGATATTTGAGGAGGCAAACCAGGGCACCATATTCCTTGATGAGATAGGCGATATAAGTCTTAGCCTTCAGGCAAAGTTGCTCCGCGTCTTGCAGGAACACCAGATACGGCGTGTAGGCGGCACTGAAAGCATTAATGTGGATATCCGCATTGTCGCTGCAACAAACAAGGATCTGTATGCCCTTATGAAGGAAGGCTCATTCAGGGAGGATCTGTTTTACCGACTGAATGTTATCAACATTACGCTTCCACCACTGAGGGAAAGAAAATCGGATATTCCTTTATTGACCGAATATTTTTTGCGGAAATATGCAATGGAAAACGGTAGAAATTCTCTCCAGTTTTCCAAGGAGGCCATGGATATGCTTATGGAATATTCATGGCCTGGAAATGTCAGGGAGCTGGAAAATGTTATTGAACGGGCAGTGACCCTTACATCGAATATAACCCTTACACCTGATGACCTTCCTCCAAAACTCCGAAAGGATATAGAAAGCCAGGAGATTAGCATGGACAGCTCCCTTACCCTGGATGAACTGGAAAGGCGTTATGTCCTTCAGATACTTCGTGGGGAGAAGGGTAACAAGAAGCGGACCGCTGAGATTTTAGGCATTGACAGAAAGACCCTGTATAGAATGCTCCACAGATATGGGATAGGTTCAGAAGAAGAATCTATATAAGCCATGTGAATGTGCAGAAAACAGCATCATACTCATCTATAACTTCATGCTCATATCCACTGCCCTGGCTGAGTGGGTTAAAGCACCTATGGATATGACATCTATACCTGTCTTTGCCACATCGGTGATATTTTCAAGGCTTATATTTCCTGATGCCTCAAGCATGGCCTTGCCGTTTACAATCCTCACTGCCTCTTTCATCATATCTATAGACATATTGTCGAGCATTATGACATCTGCCCCTGCATCCAGGGCATCCCTGAGCTCTTTGATGTCCCTTACCTCAACCTCTATCCTCAGGAGGTGATGTGCCTCCTGTCTTGCCTTTTTAACTGCCCGTTTTATCCCACCTGCTATCTTTATATGATTGTCCTTTATCAGGATGCCGTCATAAAGGCCGTATCTGTGGTTGTATCCGCCGCCGATTCTGACTGCATATTTCTCAAAAAATCTCAACATAGGGGTTGTCTTTCTTGTGTCTGTTATCTTTACAGGAAGACCCTTTATCTTTTCTACAAACCTGTTTGTAAGGGTCGCAATGCCAGAGAGCCTCTGGATGAGATTAAGCCCTGTCCTTTCTCCCATGAGAAGCGTCCTTGCCTTACCCTCAATGAATGCTATTGTGCTGCCTTTACTTATCCCTTCCCCATCGTTGTAAAAGCCCTTGAATCTGATATCCTCATCAAGGAGAAGGAAGACCTCTTTAAAGAAAGGCAGGCCGGCCAGAATAAAGTCCTCCTTTGCAAGGAGGGTTGCCTTGGAGGATTTATCCTCTGGGATGATTGAGGATGTGGTTATATCTCCGTAACCTATGTCCTCTGAGAGGGCAGCCCTTAAGAATTCCCTTATATCATGCGGGGTCATTTTCTCCTGAGGAGGGCAAGGATGCCCATGATGCCCCCAATAACCGTTCCTACCGCCAATGCAGATCGCCAGTCAATCAGGGTTGTTACATTTCCCTCAACATTGTGTGCAATCATTATAAGTGAAGCAGAGTTTTCTGTCCTTATCTCCTTTGCTGCAACTATGCCTGCCGCACTCTTATTTAGCTCCATCTTTTCTTTTGATAGGGCAACAGGAGAAAAAGAAAAATTCAATACTGTATTTTCCGCTGCTGCAATACCGCTGATGCTCTGGTTAAGGTTAACCTCGTTTCCCCTGATGAGCATGGCTGCGCCCTGTGTCACCTCAACCCTTTCGCCATCTATGCTTAGTGCACCAACCTGCTGAAGCTCTACATGGCCTCCCTCTACAGACCGTATGCTGCTCTGTTTTATGTTTACGAATTCAGCCTCAACAACATCTGCCTCACCCTTAACTAATTCAACCCTTTCTTCATTCATGTCTCTTCCCCCATCATCTTTAATTTTTCCATTATTGCCATAAGTCGCTCCACCTTTTCGATGGATTCCCTGTATCGCTCCTTCTCCTTTTCTACCACATCCTTAGGGGCCTTGCCAAGGAATTCCTCATTTGACAATTTCCCCCTGAGCCTTGTTATCTCCACATCCATCTTCTTGATCTCCTTTTCAATCCGCTTTATCTCTACCTGCGGGTCGAATACCCCTTCAAGAGGGATAAATATCTCCATACCGGGCTCAACAGCAGTTACTGAATTTCTTGGCTTTATTATATCATTTCCGATAACAATCTCCTTCGCCTTTGCAAGTTTCTCTATATACACGATATTTCTCTTTAATATCTTACCTGTTTCCTCAGGGGTTTTTATTATGGCCTTTATCTCAAGCGATGGCAGGATGTTCAGTTCACCCCTGACGCTTCTTATCCCATCTATTGTCTTCATTACCTTTCCCATCTGTTCTTCTGCATCGAGGTCTTCAATCCCGTCCTCTCCTGTAGGATAGGCAGCAATGGTAATACTTTCAGCCTTATGCGGTGTCCCTGAAGAGTCTTGCGGCCTTTTGATATGTCTATGCGGTATATGCTGCCATAGCTCCTCTGTTACGAACGGCATAAATGGATGCAGCAGCCTCATGGATGTCTCAATTGTATGTATGAGAGTACTGACAGATGCTGTCCTGCTGTTTTTATCCCCTCCGTATATGGCAGGCTTTGCCATCTCTATATACCAGTCGCAGAACTCATGCCAGATGAACTGATAGATAGCAGCAGCCCCATCATTAAATCTATACTGCTTCAGTGTGGTGTTCACCTCGCTGATAACATGTCCGAGGCGGCTGAGTATCCATCTGTCTGCAAGGCTCAGATACTGCCTTTCCTCTCCTGGATGCCTTATATCAATATCCCCTGTGTTCATAAGGATGAACCTTGCTGCATTCCATATCTTATTTACAAAGTGTCTGTAGCCGTCAACCCTTTCTTCTGAAAACTTTATATCCCTTCCCTGGGCGGCAAAGGCTGTAAGGGTAAAACGAAAGGCATCTGTGCCGTACTTGTCTATCATCAACAGCGGGTCTACTACATTGCCCTTTGATTTGCTCATCTTCTGTCCTGTTGCATCCCTCACGAGGGCGTGGATATACACATCTCTGAACGGCACATCATCCATAAACTTCATTGCCATCATTATCATCCTTGCGACCCAGAAGAAAAGGATATCAAAGCCTGTGACAAGGACATCTGTCGGGTAGAAGGTCTTTAGCTCTTCTGTATTGTCAGGCCATCCAAGCGTAGAGAATGGCCATAGGGCGGATGAAAACCATGTATCAAGCACATCGTCTTCCTGCTTGAGGCAGGAGCTGCCGCAGCCTCTGCACCTCTTTGGCTCATCCCTTGAGACATTTACCTCTCCGCAGTCCTGGCAATACCATGCAGGTATCCTGTGACCCCACCATATCTGTCTTGATATGCACCAGTCCTTTATCCTGTGCATCCAGTCGAAGTAGCTGTTTTCCCACATCTCTGGGATTATCCTTATCCTCTTTTCCCTTACGGCCTCTATAGCCTTCTCTGCAAGCGGCCATGTCCTGACAAACCACTGCTTTGATAGGTATGGTTCTACAATAGTCTTACACCTGTAGCAGTGGCCAAGGCCTATGGTATATCTTTCTTCCTTTAAAAGGAGGCCGAGGCCGTCCAGGTCCTTCAGGATATTTTTTCTGCATTCAAACCTGTCCTGTCCTTTATAAGGTCCTGCATCCTCAGACATCCTGCCTTCTTCTGTCATAATCTTTATAGATGGCAGGTTGTGTCTTGAGGCAATCTCAAAGTCATTTGCATCGTGGGCAGGTGTTACCTTCACAGCGCCTGTGCCGAATTCAATATCCACTGCATCATCAGAGATTAAGGGGATTTCTCTGCTCAATATGGGAAGCCTGAGGGTCTTACCGATAAGTCCCATATATCTTTTATCCTTTGGGTTTACTGCAACAGCAGTATCGCCGAGCATGGTCTCTGGTCTTGTTGTTGCAACAACCACACTGCCTTCACTGTCTGTGAATGGATAACTTATAAAATAGAGTCTGCCCTCTATATCCTCACGCTCCACCTCCAGGTCAGAGAGGGCTGTCTGGCATCTCGGACACCAGTTTATGATATAGTCCCCACGGTAAATCAGCCCATCTTCATATAGCCTTACAAAGACCTCTCTAACTGCCCTTGAAAGACCTTCATCGAGGGTGAATCTTTCCCTCTGCCAATCGCAGGACGAGCCGAGGCGCTTGAGCTGGTGTATAATCCTTCCCCCATATTGCTCCTTCCATTCCCAGACCCTTTGAATGAATGCAGTCCTGCCGAGTTTATGCCTGTCTATGCCCTCTTTGGCCAGTTGTCTTTCTACTACATTCTGCGTGGCTATTCCGGCGTGGTCTGTCCCTGGAAGCCATAGGGCATTGTATCCCATCATCCTCTTCCACCTGATGAGGATATCCTGAAGGGTTGAATTAAGGGCGTGCCCCATGTGAAGTGAGCCGGTAACATTGGGTGGCGGTATGACAATACAGAAAGGAGGCTTGTTGCTCGGCATCTCAGCGTGGAAATAGCCATTTTCAAGCCAGAAATTATACCACTTTTCCTCTATTGCTTCAGGATTGTAGGATTTATCTATCTGCTTCATTATACAAAGAAAAGCGGGGATTTGGTCTTCCACTTCCCCGCCTTGATGCAAAGATTACAGAAAAATCTATTCTGCCTTTATCTTCTCTATCTCCCTTGTTATGAGGTTTTCAGCGAGGTCCGGGATTACCTCCCATGCGATCTTTTCTATAGAGCCCTTTATGTCAAGGGTAATCCTGCTTTCAAAGATGTCCCTCATCATCCTCTCTGATAGGTCTGGCAGTATCTCCCAGAGAACCGCCTCAATGGATTCCCTTATGGCCTGCCCTGCCACAGTAGCCAATGCCTCTTTAATAACCTTTTCGTTCTGTGCTGCAATATCCTTTGCAATCTTTTCAAAGAGTGCCTCTACCTGCGCTGTTATCTCCTCTTTCTTTGGCAGTATACCAAGGATAATACCTGTTACTTCTTCCCTGGAAATGCCTGGCATCCTGTACTCTTCAGCAGGAGCCTCCTCCAGCACCTCTTCTTCTGCTACCTGTGCCTCTGGCTCCAGGGAAGTAACCTCTGCAGGAACCTCTTCAGCAACTGCAATCTCCTCTGCCTCTGCCGTCTCAACAGCCTGCGCCTCTGTTATATCCTCAAGAGACCATAGGTCCTCTTCCTCTGCTACAGCAGCAAGCTCCTCCTCGACAAGGGGTTTAGCAGGTGCCTCCATGACCGAATGTATCTTATTGATAAGCTCCTGTGATTCAAACGGTTTTACCACATAACTGTCTGCTCCGACATCCTGTGCCATTTTCTCATCGAAGTTCTCAAAGGCTCCTGCAAGGAGGATTACAGGTATATCCTTTGTTGACGGGTCTGATTTTAATCTCTCGCACAACTCATAGCCATTTATCTTGGGCATCTCTATATCGGCCAGGACAATATCAGGGCTTTCTGTCTTTATTGCATTGAGGGCATCCTCACCATTACTGACGGATTTTATATCAAAGCCCTCTTCAGAAAGGATTAGCTCTACGACCTTCTGGATTGTGATACTATCGTCAGCTACTAATAGTTTTTTCCCCATTATTTGGCCTCCTGGCAAATTGTAATGTTAATATTTGAAATTGTCAAGCCATTTCTTTTATACTTCTCAAGCAATGCATAGATTAATAATATTTCTGTCCATTTTCTTTATTTTAACATACTCAATATCCCATTTCTATCCAGATTCATCCACCTCGGCTGCCACAGGGAATGTTACATTATTGAGGAATGAGGAATATTTCCTCAAACTTATAGATTACATTGATAGGGCAAGGATAGAGATAGTTGTATGCGAATTCAGTTCACAGAGCGGACTTAAATACAATAACGTTGTTGACTCGCCATAGATAGCGAAGGAGATTATAGACTATATAAAGGGGCTCAGGTAGCCCTTGGGCAAAAATCAGGTTAGGAGGTTACCTTGACAATTGTCTTTACATTTCCTCTCGGGTTAAAGTCGCCAATGACCTGCATATGCCTCGGTTTAAGAATCCTCTTTAAGTCAGAGAATATGCGGTTTGTTGCCTCCTCGTGTGATATGGCCTTCTGCCTGTAGCTATTCAGGTAAAGCTTGAGTGATCTTAATTCAACTATCTTTTTGTCAGGGATATAGATGACCCTGATGATTGCAAAATCAGGATAACCTGAACGGGGGCATATGCATGTGAATTCTGGGAAACTTATATCTATCTCGTAATCACGCTCTGGGCTTGGGTTATCCCATGTCTCAAGCCTTGCCCTGTCTATAGCATCTTCACCGTATTTTTTCTTCATTTTTCAATTTAGCATTTAAAGCGGCCTATTGTAAACCCTTCAATGCATGCCTGTAGGAACATCCTTCCCCCTTCTCATCAGGGGGACAAGGAGGACAAGGCAGATGATAAATAGGCTCAGGAGGTGGAAGACATCATTAAAGGCCATCATGGATGCCTGCCTTGTAAGATTTCCGTATAATAGCTTTAAAGAGGCAATCTGTGATGTATAGCTGTCAATACCCCTTAATGGCAGTATTGCCTCCAACCCTTTGTGGGCAAACTGGAATGTACGGTCAAATACAGTGATGTGCTCTGAAAGCCGCACCTGATGAAACTGTGCCCTCCTCGATAACATTGTTGTTACAAATGCAACGCCGAAACTCCCGCCGAGGTTTCTCAAGAGGTTATATATAGCAGTAGCATTGCCCATCTCCTGTTTCCTTATGGTTGACAGAGTAAGGGTTGTCAGCGGGATAAAGAGAAATCCCATCCCTATGCCGAGCACTATCCTCGGCCATATAACAACAGGAAAACTTGCATAGAGGCTGAACCTCGACATAAGCAGTGTTGCATATGAACTCATGATTATCCCGAATGTCAAAAGGTATTTTGAATTCATCTTTGTTATAAGCCTGCCTGCAATCGGCATTGCAATAAGGGTTGCAATGCCCCCGGGGCCGAGGACCATCCCGGCATCTGTTGCCGAATAGCCCATCAGGGTCTGCAGATATATTGGCAGAAGCACAATGCTTCCAAAGAGGTTGAAGAATGCAGAGAACATGACAATATTGCCTGTACTGAATGATATGTTTTTAAAGACCCTGAGATTTACAACAGGGTCTTTTGTAAAGAGCTCAACAACTATAAAGAGGATGAGTGCTATTGAGGATACAATTGCCAGTGTTACAATGAAATTTGAATTAAACCAGTCCTCCCTCTGTCCCTTGTCAAGGACTATCTGTAATGAGCCAAGACCTATAACAAGAAGCATGAGACCAAGGTAGTCTACCCTTGCCTTTATCCTTTTTATGTATGAAGGGTCGTATATAAAGAATAAGGCCATAAGGACTGCAATAATCCCTATTGGTATATTTATATAAAATATCCATCTCCATGACATATTGTCTGTTATCCATCCTCCAAGTAAAGGACCTATTATTGGGCCAAACATTATGCCGATGCCAAAGACAGCCATTGCTATGCCGTGTTCAACAGGGGGAAATGTCTCAAGCAGTATTGCCTGTGATATGGGCTGAAGCGCACCTCCGCCAATTCCTTGAAGCACCCTGAAAAATACAAGCATGGTAATGCTCTGAGCGAGTCCGCACATAAGTGAGCTTGAGGTGAAGAGGGCTATTGAAAAGATAAGGTATCTCTTCCTGCCAAACCTGTTTGCAAGCCAGCCTGTAATCGGGATAACTATGGCGTTTGATACAAGATAGGATGTAATGACCCATGTGGCCTCGTCTATGCCTGCTGAGAGGTTTCCTCTTATGTGGTTAAGCGCGACATTAACAACACTCGTATCCACAATCTCTATAAGGGTTGGCAGCATTACTGACATTGCAACAACCCATTTGTTAATCTTAGGCGTTTCTATAGGCATCTGCTTTACTGACCTACTGTGGCCCTACTTTTATAGTTAGCACAACAGACATCCCCAATCTGAGCGGGTGCTCTTTATCGATGCCGCCTGTGATTATGATCTTTACAGGTATCCTCTGGACGACCTTGACATAATTGCCTGTGGCATTCTCAGGCGGAAAGATGGAAAATTCCGAACCTGTGCCTGCCATAATGCTGTCTACCTTGCCTTTGAATCTCCGGTCAGGATATGTATCAACCTCAATATCAACTGTTTGACCTGGCCTTACCTTTTCAAGCTGTGTCTCTTTATAGTTTGCAGTAACCCATATCTCATTCAGCGGCACAACAGCCATGAGCGGTTGTCCTGCCTGAATCTGGTTGCCCACCTCTACCGACTTCTTTGTGATATAGCCGTCAGAAGGAGAGCTTACAACAGTATAACTCTCATTCAATTCAGCTTCCTTGAGCTCTGCAGCTCTTAATCTTATAGCAGCTTTGCTGAGTGCAACCTCTGCCTGCCTTACCTCCTCCTTTGCAGCCTTTGCCTGTGAGGCAATAACATCCCTTTCTGTGAGAACCTTGTCATAGCGCTCCTTTGGTATTGCCTCTTCCATATAAAGGTTCTGAGCCCTCCTTAGGTCTATCTCTGCCTGATTCAACCTATACCTCAGACTCTCAAGCCTTGCCTTCACATTCTTTACAAAGACATCCTGCTGGTCAAGCTGGTTCCTTGCAAGTTCAAGCGCAGCCTTTGCCTTATCTACCTTTGCCTTGTAATCCGCAGGGTCGAGTGTTAATAGGGTCTGCCCCTTCTTAACAGAAATGTTATCATCGACATAGATATTTTTAACGGTCCCTGAAACCCTTGAGCTTATGGTATAGATGTGGCCGTCTATAAAGGCATCATCCGTTGTTATGTGTGTCTGCTTGTACTGGTAGTAAAGAAAGCCAATAACGCCACCTACAATAGCAAGCGCAAGGAATACGAATGCCGCCACCTTTTTGCGTCTTCCATTATTATTCGCAGGTTTTGCCTCTTCCATATACTCCTCCGTTTATCTATAAAAATCTTTGATGTTCTTCCCGACAGATGAAAGGAGCTGTGCTTCATTAGTCCTGTAATCATACAGTGCATTGTAATAATTAGTCCTTGCCGTCGTAAGGATGCTCTGTGCATCCATGACCTCAACAGCAATGCCTACCCTTTCTTTATACCTGACCTCATTGATCCTGAGATTCTCCTGTGCCTGCCTTATTGCCTCTTTTGTAACACCAATCCTCTCATAGGCATCATTGAGCCTTATATAGTTTGCCACTGTCTCAAGCCTGATATCGTCCTTGAGTTTCTTTAATTCCTCCTCTGTCTTTGATAGCTGTGCCTCTGCCTTTAAGACGGATGCCTTTGTCTCGCCACCGCTGTAGAGGTTTATTTTGATGCCAAACAACGCAGACCACTCATCCTGGTGGACCATATACCTGTTTTCATTATATTCATAGCCGAGGCTTCCATATATCCGGGGCATGTATCGTGTTTTTTCTTTTTCTATGACAAGCCTCTCTGCCTCTATCTTCTTCCTTAAGGCAGTGACCTCAGGTCTGTTTTCAATAGCCTCCTTTGTCAGCTCATCGATGATCATGTCTTTAATGGTTATATTGTCAGGCTCATCTGAGAGCGGCCTTTTGTCATTCAGCGGAAGGTTCAGGAGGTTATTAAGATACGCCCTCATCACCTGTTGCCTGTCTTTAGCCGAGAGCAGTCTCTGCCTTGCATCTGACAGCCTTACCTCGGCCTGAAGCAGGTCATTCCTTGTTATCACTCCTTCTTTAAATAGGCTTTGTACGACCCTCAGGTGTCCTTCCATCTGTTTAACCTCTTGCTCTGCAACCTCCCTGAACCTCTGTGCCCTCAGGGCATCAAAATATGTAACAGCCACTGAGAGCGACACATCGTTTTTCACCTTTTGTGTTTCAACCCTGCTCAGCTCCATAAGGGTCTTTGCATAGTTGTATCTCGATGATGTTGCGCCGAAGTCATAGATGTTCTGCTCGATATCTACCTGAAATGTATTAAAACTCTTTTGCGATTGAGGCACTGCCAGAGAGCCGAATTTCCCTTCAGGCTCGTTATTTAAGAATGTATGGCTTAATCCGGCATTAATCCTGGGCAGATAGCCTGAGTATGCAATGTCAATATCCCTCTTTGCTATGTCTTCTGCCTTTTTTGCAATGACAACACTCTTGTTGTTTTCAGCAGCAATGCTTAAACACCTGCCGAGAGAAAGCGTCTTGGATGTATCCAATGCCCAGAGGTTATGCTGTATGCCGAAGGCAAATAATGCGGCTGACAATACTGTAATAATACCTTTCACTTTCTCACCGCCGTTCCCCTCACGAAGATGTCGGTATATGTCTCTATTACCTTGTCTCTGCTTTTCTTGCCGTCTTTGAAATAGATCTCATTTTTAATAAAATGGCTGAAAAACATACCGAAGAAACACCTTGCTGAGAGATAGGAGTCTATCTCCCTTACCTCTCCTGCCTGTATACGCTTTTCAAGGAATATATTAAACTGTTTAAATATCTTGTCTATCAGCTCCCTGTAGATTATCCGTGCCTCCTGAGGATACAGGTGTGCCTCTGAATGCATTATCTTTACCATAGCCTTTCTCTCCTCAAGGACATCCAGGAACTTTTCTGCTATCGCCTTCAACGCCTTCCTGTAAGACATGGTATCAAGTTTTGGAACAAGTTCCTTAAATTTCGGAAGAAATGAGTATCTTTCAATAACGGAACGGAAGAGCAGTTCCTTCCTGTGGAAATATCTGAACAGAGTTACTTCGTTTATCCCTGCAGCCCTTGCGATCTCTCTTGTCACTGCACCCCTGTAGCCCTTCTCAGAAAATACCTCAAGGGCAATTGTAATGATCTGTTCCCTTCTATCTTGCGCCTTAAACTTTTGGGCATTCATAGTTATTAAAGTAAGTGCTTACACTTCTAACATATGGGGAGGTTTTTGTCAAGTGAAACCTGACCCAGGCTGGCCCTGCCTCCAGGTTTTAGGGACACTATATCTCCAGGTTTTTTATTGCCCTTACTGCAAGGTAAAAGAAGGCCAGGGCATAAAGGCACAGGATCAGTAAGGATACGGCGGATACAGGTTGCCCTTGTGAGATTGCCCTCAGGCTGAGGGATGCATGGGTAAGCGGATATACCATTATCAGGCTTGAGAATGGCTCTGGGAGGCCTGATGGAGAAAAGAATGTTCCTGATAAGAACGACATGGGGAGGATAAAAAAACTGTTGAAATTAGTCATGTCCTCATGGGATTTTGTAACCATTGCTGCGATCACCCCAAACGAGGCAAATATAAATGTTGTCAAGATGAGGATCGCAAAGAACATGGCTGTTATATGTATCTGTACATTCAGGATAAGCCCTAACAAGAGCAGGAGCATGCTCGAAAACAAACCCCTAACGCATCCAGCGAATACCTTTCCCAACGCAATAGAATAAGGGCTTATTGGAGAGACAAGAAGCTCCTCTATGGTTTTTGAATAGAGCTTACTTATATTCAAGGATACTGCAACCCCTGAGAAGCTGTTATTCATGGCAGAAAGGGCTATGATACCTGGCAGCACAAATTCAAGATATGTCCCACCGCCCACCCTCATACCCCTTCCAAGTCCCCAGCCAAATGTAATGAGATAAAGGGCGGGCATGACAAGGCCTGATGCAATAAACCTCCACAGTTTTTTTCTTATCTCCAGCATCTCACGCCAGAAGATGGTATAAAAATCGAGATTAATCACTTATCCTCTCCCCTGTCAGTTTAATAAAGACATCCTCGAGATTCGATTCCCTTATAATGACATCGCAATCTATGCCCTCTGCATATCGTATAGCCTCATCCCTTGTCTTGAAGAATTTGTATCCGTATCCATTGTCCTCTCTGCATTCTATAATGGTCTCACCGATATTCTTTTTTAATGCCATCGGGCTGCCAAGGGCGATGATCCTTCCCTTGCGCATTATCCCTACCCTGTCACAAAGGTTTTCTGCCTCTTCAATGTAATGGGTTGTAAGAAAGATGGTTATCCCCTTTGTCTTAAGCTCCCTTATCATCTCCCATGTCTTTCTCCTTACCTGTGGGTCAAGCCCTACGGTTGGCTCATCCAGGAAAAGGACCTTTGGCCTGTGCATCAATGCCCTTGCAATCAGCAGCCTCCGCTTCATACCCCCTGAGAGATGTTCGACAGGGCTATTCTGTTTTTCAACAAGGCCGATAAACTCTATCAGTTCCTTTATCCTTTTATCCCTATCTGCCCTTGTCATCCTGTGGAGTCTTCCGTGGAATTCAAGGTTCTCCCTGACTGTAAGGTCACTTTCGAGATTGATTGCCTGCGGTGCAATGCCTATCAGATTCTTCACAGCAATGGGCTCGCTTAAGACATTATGTCCGCCTACAAAGGCTGTTCCTGAGGTTGGTTTGCACAAGGTTGTGAGGACCCTTATAGTCGTTGTCTTGCCTGCGCCGTTTGGACCGAGAAGACCAAAGACCTCGGAGGCTTTGACCTCAAGCGAGACCCTATCAACTGCAACGATGTCTGCGAACCGTTTTGTGAGCTCGTTAAGCTGTATCACAGGGCTTCAACTCCACATAAAAGAAATATCTACAGATGGACCTTTCTGATAATTTTCTATTACTGCTGTAAATCAGGGTCTCCAACCTTTGATATATTGTAGTAATTGCATGACAACAGGTCAACAAGTGTATCGTTTCAAATCGGTGCAAGGATATGCAGGGCTTGCATAAAGGTTTGTCCATTTGGTAAAAAATCAAAAAAGAGGTGACAGATGGCAAGGATTGGATATTAACATACTCAAACGCAACGCAGGATTTAGGCTGTTCGTCTGTGAGCTGTCTTGCTGACTTCCGTAAGAGGAGAGGAGGCCAGGAAGTTTTTCTAAGCGTCTATAAATCGCTGAAAGACTTTGATGAAGAAAGAGGAACTCCCTTTTCTGCATGGCTCTTTATCACTGCCAGAAACCGATGTATCAGCGAACTAAGAAGCAGTAAAGGCAATTTTAAAGGGAAAACATATAAGACCTGATACGACAGGAAGCTTCTTTTTCCCAAAACGGTGGAGTGCATATGGCTTAAAGCCACATATGTTTTATCGCCAGAGTTTTATGTTTGTCTCATATCTGAAACGCCTCGACGAATCGAAGTTCCGAGCCTTTATGTTGTCCGTAGAGGACGGCCAGAGTTTCGAGACATCTTTCAACGCTGCATTCGGAATGGGCATAGAAGAAGCATGGCAGAAGTTTGTAGGACAACTGAACCATACTTTTTGACCTTTAAATTAGCGAACAGGGATATGTTTGCGATGGCAAAGGAAGATGGAAAGTGTATAGACTGTATGCCAGATTTCTCTGCATCGAGTGCGTCAATAAATACAAAAATCTAAAGAAAGCGAGGTGT
Organism: Nitrospirota bacterium; assembly: GCA_021789595.1. Lineage (GTDB taxonomy): Bacteria > Nitrospirota > Thermodesulfovibrionia > UBA6902 > JAJYJJ01 > JAJYJJ01. The sequence goes on along the minus strand of JAJYJJ010000016.1, from coordinate 11,328 downwards.
AATGCATGAAGATATTCTATTTTGTTGGTAGTCCAAAAGAAGGTTTTTTGAAGAATTCTTTCAGCGGCTTAACAAAATTGGAGGCCCTCCTGCTAACTGGGAAATATATCCCCATGCGAGCAAAGACGGCAAGGCATTGCATATTGTAGAGGCGGAAAGTAAAGACAATATCTTAGAACACCTTCATGATTCTCACCGCACAAAGCCCAAAAATTTAAGGACAGATTTGTGTCCTAATTAAACAAAAAACAATAAACTACCCAGCAGCAAGCTGCGAGGTATCTAATGTCTCCCCTCCCTTGATGGGAGGGGATGAAGGGGAGGGTTAAAGATAAGACTAATCACCCCCACCCTAACTCTCCCCCATCAATGTGGATGGAATTTTTGGAGACCCCGATGCAGAGCATCGAGGAATTCTTTTGCTTAAACAAAAAAACATTAAAAAAGCTTGACAATTGTTAAACTATATACTAAACTATGTTCATTAAATAAACATCGTTCATAAATTATGGGTATTGCAGAAAGAAGAGAAGCAGGAAAAAAGAGGATGCAAAGCCTCATACTTGGGGCAGCTATGAAACTGTTTCTTGAAAAAGGCTTTGACAATGTCTCAATTCGGCGCATTGCTGAGAAGATCGAGTACAGCCCGGCAACGATTTATCTGTACTACAAAGATAAAAGTGATATCCTCTTTGCATTACAGGCAATGGGTTTTGAAAAATTTTATACAGAACAGCAAGCCATTCTTTCAGAGAAGGATATGTGGAAACGCCTCCGAAAACATGCGAAGGTCTATCTTTCTTTCGCCCTGAAAAATCCAGAATATTACGACCTCATGTTTATTATGAGGGGACCTGTAAAAAAGATGAAGGAGAAAAAGGAATGGGAAATAGGGAGGCGTTCATACGAGTTTCTTAAGAAAAATGTGAAAGAATACATGGATACGGGTTACCTGAAGAAGACAAATTTAGATGTCGCAGCTTTTGCCTTCTGGTCGCTTACTCATGGTATTGCCTCACTTGTTATAAGAGACAGATGCATCATGTTTCCAGATAATCATCTTAACGCCATTATTGAAGGATCACTTGACTTCGTTATGGAGAGCATAGCCAAAAAGAAGCAATAATATTTTTAACATTTTACTTAACACTGTTTATTTTATATTCATTCTTTAGCACCAGTAAAAACATAGGAGGAGTTATGAAATATGATGCAATAATTATCGGTGGTGGTCTCGGAGGACTTACCGCCGGGTCCAAACTGGCCAAGGAAGGCAAAAAGGTTATGCTGGTCGAACAGCATATTGTTCCCGGCGGATGCGCCACAACATTCAAGCGTGGCAATTACACGATGGACGTGGGACTGCATGAAACAGAGGGGCTTGATGAGAATGATACGAAGACAAAAATATTCAATGATTTGAAAGTTTTTGATAATGTGGAGTTTTTGCGCGTACCGGAATTTTACCGCTTTATCAACGGAAGAGTCGACATCGCGGTGCCGGACGATTACAGGAAAGCCGAAGCGGAATTCATTAGAAATTTTCCTGCCGAAGAGAAAGGGATAAGAAAATTTATGAGCGTCGTTACAGGCATAAGAAAGGAAGTCGGAAAAATGCCGAGAGAGACCTGGAAAATATTACTGCAGATTCCCATCTTTCCGCTGCTCTATCCTAATATTGCCCGCTACAGTAATAAAAGCATGGGCGAATTCGTCGATTCGATTGTTAAGGATGAAGACTTGAAGCTATCGTTGGTCGCGAACTTCGGCTATTATCATGACAATCCCTATACTCTGTCCATGCTGTATTTCAGCGTGGCGCAGGGGGGATATTATCTCGGCGGAGGCCATTACATCAATGGCGGCTCACAGAAGCTTTCAGACTACCTGGCTGGATTTATAAAAGAAAACGGCGGAGAAGTTGTCCTGGGCCATTTAGCGACAAAAATTTTAATCGAAAATAAAAGGGCTGTGGGAATAGAATATGTAAAGACTGTGGGAGGTAAGGAAACAAAGAAGGCTTACGCCGAGGTTATTATTGCCAACGCGGCCGTTCCGAATGTCGCTAATGAACTTCTGCCGACTGAGGAAGCCGAGGTTCTCAAGAAAGAGATTAAGGAAATGAAGATCGCCTGCTCTCTATTATCCATATATTTATTTTTCAAAAAGCCGGCGAAAGAGTTCGGTTGCAAACATTATTCAAATTTTATTTTCAGCTCTAAAATAAAATCAATGAAAGAGTTCAATTATGACATGGACTACAAGGAAAGGGGATTCGTATTCGTCGATTACAGCCAAATCGATTCGCAACTGGCTCCGGAGAAGGGAGTCGGGGCTATCTGCACGGTAGATTATCTTGAAAATTGGGTGAATTTGAGCGACGATGAATATAAGGCGAAGAAGGAAGAAGCTGCCTGTGATTTCATAGAAAGGCTAAACGAGCTTTTTCCAGGCATAAAGGATGGGATAGATTTCTATGAAGTCGGCACTCCGAAAACGATAATGCGCTATACTTTAAATCCTTTGGGAACGCCATACGGCTTTGCGCAGATTCCGAGTCAGTCGGGAATGAAAAGAATGAAGCATAAATCGCCTATTAAAAATCTTTATTTCGCTTCCGCCTGGACTATGCCCGGCGGCGGATTCACCGGGGCGATTCTGAGCGGTTATTTCTGCGTAGAAGAAATATTGAGGAAATGAAATATTTTCAATTTTAAAAGTTTCTCTGTTTTCTATAATTTATTTTACCGGAAAGTGTGCCAATGATGATGAAAGCGTTCCTGTAGAAAGAGTAAAATATCTCATGTCAAAAGTGAAAGTCAGGAATAATTTCAGGTTCTATATTATTCCATGTGTTGACCATAATTTTTGCCATGTTCTAAACTTATGTTTAGCTATAAATAAATTAGACAAATCAAAATTTGCATTCCAATAGTAATGCATACTATTGATATACATAAAATATGTGTTATAATTATGCATAACTTTGGATAATCTTCATTGGGAGGTTGGTAATATGTCTTTTACTACTGTTAAGAGGGTTGGCATTTCAATTCCAGATTCTGTACTTAAAGAATTACAGCAGATGGTGCCTGAGCGGAAACGAAGCAAATATATTGTCAAGGCATTAGAGGAAAAGCTTCAAGAAGAAAAGAAAAGTAGGTTGTGTGCGGAGATGATTAAGGGTTACAAAACAAATACAGAAATAGATGCAGCTATTGCAGAGGAATGGCGCCCTCTGGAAGAAGAGGCTGAAAGATTTATAGGAATCAAAGAAGTAAAGACCAAACCTTACAGGAGGAAATCAGGTGGCCTTTCCAAAAAGAGGTGAAATTTACTATGTAAATTTTGATGCAACTATTGGTGTGGAGATTAAAAAAACCCGTCCAGCCTTGATTATTCAAAACGACATCGGCAACATCCACTCTCAGGCAACCATTGTAGCTGCCATTACATCCACTGATAGAGAAAATTTCCCTTACGAGGTTCTTCTGAAGGCAGGGGAAGGAGGCTTACCGAAAAATTCCATTATCCTATTGAATCAGATTCGTACAATAGATAAGAAAAGATTAGGCAAAAGGATTGGCATGCTTTCATCCGAAATTATAGAAAAGGTTGACAGTGCAATTAAGATAAGCCTTGGTTTAATTAAGTTTTGAGCAGATGTAACCATGGATAAATACACATAGCCAGATTTTTTATCAATCGCCCTGATTACCATAGACACACAACGAGATACATTAGATGGTAAGCCTTTCGAAATTTCAGGGACATCGGCAATATTGCCTAAAATGCAACAGTTGATTCAAAAACAGACCAAAAACTTTTTTCCTCCTCACATATTCCATAAATATATTTGCCACTTCTTCAGGCTGAAGCGTGCATCGCCGAACATTTGTCTCTGAACGCAGTGGACAGTATTTGCAGTCATTTGAACATGCATTAGAGAGAAGTGTTTTTAGAAGTATTGAATATCCGCCCTGCGGCAGGGAGACAGGGTAAAGCCATTTGCCGTCAAGCCCCCTCCTCCTGCGGTCGTCCTTGTTCGTGCCGCATGCACACGCAAGGTCATACTGCGAGTCATCAGAGAGGATTTTCAGTTTTTCTATTGTGTCCATAGAAGAATTATATCATAGCCACTATAATCTCAAAGGGCTGAAATATGTGTTAAAAATAGACAGGTGTGCATATAATATATAGAAAAATATGAGCATGACGCCTGATATTAAATCATTCTGCAAATCCAATGGCGCTGACCTCGTGGGCATCGCCGACCTTGCACTGTTCAAGAATGGCTGGATAGTTCTGCCGCAAAACCTTTTAGAGCCGTATACGCGTGCAATCTCAATTGCAATGCATGTTAATAATGATATAATCAATGCCATCTCTGATGGCCCCACGCCGGAATATGCACAGCATTACAGGAGTGTGAATGCCTCTCTGGACAAGATCGCTTCCCAGTTGGTTCAATATATTGTTGACAAAGGATTTAATGCAAAGGCTATTCCGGCTTCACATATCGTTGATGAAAACAACCTCCTCGGAAACATCTCCCATAAGGCTGTGGCAAGAATGGCAGGCATCGGATGGCAAGGGAAAAGCCTGCTCATCATAAGCCCCGAATTCGGGCCGAGGATAAGGCTTGCAACTGTTCTAAGCAATATACCTCTTACAGCAGACCAGCCTTTAAAAAACAGATGCGGCAGATGCATGGAATGTGCTAAAGCCTGTCCTGCATCTGCAATAAAGAATGTATCCACAGAAAGCCATTACGAAAGCAGGGATGAGGCAATCCACTTAGATAAATGTTATGGCAGACTGTCTGAGTTCAAGACAAGGCCTGAAGTGGGCGCATTGATATGTGGCGTTTGTGTAAAGGTCTGTCCTTCTGGCAGGAAATTAAAAGGGAGGTGACTTATGGCAAGGATTGGAATACTTACCTGCTCTAATGCAACGCAGGATTTGGGTTGCTCGTCGGCAAGCTGTCTTGCCGAATTCAGGGTGGATGCCATTCATTTCACATATTGCATGAAGGTGCTCTGTCCGTTTAAAGGAAAATATAAGGCAGCATTAGAAGAGGCATTCCCGAATATTAAGATTGTAATCGGCACACATCAGGAAAATATCACGCCTGAAGAGTACAGAGAGAGGGTTAAGAATTTATTCAACCAGCCGAGGAAGACAATGGTTGATCTTATATTGAATAGGGATAAGTAACAACTGTTTAAAAGGAGATTGCGTATGAAAAAACAGTTTAAGACCAATATAGAAGATGAAGTCTGGCAGAGCAGTTTTCGGCATATCCGCAACAATGAATATTTTTAAAAGACGGGAACCTTTTGATGGAACCTGCGTATTTGTTTTTAGACAGACTACTCAGATACAGAGGAGTTTTTGGTGGAAGACATCGATGTCGTAAAGCAGATTAAGAATGGAGATACAGAGGCATTCTCTATTCTTGTAGAGAAGTATCACAGGCATCTCCTTAACTTTATATTCAGACTTATAGAAGACGAGGGTCTCGTGGAAGACATAGGACAGGAAATCTTTCTAAGCGTCTATAAATCGCTGAAAGACTTTGATGAAAAAAGAGGAACCCCTTTTTCAGCATGGCTCTTTATTACTGCCAGAAACCACTGTATCAGCGAACTAAGAAAAAGGCGGGGAAAGAAAATTGTCCCGATAGATGCCACCTCTGACATCAGGGCTAAAGATAAAACAGCGGAAGAGACTTTAATCGAGAAGGAAAAATGGCAAGCGGTAAAGGCTTCCATGGAACAATTGCCGGAACCATATAGGAGCACCATTCTTCAGAGTTTGAATGGAGATTCTCTGGATGAGATAGCGGTACGGGACGGTGTGTCTCCCGGCACCGTAAAATCAAGGCTATTCAGGGCAAGGGAGAAGATGAAGCTGTTAGTTAAAGAATATTTTGGAGGTAAAGGTTATGAAAGAGTTTAAACCGTCAGGTGATTTTATATCCAGGGTGATGAATAAAGTCTATGCCTATGAAAAGACAAAAAAACCCGAAATTTCATTATCACAAAAACTTCATTCATCAATAGCAGTACGCTATGCGATGTTTGCAGGCGGAGCGTTACTCGGGATAATAAACCTCATCAGGCTGTATTTTACCGTCTTTTCTCCGGTCGTGTGTAGATAGCTGGAACCTTTCTCCATTCCATGCGTATTTAGTTTTAAACAAAAAAGTGATGGAGGCAGAGATGAATCAGGAAGGAAAAAGCTTTAAAAGAAAGAGTTGGATTGCAGCGATTATGGGCATGATTATGCCAGGGATGGGACAGATATATAATGGGGAGATATTAAAGGGGATGAGCCTCTTTGTAATCTTTATTGTGCTCGTTGCAACTGGCTTTCGTTTGTCTGTATATCTCCCGGACAGGTTCCTGATTGTGGGAATTACTCTTACATTAGCAATAGTATTAATGGTCTATGTTTTCTCTATTGTCGAGGCATATAGAAAACCTTATAAACAAGATGGTGAATATATTTTAAAACCTTATAACCGTTGGTACTTTTATATTGCGGTATGGATGCTTGGATCCGTGCTGATCACCGGCTTTGTATATAATTATACGAGGGATAATATTATTCATGTTTACAAAATAGCCACAAAGAGTATGGAGCCCGCAGTCCTAAGGGGTGACAGGGTTTTAGTGGATAAAACCGCATACAGACGGATGCCTCCAAAGAGAGGTGATATCATAATTTTTGTATATCCTGATGACAGGAGCAAGGTTTACATAAAGAGAATAGCAGGACTGCCGGATGATGTGATTAAACTCGAAGGAGGACGCGAAGTCGTCGTGCCTCATGGCGCTGCCTATGTCCTTGGAGACAATAAGCAGAACAGTGAAGACAGCAGCAAGTTCGGGTTTATTCCGCTCAAGGATATCGTAGGCAAAGCACGCCAGGTTTGGTATTCATATGGGGTTGATGGAATGAGATGGAGCAGGATCGGGCATACATTTGGTAGATTACCGCAAGCAGAATATCAGGGGAAATAAAAATTTGCAAGAATGGAATAGCATAATAGGTTAGCCCATGAAGAAATTGCAGGGGGATATCAAAAAACATCTCGATGCCTTCCGGAAGCGCATGGAGGCCAATTACAATTCGGAAGGGGCAATACAGGGAAAGCGATACCTTAAAAGCCCATTCAAATTTTTCGGCACCTCACTGCCTTTTGCCGATAAATTGGCCAAAGAGTTCAGACGGACTAATAAAGATGCAGGACGGGAACTTGTCTTTGAACTAACAGAAAGGCTTTGGAGTTCGGAATACCACGATGAAAAACGACTCGGCTTAAGAATCCTGCAATACCATCCTGAATATCTCGACTTGACAGTAATGCCGTTGCTTGAGCGAATGCTTGAACAGTCCAGAGGCTGGGATCTTGTAGATGATATATCCATACATATTGTCAGTGTAGTTCTGGAGAAGGACAAAAAGACATTTGAGTATCTGAAAAGATGGAGCTGGTCGGAAAATTTCTGGATGAGAAGGGCGTCATTGATCTCGCAGATTCTCCTTTTCAGAAAGAACGAAGGCGACAAAAATTTTGTCTTATTGACAAAGGACCTAATTTGTTTTACGATAATCTTATCGATATAAAAAAAGGAGGACAAACAAATTGGCGACAACTACAATATCCCCGAAATATCAGGTGGTAATCCCCAAAGACATCAGGGAAAAGCTGCGCCTTAAGAGCGGACAAAAGATGACAGTTGTTACAAAGGGTGGAGTAATATACTTTATTCCTGAAAAACCCCTGTCGTTTTTCCGCGGATTTCTCAAGGGGATGGATACAGGAGACATTCGGGAGGATAAGGAGCGATAATGTTCCTTATTGATTCTTCCGGATGGATCGAATTTCTGACAGACGGTCAGCATGCAGAAAAATATGCAAAATATCTGAAAGACTCTTCAAAAATAAAAACTCCCACTATCATACTCTACGAGGTCTACAAAAAGATAAAGAGGGAAAGGACAGAAGAAGAAGCCCTTTTGGCAGTATCCCTTATAAACAGGACTTCGGTAATTCCGTTAAGCGAAAGTATAGCTCTTTTTGCTGCTGACCTGAGCCTTCAGTATTCCCTTCCAATGGCAGATGCCATTGTTTATGCAACTGCACTTGAAGATGGATGCAAGGTTGTAACCAGCGATGCACATTTTCAGGGACTTGACAGGGTAGTGTTTATTTAATAGGGTGAAAGTGGGGATAAAGAAATATTTTTCGATAATGTCAACAATGAAAGACAGTCCCGATAAAATCCGCAGACTTGTAGGGCAGGTTACTAAAGAGCAGCTTCGCTATGTTGACTGCTTTATAGGAGAGGATATTGGCCTGTTCATGCCAGTTGGCGGAGCTTGTTTTTATGCCCTGACACCACTGCACAGCCATCCTTCGTATATGTTTGTCCTGCCATACAATGACCAGACCTCTATAAAGATAGATGGAAAAACAATAACAGCTAAGCATGGAAAACTTTTTCCACTATCACCTAATATTACCCATCATGAGTGCCCCTCAGATTATTCGCCACGATACATAGCCATTTTCATAGGCAAAGACTTTTTTGAAAACCAACTCAACCAAAAAATTTTTCTTGACATTTTGTCTTGAAAAGTATATAAGTAGATTTTAATATACTTAAGGAGTTGAAAATTGAAAGTTGAGGCAGAGTCTTTTAAGGTTCTTTCTGTAGAAACAAGAATAAAGATTATTGAACTGCTTAAGGCAGGGCCGCTTTCTGTAAATACAATAACAGAGGCTTTAGGGGTCAGCCAGTCTGCGGTATCTCAGCATCTCCGCATAATGAAACAGGCAGGTTTGGTATCAGATGAAAGAAGGGGTTACCATATTTTCTATTCATTAAACAAAGATAAACTGAACAAGTACCAGCATGAACTGATAAAGGTCTGCACCTGCGGCTGTGAACTCAGCAAAAGAAAAAAAATCTCTGAGACGAAAGAGGCTTTATTGGAATACAAAAGGCATCTTGAGGAAGAATTGAAACAAATAGAAAAAAGAATTGCAAAACTTGAGAGATGGTAAATTGTTTTTATTTTCCCCAAAATATAAGTATATGCTAATAAACTAAAACTTAGCATAAAAGGAGGTAGCCTATGTGTCAGGGGAATATATTTATAGATTTTAAAAAGAGTTGCGATTGTGAACCGAAATCCGCGAAAGAAACTCAAAGCAAAGACGAATTACTTGCGCGGTTAAAGGGATATAAAAGAGATATTGAATCGGAACTCGCAGTGGTCAGGGGCAAATTAGGATTGGATGCTCCTGCCGAGAAAGGAGGTGAATAAACATGTCAGATACTAAGAAGGATAAGAAAAAGGGGACATTAAGCAATGTCGTGCGTGACAGCAAGACATCGGATTGCGGATGCGGTTGTGGTTGCGTTCCTGAAATCAAGAAGAAGTAGTGGGCTTAGAGGGGAGGTGAACCCTCCCCTCCCGTCAAGGGAGGGGAAATAAAAAAAGAGAGCCCCCTCTTCCCAAGCGGGAGAGACTTCCTTCAGTTCCCTCTCCCATTGTGGGAGAGGGCAAGGGTGAGGGGTAATCGGAGGTAATAAAATGCGTGAAATTCTGTTAACAGTGTTTACTTGGATACATTTAATATCAGCAGTTGTCTGGATAGGCGGGATATTCTTTATCTTATTTGTCGCCCTTCCCAGCGCTAAAAAGACCCTTGAACAGCCAGGTAAACTTATGGGTGCTGTGGGTAAGCGTTTTGTGCCTTTAGCAAATATCAGCATCTTACTTATTTTTATGACTGGTATTTTTATGAGCTTGTCTACTCACAGACTTACCAACTTTAGTAACCTGTGGCCACAAACCTTGTTTGTAAAGGTTCTAATAGCATTAGTGATGGCGAGTATTCATTTTTACAGGGGTTTAGTACTGACCCCAAAGATTGGGAGATTAACAGCAGAAGGTGGACATTCGGAGCAGGTTGAAAAACTTCAAAAGCTATCTTTAAACCTAGTCAAAACCAATCTTGTCATAGGTATGACAGTACTCCTTTTAACAGCGATGCTCTATAGTTATAGAATTTGAAACAAATGCCTGTTATCTTGTATCCCCTTCTTTGTCTACTACGATAAATGCAAATGGCACTCGGACATATTTGTTAAAACAGGCAAGTATGTTCATATCTATCTATGTTCAAAAATCTCTTGACTCTCCATCCGACTGGATAGTTTAAGCTGTAATTAGAAGGGAGGTGAAAGGCATGAAAAAATTATTATTTGCTCTCGCGCTGATAGCTGCGCTCAGTCTGGGCTCTTTAGGATTAGCGAGTGAAGGAACCCCTGAGGGAGTTCCACAGTGCCCGTGCCCATGCTGTCAGCAATCAGCAAAGTAGCAGTCTCTAAATGATGGCAAACTTATGGGATTCGTGGGGGAACAAAGTTTCCCCCACACTCAAAAAGGAGGTGATGAATATGTCAAAGAAGAGAAAGGTTGAGGTCTTTATAGCAGGATGTCCGCTCTGCGATGAGACCGTAAAGCTTGTGAAGGAGCTTGCCTGTCCGAGCTGTGATGTGACGGTCTATGACCTGAGAAAGGAAGGAATGGATAAGGCGAAGCAATACGGCGTCAATTCCGTGCCAACAGTTGTTGTGGATGGGAAGATCCTTAATTGCTGTGCCATGAGAGGACCGACACGGGCCGACCTTAAGACGGCGGGTATTGGGACTCCGCTTCGATTAACATAGAGCCTCCTGCAGAATTCTATAGCAAGTAATAATGGAACACGTCCTCCACCCTGTATTATACATGATGCACTTTTTGCCCACATACCTTCCAGCAGCACTGTAACACCAAAATAGAAATGTCCTAAAATAGCCATGCCATATAGCTATCCTTTAAACTCTCCAGGTCTGTCATGCTGGCTTGTCCAGCATCCTTCTTCAGAGGGATTCCGAACAAGTCGGAATGACAACGATGATGAGTAATAATTTATTAAACCGGACATTTCTAAATTGGCATAAGATACCTTCCCGCAGCACTTGACATCTACGATGACAATAAAATACAATACATCAACTTATATTGAAATGAGGACGAGATGATACACGGAGACATGTTAACAGCAAGGATACATCTCTTCAGGGCCCTTGGCGACAGGGTCAGGATGGAGATCCTTGAACATCTAAAGGAAAAATCCCCCTTAACAGTTTCAGAGATATGTGAGCGATTAGGTAAGGAGCAGAATCTTATCTCTCACCATTTAAGCTGCCTCAGGAACTGTGGTCTTGTAAGCTCTGAAAAGGACGGGAAAAATGTCAG
>JAJYJJ010000015.1 GCA_021789595.1 Nitrospirota bacterium | reverse complement strand
TTGACCGATAATGCCAGAAGAGGCAGCCGTAGCGTTCAACGCAAGCAAAATCTCCTTCGTTCTTTCGTTAATCATAGTCCTCTTTCTTTACGCCTTAAATAGGACATTACTTTTGCGTTAATTAATAACAACGGGGGAAGTGGAAAGACTTCGGCAGAACGCAGTAGTCATGACTGAAAATCATTTCCGGGTAGCTACCGGTGAACAACCGTGGAACTATAACTTTGTATATCCTACATTTGAATGAACTATTATTCTGAACAAAAAAGGGGAGAAAGGAGCTTATGAAAGAGAATAGACCAAGAAGAAACAATTCTTCAAAGAAAACCCTCGTAGTTCAAAAGCTCGAAAATATTTCAAAATCAATCTTCCGCGATTACGATGTAAAGTTATATTGAATTACGCCCTGATGCCGAGCATTCTGGACAAAGCGTTTAAGGATAAGCGAGATGCAATCTCAAATATTTTTATATGGTAAAATACTCTATAAAAAAGGCTGAGCCTTATAGTAATTTAAATAAACTTTAGTGATCTCCCTAAGGATTGGACACAGGAAGGATATTTACAAATAAAAATAACAAGGGGGAATGGGAGCAAAACTGCAGGACAAAACTATCGTTTTAAATTGGAATATGATCATCGTTCAGGGGCTTGAAATGAGGAGATAGAGGTTTTGCAGAGGAGAAATTAATAGATTGACTGTGAGAGTGAATGAAAGGGCAGTCTAATAGCTTTGTCCAATTGGCATTAAAAAACATTGCCACAATTGGTTTTGTTGGTTATGCACCAATTGCCCCAGGGACATTTGGAAGCCTTGCAGGCCTCTTGCTCTATCTCATTATAAGGAATACATCATGGGCAATCTATCTGTCAATTACACTTCTCCTTTTCATTATCGGGATATCTGCTGCTGAAGATGCCGAGGAGATATTTAAACAAAAAGACAGCAGGCACATTGTGATAGATGAGCTTGTTGGGTTCCTGGTGGCTGCCTTTCTGATACCTGATAAGGCTTTGTATATAGCTGCTGCCTTTATTGTCTTCAGGCTCTTTGATATTATAAAGCCTTTTCCTGCAAGATGGATAGATGAAAGAATTGAAGGCGGTCTTGGGGTGATGGGAGATGATATAATAGCAGGCATATATGCGAACCTGTTGCTTCAGATATGGAGATTTACAGCCGGTGCAGGATGAATCTTTATCAGATGAAGGAGTTGGCAAACTTCTAAAGGAAAGGGGGATGACCATATCTGTAGCTGAATCTTGCACAGGGGGCCTTATCTCAGATATACTGACCAATATACCCGGAAGCTCCCAGTATTTTGACAGCGCTGTTATATGTTATTCTAATGCATCGAAGGAAGACCTTCTGGGGGTTGGGGGTTCTACTATCCTTGAACACGGCCCTGTCAGCTCTGAGGTGACTGAGGCCATGGCAGAGGCTGTAAGGCTGAAGCGAGATACAACCATTGGTCTTGCTGTTACAGGTGTTGCAGGTCCGGATACTCAGGGGGCAGTGCCTGCGGGCACAGTATATGTCGCACTTTCATCATGGAAAGGGGTTCGTGTAAGACAGTACAGATTTTCAGGCAGCAGACAGGAAATAAAGACACTTGCTGCTAAGGCTGCCCTCAGGTTTCTGAAGGAGCATATCGAGCAGTGGATATAAGGAGTTTTATTGCGATAGAGCTTTCTGAGGAGATAAAAGAGAAACTCTCTGCACTTCAAGGTGAATTAAGAAAGAGCAATGCCGATGTCAGGTGGGTTAACATAGACGGGGTACATCTCACATTAAAGTTTCTTGGTTATGTAAGGGAGGATAAGATTAATACCATAGCAAAGGCTATATCTGAGGTGTGTAAGGGATTGCCGCCTTTTAGCATGGGGCTGAAAGGGGTGGGTGCATTCCCGAACCTGAGACAGCCGAGGGTTGTATGGGTTGGCGTCAAAGACAGCATCCCCCTTATCTCCCTTCAAAGGGAAATAGAGGAAAGGATGTTTGCCCTTGGTTTTCAAAAAGAGGAAAGGCGGTTCTCTCCCCATCTTACCATCGGGAGGATCAGGTCTTTAAAAGGTGTGGTTGAATTAGCTAAAATTATAGAGGGTGTTAAGGATAAGGAACTTGCAGCTATGGAGGTCAGGGCATTGGCATTGATAAAAAGCGAGTTAAAACCTACAGGCGCTCAGTATACAGGATTGGCTGAGACTCCTTTAGGAGAAGGGGGACATAATGGCAGAAAAGGATAGTAAGGTAAAGGCATTGGAGATGGCGATATCGCATATAGAGAAGCAATTTGGTAAAGGTACCATAATGCGTCTCGGTGCAGAAGGGGTTACAACTGATGTCTCGGTTATTCCTTCAGGCTCTATATCGCTTGATATTGCCCTTGGTGTTGGTGGTTATCCAAGGGGAAGGGTTATAGAGATATACGGCCCTGAATCATCGGGAAAGACAACCCTTGCCCTACATGCAATAGCAGAGGCTCAGAAGGCAGGTGGGTTAGCGGCCTTTATAGATGCCGAACATGCCCTTGATGTGAACTATGCAAGGAGGCTTGGCGTAAAGGTTGAGGACCTGCTTGTCTCACAACCTGATACAGGGGAGCAGGCCCTTGAGGTGACCGAATCCCTTGTTCGCAGCGGGGCAATAGATATTATAGTTATAGACTCGGTTGCAGCACTTGTCCCAAAGGCAGAGATTGAGGGGGATATGGGCGATGCCCTTCCAGGGCTTCAGGCAAGGCTTATGAGTCAGGCCCTTAGAAAACTGACGGCAGCCATATCAAGATCTCAGACAACGGTTGTCTTTATTAATCAGATAAGGATGAAGATTGGAGTTATGTTCGGTAATCCAGAGACAACGACAGGCGGTAATGCCCTGAAGTTCTATTCATCAGTAAGGCTTGATATAAGGAGGATAGAAACCCTTAAAGAGGACCAGAATGCTGTTGGTGGAAGGGTCAGGGTTAAGGTAGTAAAGAATAAGGTGGCACCGCCATTTAAGCAGGCCGAGTTTGATGTATACTTCAACGAGGGTATATCGAGGATTGGGGAGATACTTGACCTTGCTGTAGAAAGGGGTATTATAGAGAAATCAGGTGCATGGTATTCCTGCAACGGCTCACGCATTGGTCAGGGCAGGGATAATGCCCTGGAATATCTCAGGGCTAATCAGACTGCTGCCTCTGAGATAGAGACGAAAATCCTTGAGGTCTATGATCTGAGGAGGTAGAAACATGGAGCTTGACATAAATGAGCTTTTGAAAAAGGCGTCTGCCCTTGGTGCATCAGACCTCCATATAAAGGTTGGAAGCCCCCCAGTCATTAGAATAAACGGGGAATTAAGTCCCTTTCCTGACACAAAGAGGTTAACAAACGATGATGCTGTCAAGATTGCATTGTCTGTAATGAGTCCTGCGCAAAGGGATATGTTCAAGAAGAAAAACGACCTCGACCTTGCCTATAGCGTATCTGGTCTTGGCAGGTTCAGGGTAAGCGTCTTTATACAGAGGGGGACTATTGGACTTGTCTTCAGGGTAATCCCCATGAAGATACTCGGCATAGAGGAGCTTAACCTTCCTGTAGTCTTAAAGAAGATTGCACTGGAGCCGAGGGGCATGATACTTGTCACAGGGACAACAGGCAGCGGTAAGACAACAACTCTTGCCTCAATGATAGATTACATAAACGACAATAAAACAGAACACATAATAACCATCGAGGACCCGATTGAATATCTCCACAGGGACAAACGAAGCATAGTAAACCAGAGGGAGGTTGGTTCTGATACGGAGTCATTCAGTAAGGCATTAAGGGCTGCCCTGAGACAGGACCCTGATGTAGTCCTTGTTGGCGAGATGAGGGATTTTGAGACCATCCAGACTGCCCTTGTAGCTGCTGAGACAGGCCACCTTGTCTTAAGTACCCTTCATACAGTTGATGCAGCAGAGACAATAAACCGCATAATCTCTGTCTTTCCGCCCTATCAGCAGAAGCAGGTGAGGATCCAGCTTGCATCTGTGTTAAGGGGTATAATATCTATGAGGCTCGTCCCGAGGGCAGACGGCAAAGGCAGGGTTCCTGCGGTTGAGGTTCTTATAGCAACTGCAACCATAAGGGACTGTATAGTTGACCAGGACAAAACAAAACTCATCCCTGATTTCATTGCACAGGGCTATACCCAGTATGGCATGCAGACCTTTGACCAATCCCTGTTCAGGCTTTATAAGGATGGATTGATTACCTATGATGATGCATTAAGAAGGGCATCAAATCCAGATGACTTTATCCTGAAGGTAAAGGGCGTTCATTCAACAAGCGACCTAACTATAGAGGAGGGTGCAACGGCTGCGGAAAAACTCAAGGTTGATAGATTCGGCAACTGAGGCAAAAAAATATGCCTTTAAACTCCTTGGATACCGCCTGAGGGGCATAAAGGAGATGCAGGATAGACTGGCCCTCAGAGGATATTCCTCTGAGGTTATCGCTGATGTCATTTCTTTTCTTAAAGAAAAAGCGTTTGTTGATGATAATGCCTTTGCAGGAGAGCTTTTTAGGAATGCATCCAGGAGGGGGTTTGGCAGAGGGGGGGTGAGAGATGTTTTACTAAAAAAAGGGATTGACAAGGCAATAGTGGAGGAAACCCTTGCACAGCTTACACCCTCGGAAGAATTTGATATAGCAGTCAGGCTTATGGAAAAAAAGGCCCCTGCCCTCTTTCGGTATTCTGAGGATGAGAGGAAAAAGAGGCTATGGAGATTTCTCATGCAGAGGGGATTCTCTAAGGATACAATAAGGAAGGTCCTGAAGATTGAATTGGATCGTCAATCCGATGAAGAATGACGCTGGACACTTTATATAATGTCAAAAAGGAGGTTTTTATGAGGACGAGGATGTTTTTGGCTGTAGCGATCGTGCTTTTCTTTGCTGCCTGTGCAACAGGGGTTAAATATTCTCCTCAGGAGCTTAGCTCTTACCCGAAGGATATTCAGGAGCATATAAAAAATGGAGAGATTGTCCTCGGGATGACAATGCAGCAGGTCAGGTTTGCATGGGGCTCTCCGCAGCTTGTAAGGACACTAACAACAAAGGAAGGAAGGCTTGAGGAGGAATGGGTTTATTCCAATATCCTCGGTCTTTCAAAGACATATCTATACTTTGAAGGGGACAGGCTTACCCAGATTATAGCTGGTAATCCATCTGATATAAAGCAGAAGTAGCAATGGACAGTAAAGAGATAAGGAGACTGTTCCTTGAATTTTTCAGGGAGAAAGGACATGAGGTATTACCGAGCTCTTCCCTTATACCTGCAGATGACCCGTCACTGCTTTTTACCAACGCAGGGATGGTTCAGTTTAAGGGGGTCTTCCTGGGGGCTGAGACGATACCCTATAAAAGGGCTGTCACTGTTCAGAAGTGCCTGAGGGCAGGGGGGAAGCACAACGATCTTGAAAATGTCGGCCGCACTGCAAGACACCATACCTTCTTTGAGATGCTTGGAAATTTCTCCTTCGGGGATTATTTCAAAAAGGATGCAATAGCATGGGCGTGGGAGTTCTTGACCTCTACACTCGGTCTGTCAAAGGACAGGCTCTGGGTATCTGTATATAAGAAGGATGATGAGGCAGAAAGGCTCTGGAAGGAATTTACAGATGTATCCCATGAAAGGATTGTGAGGCTTGGCGAAAAGGACAACTTCTGGCAGATGGGTGATATAGGGCCATGCGGCCCATGCTCTGAGATAATAATAGACCAGGGGCCGCATGTTGGATGTGGTAGGTCTACATGTGCTGTTGGATGCGACTGTGACAGGTTTCTTGAGTTATGGAACCTTGTATTTATGCAGTATAACAGGGATCCATCCATGAACCTCACTGCACTGCCAAGGCCAAGCATAGACACAGGGATGGGCATTGAGAGGCTCTCAGCCGTGCTTCAGTTAAGGCCAACGAATTTCGATACAGACCTGTTTTCCAATATCATCTCCCTTATTGAGTCCATTAGTGGCAGGAGATATGGGAAAGATAGTAATACAGATGTATCCATACGCGTTATTGCCGACCATATAAGGGCTGTAGCCTTTCTCCTTGCAGAGGGCATTATGCCTTCAAATGAGGGAAGGGGCTATGTCTTAAGACGGATTATAAGAAGGGCTGCAAGGCATGGCAGGCTCCTTGGGCTTGATGAACCGTTCCTCTACAGGGTTCTTGATGCTGTTGATGAGACCATGGGTGATATATACCCGGAGCTTCTTGAGGAACCCGAAAGGGCAAGGAAGGTGCTGAGGTTTGAGGAGGAAAGGTTTGTACATACCCTTACACAGGGGATGAGGCTGCTTGATGAGCTTATAGATAATGTTGTGGCATCAGATAGCAAGCTCCTTCCAGGAGCAGAGCTTTTTAGACTCTATGATACCTTTGGTTTTCCCCTTGACCTTGCTCAGGATATTGCAACAGATAAGGGTCTTCATATTGATATTCAGGGTTTTGAAAAGGAGATGGAGCTTCAGAGGCACAGGGCAAGGGCATCATGGGTCGGTGCTGAAGAAGGAGTAGCTCCCTTATATAAGGAAATCTTGAAGGAGATAGGCCATACAGATTTCCTTGGTTATGTGAGCCTTGAGGCAGATGCTAAACTATTAAGAATAATCAAGGACGGCAGGATTGTCAGGGATGCAAAGGAAGGCGATGAGGTTGAGCTCTTCTTTGACATGACTCCATTTTATGGAGAATCAGGAGGACAGGTTGGAGATACAGGGGCCATAAAGACAAAGGCTGCAAAGATTATGGTAAAGGATACTAAGAGGCCTGTTTCAGAACTCATATCGCATATGGCAACTATAAAGACAGGCAGGGTATCACAAGGCGATATACTTCATCTCCATGTGGATGAGGACAGAAGAAGGGCGATCATGCGCAATCATACGGCAACCCATCTCCTTCAGGCAGCGCTCATGGTCGTGCTTGGAGACCATGTAAAACAGGCAGGTTCCCTTGTTGCACCTGAAAGGCTGCGCTTTGACTTTACCCACTTTTACCCTATGGAGGGTCATGAAATAGAAGAGGTCGGGGAGATTGTAAATAATAAGGTCATTGAGAACATACCCCTTGACATCAAAGATATGGCCATAGAGGATGCAATAGCATCAGGGGCTACTGCCCTTTTTGGTGAGAGATATGGCGACAGGGTAAGGGTTATAAGGATAGGAGACTTCAGCGCAGAGCTTTGTGGAGGCACCCACTGCAGGGCTACAGGAGATATCGGCCTGTTTAAGATAATCTCAGAGGGCAGTGTTGCTGCCGGCATAAGGAGGATAGAGGCTGTCACAGGCAGATATGCAATTAACTATTTTAAGGAGCAGGAAGATGAGATGCTGAAAATAGCATCCCTTTTTAAGAGCAGGGATATAAAGGTATCATCAAGGGTTGAAAGGCTTCTCAAAGACAGCAGAGAACTTGAGAAGGAGGTTGAATCACTGAGGACAAAGGCTGCCCTTGGGAAATCCATGTCCTATGAAGATGATGTGAGGGTCATAAAAGGGATAAAGGTTATTGCAAAGAGGTTTGACGGGATGGAGCTAAAGGACCTCCGCAACCTTGCTGATAGATTAAGGGACAAGATGGGCTCTGGTGTTATTGTCCTTGGCTCTGCAAGGGATAGTCAGGCATCTGTCATTGCAGTTGTTTCAAAAGACCTCACTCAAAGGTTTCATGCAGGTGAGATCCTGAAGGATGTTATAGCGGTTGCTGGCGGTAAAGGTGGGGGTAGGGCTGATATGGCCCAAGGCGGGGTCAAGGATATAGAGAGGCTCGATGATGTGCTGAAGGCAGTCTATGAAATCATAGGCAGGATGTAGTGTTTCTCAGCTTTCATAAGATCATTCGTGCTCAACTATCTTCCTCTCCTCATCCTTTAGGCATAATTTATAATATGGGTGGCAGAATATGAAACTCCTGATGCATATATGCTGTGCCAATTGCGCCCTGTATCCTGTCAGCAAGCTCACGGCAGACGGCCATGAAATCAGAGGTCTCTGGTTTAATCCAAACATACATCCATACACAGAGTACCAAAACAGGCTGGAAGCTGTGAAGAGATTAGAGATGCTTTGCGATACTGAAGATACAAATCCCCCCATCCCCCCTTTAGAAAAGGGGGGCAAGAGGGGATTCAAAGTTGAATATATTGATGAATACGGCTTGAAAGAATTTTTGAGAAATGTGGTTGGCAATGAGGATAACAGGTGTGAATACTGCTATACTACAAGATTGGAGGAAACGGCTAAAAGGGCTAAGGATATGAGCGCTGATGCCTTTACTACATCCCTGCTGGTGAGCCCATATCAAAAATTTGATATGATTATGGATATAGGCAGGATGATGCAGGACAGGTATTCCGTCGAATTTTATATTGAAGACTTCAGGAAGGGGTTTAATGAGGGCAGAAGGATGTCAAGAGAGCTCGGACTTTACCAGCAGAAATACTGCGGCTGCATATACAGCGAGATGGAGAGATATATTTCAGAAAAAACTTAAGGACTAATTTTAAGCTTTATGCAGGATATTCAATTTTTCGGAAGGCTATTGATTATTTTTGGTATAGTTATGGTTGTCGTTGGTGCAGTCATGCTCCTTGCAGGAAGGCTTCCATGGATAGGCCGACTTCCTGGAGACATAATCATCCAGAGGAAGAATTTCACATTCTACCTTCCACTTGCGACAAGCATACTTTTAAGCCTTCTTCTAACCCTTATCATGTGGCTCCTTGGAAGAAAATGAAATATCTTCTCCTGTCAATCATCCTTATATTCTTTTCATGCAACCTCTATGCAGAGGAGACTGTCAAGGTGCTTATAACCGATGATAAGGCTGCACATATAACTATCGAGAGTGCGGGCTGGAATGGCCATGAGCGGGTTCTGGTTAATGGTGTGAGATACAGGGGGAATATCGATGTCAAAAGGACTGATAAAGGGCTGATAGTGATAAATGAACTTCCAATAGAGGACTATGTCGAGGGTGTTGTGGCAGCGGAGATGGGTTCAAAATGGGATATAGAAGCGCTCAAGGCCCAGGCGGTTCTTGCAAGGACATATGCACTCTACCAGAAGACTGCCAGCAATAATAACGGCTGTTACCTCACATCGTCTGTTTTACATCAGGTATATAAAGGGGACAATGATAACCTCAGGATCAAACAGGCTGTTAAGGATACAGAGGATGAGGTGCTTACATATAATGGAGGGCTTATAGCGGTCTTTTACCATTCGACCTCTGTCGGCCTTACAGAAGACCCGATGGATGTATGGGGCAAGGATTATCCATATCTAAGGCCTGTTGAATGCTCAGGCGGTTCCTCGCCGTATGTAAAATGGCACAGAGAGTTTCCCATAGATGTAGTGGAAAGGGCACTTAATTTAAGGAGCATAAAGGATATGGAGATAATTGCAGTTACAGAGACAGGCAGGGCCAAGACAGTTAGAGTGATTACAGATGATGGGAAAAAATACGAGTTTCAGGCAACAGACCTGAGAAAACTGCTTGGCTATAGTCAGCTTCCAAGCACAGATTTTGAGGTAAAGGTCGTTGACGATACAGTTATATTTGATGGCAGTGGTTATGGCCACGGTGTCGGCCTTTGCCAGTGGTGTGCACTTGAGATGGCAAAACAAGGGGAAACCTATAGGGAGATACTTGAATACTTTTATCCCGGGACAGTAATAAAAAGATACGATTCGATTAAGGGCATAAAGGCCTTTTAAAACGATGCTTGATAAAATTCCTGGTTATTATGTATATTAATTGCTGATTTTTTATCCACTGTCTTTATTACTGGAGGCATCATGTTAGAGCTTATAAAAAACACGAAGATAGATTTCCTTGGAAGAAGAAACTATGCATTTTTATTCTCAGGCATACTTGTAGCAATCGGTCTGTTAGCCATCATACAAATTGCCAGAGGCGAAGCAAACCTTGGCATTGACTTCATGGGTGGGACATCCGTTCTTTTAAAGTTTGAGAAACCTGTAAACCTGAGCCAGGTCAGGTCGTCACTTGATAAAGGCGGGCTTAAAAACTTTGAGCTTCAGGATTTCCCGTATATCGACGAGGTTCTCGTAAAGGTGAAAAGGACTGACCTCCCAATGGGCGAGGCTGCCAGCAGGGTAACATCTGCCATATCAGCGAGTTTTCCAGATAACAAGTTTTTGGTTGAAGGCACTACAGAGATCGGGCCAACCGTGGGCAGCAAGCTCAGAAGGGATGCTATAATCGCTATAACACTTGCCATCATAGGTATCCTCATATACATTGCATGGCGCTTCCAGTTCAGTTTCGGCATAGGGGCAACTGTAGCGACCTTCCATGATGTCCTTGCAGTGCTCGGTGTATTCTATCTGCTTGGCAGGGAGATAAATCTTATCGTCGTCACTGCCCTGCTTACACTTGCAGGTTATTCCCTTACCGACACGGTCGTGGTCTTTGACAGGATAAGAGAAAACATAAAATTCCTTACAAAGGAGCCCCTGGACAAGGTAATGAATAAGTCCATAAACGAGGTCCTTTCAAGGACTATTGTTACATCCGCAACTGTCTTGCTTGTCACGCTTGCGCTCTTTTTCTTCGGCGGCGAGGTAATCCATGACTTTGCGTTAGCGATGCTGCTTGGAGTCATCGTTGGCACATACTCCTCTGTGTTTGTTGCAAGCCCCATAGTATACCTGTGGAAGAGGAATAAACCTCTTAAAAAGGTGTAGGGTGCATAGGCAGTGGCTGGTAAGTAAGACAAATGCGGAGTTCTTAAGATACCTCTCACAAAGGCTCTCCATTTCAAACGCCTTTTCTCAGATACTTATCAACAGGGGATTGACAACCCAGGAGGCGATAAAGGAATTTCTAAATCCATCCCTTGATAATCTTCAAGACCCATATCTACTGCCAGATATGGATAAGGCTGTCCAGCGGCTGAAGTCGGCCATAAGGAACAACGAAGGGATACTTGTCCATGGCGACTATGATGCAGATGGTCTGACTGCAACTGCACTCATGGTATCAACTCTGAGAAGCCTGGGGCTTAAGCCGCTATACCACATACCCGACAGATTGAAAGACGGCTATGGCTTTAACAAGGATACAGTCGAGATGGCAAAGGCATACGGCATTGGGCTGATAATGACCGTTGACTGTGGTATCACGGCATTTGATGAGGTGCTGATGGCAAATGCCCTCGGCATTGATGTTATAATTACAGACCACCATGAGCCGTCAATGGCTGGAATCCCTGATGCTTTTGCTGTGGTAAACCCCAAGAGAGAGGATTGCAGATGTAAATTTAAGGAGCTTTCAGGCGTTGGCGTTGCCTTTAAGATTGCGCAGGCACTTCTTCAAGACTCTTCAAACCATTCAGATGCATATCAATTACTGGACATTGTTGCACTGGGGACAGTAGCTGATATAGTTCCCCTTGTTTCAGACAACAGGGTAGTAGTAACCCATGGGCTTAATGCCATAGACAGGGGTGAGAGGGTTGGGATAAAGGCAATGCTTGAAGCATCAGGTTTTTCTAACAGGGAAATAAACACAGGACTTCTTTCCTTCAGCCTGATACCGAGGATAAACGCTATGGGCCGTATAGCCAATGCCAGCGCTGTTGTTGAGCTTCTCCTGAGCGATGATATGGATAGGGCGATAATGGTTGCATCTGAACTTGATGAGAAAAACCGTGAAAGACAGCGTATTGAGGGAACAGTTTATCAAGAGGCATTAAGCATGTTAGCAATGCAGGACGCAAACGGCGTTATAGTGCTGTCTTCTGAAAACTGGCACCCGGGTGTTATAGGAATTGTTGCCTCAAGGATAGCAGAGTCTTTTTTCAGGCCTACATTCCTGTTCTCCATAAAAGATGGCATTGCAAAGGGCTCTGCAAGGAGCATCCCGGCATTTCACCTGTATAATGCACTTGAAAAATGCCAACAGCTCCTCATAGCCTACGGGGGACACAAACAGGCAGCAGGTCTGAGGATGCAGTCGGATAAGCTCCATGCCTTTAAGAGGACGCTCAATTCCATATTTATGGATTCTATAAATAAGGAAGACCTGAGCCCAAGGCTTAATATTGATGCATCCATAGAGCTTCAGGACATAAACCTCAACCTGTGTAAGGAGATTGCACTTCTTGAGCCCTTTGGAACAGGCAATGAAGAACCTATCTTAGGCGCGAGGGGGTTAGAGATACTCTATCCAAGGATCGTTGGAAACAACCACCTGAAGATGAAATTGAGACAGCGGTTCCACACTGTTGATACAATAGGTTTTGATATGGGTGATATGCTTGAAAGGTTACAGGATACAAAGGTCGATGCAGCGTTTACCCCGTGCATAAATAACTGGGAGGGAGGCCAATCCCTCCAGTTGAACCTGAAGGGCATCAGACCGTATGTCGATTAAAAGGCATAAGAGATGGGAAGCTGAAAGAAGGCATGGTTAAAAAAATTTTGCGAAAGGAATCCATTTGACTTTTTAGTGAGATTTGTTTTAAATTCCCATCTATGGGTGACACGGCAATAAGTCTCATACTTCAGGCAGGTGCAGTTGTTAAAGGCGTGCTCGCTGTCCTTCTGTTTTTTTCCATATTCTCATGGGCAATAATCATATATAAATTCAGTTTCATCCGGAAGGTTCAGAAAGAATCCGATGTATTTTATAAGGCATTCAGAAGGAGCAAAAACCCTGATGCCCTTCAACAGACAACAAAGTCTCTACTTCTCAGCCCTGTTGCAAACATCTTCAGGTCACTGTATGCTGAACCCGGGGGTATCAGCAGGGATGAGATGAGGAGATTTCTAAGGAGATTAGAAGGGCTTGAAGGTGCGAGGCTTGAGAGATACCTTACATTTCTTGCAACCACGGGCACAACAACACCTTTCATTGGCCTCTTCGGGACAGTATGGGGCATAATGAACGCCTTTAGAGGTATTGGCCGAATGGGCTCTGCCTCGCTGGCTGTTGTAGCCCCTGGCATAGCAGAGGCCCTTATTACAACTGCTGCAGGCCTTGCTGCTGCCATTCCAGCGGTCATTGCCTACAACTATTATTTAAGCAGGGCCCGAAGGATTACTGTTGAGATGGAGGAGTTTTCCGAGGAGCTGGTAGATTATATGCTCAGCTACAAAGGCCATAATACAGGGGTCTGAGATACAGGATATGGAACAGAGAAGACATGCCCTTTCAGAGATAAATGTAACGCCGCTTGTCGATGTCATGCTCGTCCTTCTCGTTATCTTCATGGTCACTGCCCCATTAATGCAGCAGGGTGTAGATGTTAATCTGCCAAAGGCTAAGGGAAGAGAATTACCCGCAGAGGAGAGGATTATCCTTACTGTAAAGGCAGATAGAAAGATCTACGTAAACAATACCCCTATAGAGATCACAGGGCTTGGCAGTAAACTAAAGGCCATATTTTCAAACAGGACTGATAAGGAGGTATTTCTAAAGGCAGACAAGGATGTCCCCTACGGATTTGTTGTTGAGGTAATGGGAGAGATAAGGGAGGCGGGGATAGAAAAATTAGGGATGGTTACGGAGCCAAAACTAAAACTGCCATGAGGGAGCCGAGTCTTGGGTTGAGCGCCTTTTTCTCTGCCCTGATTCATGCCTCCATCCTGACAGGCATCATACTTATATCCATGAAAAATACACCGGTCTTTCATATACCAAGCCCCTATTTTGTTGACATAGTCGGCCCGATAGAGATGCCTGGGAATAAGGGCACCTCTACTACGATTCAGAAGGCAGAGAAAAAAACAGCGCAACCTGTAGCAAAGCAGGCTATCGTCCCGAGATTGCCTCAAAAAGAAGTGACCAAAGATCAGAATGCCGAGAATGCTGTTGAGGGAGAGATAAGCAGATTAAAGGCGATAAAGAGGATTCAAGAACTTGAAAGGTTGAGGAAGATTATAACACTGGGCAGATCTCAGAACATACCTCAAACAGGCGCATCAGGGACAGGTGAAAAGGGCTCAGAAAGTAGCGGGACATACATTGACCTTGTAAGACATAAGATATGGGCACAGTGGGCCTTTTCCGGCCCTGCAAACAGTAATCTTGAGACTATAGTATCAATAAGGATACTGAAAGACGGCAGGATTGTTGATAAGAAGATAGAAAAGTCCTCAGGTGACCCTTTGTTTGACACATCTGCCCTGAGGGCAATAGCCAAAGCAAACCCCCTGCCGCCTATTCCAGGGGACACTTCAGAGCTCGATATTGGGGTGAGGTTTACGCCATGAAGGCATTAAGGCATTCTGCTTTTCTGATTTTCAGCATTAATGTGTTTTTACTCTTATTGAGTTTTATCCCTATACTTTTCTGCTCGCCTGAGACTGCTGAGGCAAAGATCTATATTGACATAACAGCCCCTGCGTTTAAACGATTCCCCATTGCAATAGAGGACCTTTCAGGACCGCATCAGGGACAGGAGATAGCCTCGATAATAAGAGATGACCTTGATTTCACAGGTTTTTTCCAAAATCTGGACACCAATGCATTTATTGAAGGCCCTGACGCCCCATTCGATCCAAAAAACTGGATAGGGTTTGGCGTAGAGGCAGTGCTGAAGGGTAAGGTAACGATAAACAGCGAAATCGTTGTTGAAACCACCCTTTACGACCCCGTCGAAAATAAAACGATCTTGAAGGGAAATTATAGGGCAAGACCTGAATTCCTCAGGGCAGTTGCCCACAGTATCTCTAACGATATCTATAAGGCCATTACAGGTGAGGACGGGATATTTCGCAGCAAGATAGCCTGTGTCATTGTAGGTAAGGGCACAAAGGACATTTATATCATGGATTGGGACGGAGGAAATTTAAGAAGGGTAACAGCAGGCTCGCTTGACCTTTCACCCAGGTGGTCGCCTGATGGAAAACACATCGCATATTCATCATTGAGCGGCGAGTCGTGGAGGATATATCTCCTTAATATAGATACATTAAAGATGAGACAGCTATTTTCATCTCACGGCATGTGCCTTGCTGGCGACTTTTCACCTGATGGAAGACAAATAGCCTTTGCATCATCAAAAAACGGCAGTCCTGGAATCTTTATAATGGATACATCAGGTTCGGATGTAAGGAGGCTGACATCGCACAGGGGTATAGATGTCTCTCCAACCTTCTCTCCTGACGGTTCAAAGATTGCATTTGTCTCAGACAGAGGCGGAAGTCCTCAGATATATATCATGGATGCTGATGGAAAAGACATAAGGAGGTTGACCTTTAAAGGCGGCTATAATACATCACCTGTGTGGTCGCCAAGGGGCGATAAGATTGCATATGTTGCAAGGATAGGCAGCTCCTTCCAGATATTCCTGATAAATCCTGACGGCTCAGGGTTAACACAGCTTACAACCTCAGGCAGTAATGAGGACCCATCCTTTTCTCCAGACGGTAGATATATAACCTTCAGTTCATACAGGGATGGTTCAAGGGGGATATACATAATGAGGGCAAATGGCGATGGACAGAAGATGATAACCCGCAGGGGCATAACGGCCGTATCGCCGAGATGGTCGCCTATGATAAGGTAGATGACCGAGACCTTATAAGGCTTGATAATATAGGCTCTTTGAGCTAATATATCTAAAACATTATGGAGGTAGAGGGATGAAGAGGTTCGTGGTTTTAGTGCTGTTGGTTTTTGCCTTTGGATGTGCAAAAAGGACGGCCACAACAGTGCCGCAGGGGATGGAGACGCAGCCGCAGCAAAAGGTTAGCGAGGGTGCCAAATCTGCAGGACAGCCAGGCGGCGAGCATGTCAGCGAGCAGATCGCAAAGGAGACAAGAACTCCAACCCCAATGGAGGAGGCCAAATCAATCTTCTCAGACATACATTTTGACTTTGACAGATACAATATAAAGGATGATGCAAAGCCTGTGCTTGAGAAGATTGCAGGATGGCTCTCGAAGAACAGGAATGTAAAGGTACTGATAGAAGGCAACTGTGATGAGCGCGGAACCATCGAGTATAACCTTGCACTTGGCGAGAAGAGGGCAAAGGCAGCAAAGGATTATCTTGTTTCCCTTGGCATCTCCCCGGCCAGGATTGCAACCATAAGCTACGGTAAAGAGAAACCTCTCTGCACAGAGCACAATGAAGAGTGCTGGGCAAAAAACCGTAGAGACCATTTTGTAATCCAGTAAGATGAAACGGCTGCTTATTATCGGTATAAGTTTTTTCTTATCTGCCTGTGCAACATCAGGCGATGTCCAGCAGTTACAGAACGATGTAAATGATGCAAAGATGGGGGTATATGAGACAAAGGCTGCCATAAAGGACCTCAGGGCAAAGGTGCAAAACTATGATGAGACACTCGATGCCATAAAGAAGAGTCAGGCAGACATGCTCTCGAGGGTTGACAGCCTCAACAGCGATGTGGAAAGGCTCAACGGCCGGCTTGATGAGGAAAGCCACCATATCGAGACGTCCCTTAAGGGGATAAACACAGGCAAGGATGTCCTCAATTCAAGGCTCACAGCGCTTGAGGCTAAGGTAAATGATCTTCAGAACAGGCTTTCCATAATAGAGGCAGCACAGAAGGAAAAGGCAGCAGAGGAGGCCAAGAAACAGAATGATCCGCAGTATATCTACAACAGTGCCATGGATGCCTTTAACGCAAATAAGACAAAGGTGGCGAGGGATAAGTTCAAGAGGATCCTTCAGGAATTTCCAAAGAGCGAAAATGCCCCTAATGCCCAGTTCTGGATAGGCGAAACCTATTTCAAGGAAAAGGACTATGACAATGCAATCCTTGCCTATGAGGATGTGATAAAGAATTTTCCTAAGAGCGGAAAGGTTGCAGCCGCCCTTTTAAAACAAGGGTTATCATTTTGGGCAATAGGCGATAAGAAGACGGCAAGGGTAGACCTGAACAGGGTAATAGAGCGTTTCCCAAAGTCGGAGGAAGCGAAAACAGCGAGGGCCAAACTGAGGGAAATGGCAAAGAAGAAATGAAGGACCGTTTCAATCGAAAGATTGACTACCTTCGTGTATCAATAACAGACAGGTGTAATCTAAGGTGCATCTACTGCATGCCTGCTGAAGGGGTCAGGCCGATAGAGCACCGCGACATCCTCAGATACGAGGAGATGGTGAGGATTGTCAGGATTGCAGCAGGATATGGCATTACAAATGTAAGGCTTACGGGGGGCGAACCCCTTGTAAGGAAAGGCCTTCCTACGCTTATAAAGGCCGTCAGGGAGATAGATGGCATAAAGAGCATAAGCCTTACCACAAACGGCGTCCTGCTTAAGGGCTATGCCCATATCCTTTCATCCTCTGGCCTTGACAGGATAAACATAAGCCTCGACTCATTAAGACCCGATAGGTATAGGGAGATAACAAGGGGGGGCTCCATAGCAGAGGTGTGGCAGGGGATAGAAGAGGCAGAGAAGGCAGGTCTTAATCCCATAAAGATAAATGTTGTGCCGATAAAGGGATTTAATGATGATGAGATTATACCCTTTGCTCAACTTACCATTGAAAAACCCTATCATGTAAGATTTATAGAGTTCATGCCCATAGGGCCAAAGGACATATGGGAAAGGGGAAAATGTATCCCATGCGCAAGGATAAAGAGCATCGTCCAGGGTATTGGAAGACTGGAGCCTGTAAAAGGTAAAAAGGCAGGTCCTGCCGTGTATTACAGGCTTGAAGGTGCCAGGGGATTAATCGGTTTTATAAGCCCTATAAGCAATCATTTCTGCAGCGAATGCAACAGGATACGCCTCACTGCGGATGGGAAGTTGAGGCCGTGCCTGTTTTCGGATGAGGAGATAGACCTTAAGACGGCAATGCAAAATGGCGCCTCTGATGAGGATATAGGCCGAATACTCGAAGGAGCTGTCTTCTCAAAGCCCAAAGGCCATGGGCTTGATAAAAGGAGGTTTGAGGTTGTAAGGCCCATGTCAAGGATTGGAGGGTAGGGTAGATGGAGCTAACACATCTTGATAAGGAAGGCCACGCAAGGATGGTAGATGTTACTGAGAAACCATTAACCCACAGGGAGGCTGTTGCATTCGGCTCTGTATATATGAGGCCTGAGACCCTGAGGCTTATCAGGGATAAAAAGGTATCCAAGGGTGATGTGATATGCGTTGCAAGGGTTGCAGGGATAATGGCTGCAAAAAAGACGGCTGAATTGATACCAATGTGCCATCCGCTAAACATCACATCTGTAGATATAGATTTTAAGCTCAATGACGCAAAAAACAGGATCGATATAGAGGCATGTGTAAGGATTGTTGGCCGGACAGGTGTTGAGATGGAGGCCATGACAGCAGTCTCAACAGCAGCCCTTACAATCTATGACATGTGTAAGTCCGCTGACAGGGCAATGGTCATCTCAGACATAATGCTCATGAAGAAAAGGGGCGGTAAGAGCGGAGAGTTCAAGAGAGATTAAGGGTTAAGTGTTCTAACATCTATCCCAATCACTTTTTTGCATTATGGCAGCAGTAGGTGCATGTGTAGGTTGAAGGCGGCTTAATGTTTCTTTCCTGATGGCATTTTAAACATTCCTCTACTGGGTAATTCACATCTTGCAGTTGCGCCTTGACCTCGGGGACTCCAAAGTTCTTATTGAGATAAGAGCCGACTTTAATGACATCAAGTCTGCCAATAAATACTGATATGTTTTTACTGTGTTTGACGCCTACGGTTGGTATCCTTATATTGCCTTTTGGGTATATGGTATACAGGATAAACCTGGCCTTTACAGAGCAGGTATCTACATCTGGGACGCTGCATCGTTCAAAATGAATATCTTTCTTTTTAAGCTCCTTTTCCAACAATGATATATACGGCTCCACTGCCCTGCAATTGGGACAGCGGGGGTCATAAAAATATACTAAGTCAACCTGCCTTTCATGCCAGAGAAAGTAATAGGCCAGCATGCCTGCAACAAGGGCAATACCTATAAATGATAGAACTAATATCTTTTTATAACGCATAATCTTGCTATTATAAACCGGAAGAACTGCAAAAATCTATTCTAAAGCATTGCCTTTGCCTTTCTAAAAAGTTTGTCAACCTCCTGGGTCTCTGAAGATGCCTTTCTTAAAACCTCTGCAACATCTGCCCTCCCAATTCCCTCCATCTTTTCAGCCCAGCTTATATAGCTATCCCTGTGCGATTCACTGTGTTCAATCCAGTGGTCAAGAAGTATCCTGAGCTTTTCTATCTCATTTTTTCCTCCAGAGGCCATGGGACTTCTGGGGGATTCTGCCATAATCCTATCCATAAGGTGTTCATGGCTGTGTGCAGAATAATGGCCGTGGCTGTGGACTATCTCTCTGTGTTTATGGGCATGGGCATGTATGAGGTTGGCATCAAGCAGAAGCCCTGTATCGTTAATAACCTCGTATGGGCGGGCTTCAGCTATAATCCTGTGATTCTCACCGAACACAATAGTTTTTTCAGAGATATCCTCTATTATATCCAGGTCGTGCGTTGCTGTTATTACTGTCTTTTTAGCATCCCTTAAGCTGTTAATCAGTTCGATAAATTCTACCTGACTCCTTGGGTCAAGACCAGTTGTGGGCTCATCAAGTAGTATGACATCAGGGTTTGTGATCAGGCATGTGCCGAGCGCTACCTTTTTCATCTCGCCGCCGCTTAGGTTCCAGGGCCCTCTGTCCTGCAGATGCTCTATGCCAAGTAGATGAAGGACATCTTCTGCCCTTTTTGTGACCTCCTCCTTTACAAGCCCGAGCTGTATCGGGCCAAAGCAGAGCTCATCCCATACGGTTAGAGAAAAAAGCTGGACCTGCGGGTTTTGAAACAGGATCGAGACCCTCTGCCTTAATTCTGGCAAAAGACCGTTCCCTATATCCCTGCCAAAGGCCTTTATCATCCCACTCCTTGGTGTTATGAGACCATCAAGCAGAAATAAGAGGGTCGACTTTCCAGAGCCATTTGCCCCAAGGATGGTGAGGCTTTCTCCATCCTTTACACTGAAGGACACACCAGAAAGTGCAGGTCTTTCTCCAGGATGCAGATAAAAAACATCCTTTAGCTCGAAAACTTCCACAGTATCACCGCTGAAAATATTATGCAGAAGACAGACCAGATTATATCCATGGCTGTAATCCTGAATATATCAATGACCTTTGTTTCACCTTTGTAACCCCTTGCCTCCATGGCCTTATAGAGATCCTCGCTGAGCCTGTAGCTCAAAGAAAACAGAAAACCCATCCTCGATGCAACCCATCTCTGCTGGCCTTTCGTGCTTATTCTGCCCAGGCTCCTGCTTTTTAATGCCATTATTGACTGCTCTACCCTTTTTAAAAGAAAAAAGATATATCTGTAGCTTATCGAGACTATGAGATTAAACGGCCCTGGCAGGAGAGAGGAGATTGCCTTAACCATACTCTCTGGCTTTGTCGTTAGTGCGATAAGCATGGCAAGGGAAATAGATGTTAAGACCCTGAGATTCAGCATCAACACACTATGTATGCCCTGCCTTGTAAGGGCTATCTCCTTTTGTATATACCACGGGCCAATGGTATAGTCCCTTGAGAGGCTGAACAGTGTAAAAACAGCATCGCCTTTTACTATCAGGTTCAATGCCGCAGGCAGTGAGATGAATATGGTAACGAGCACAACAGGCATGAGTTTTTTAAGGTAAAGCATAATGGGTATCCTCGAATACAGGTATAGTATTATTGACAGAACAAGGAATAAGGATATGGCCCTGGCATCCTTTAAAAAGCTTAAAACCACAATGAGGCCAATAAGACTCAGCGCCTTGACCCTTGGTTCAATATGCTGCATAAACCCTTTCTTTGATGAGATGCCCTCATTAAAGAGTGTGCCTTTTATAAAGGAAAGGACATGCCTTAAGGTCTTATCTGCAAAGCCCTCTTTTGGCTGCCTGACTGCTAACTGTGCAGGTGTTTGCCTCTCAATCAGCCACTCTGGTATTTCCATCTTTATTTGTAGCATTGCCTGGCCTGCATGGTTTTTCTGGCTTAATCAGTCTTCCTTATGGCTTCTTCAAAAAGTCCATCCAGTTTCCTGGTCTCATGATAAAGGCTGCTTAAAACCTCTGATAATTCTTCTTTGCCAAGAGACGATGCCTTTTCTGCCCAATCCATGTAAACCTCTGCGTGTTCATCATTGTGCTGCATCCAGTGGCGGAGCAGTCTTTTTAGTTTCTCAAGCTCATTCATCGTTCACCCCTTTTGATGACCTTTGCAAAAAGATATGTCGCTACAATAACTATTGCAACACCAATAAGGCCTGATATAATGTATGCTATATATGACCTTATCCCTTTATCCCAGCCTGAGAATGCATAATCGTGAAAGGGAGCAGACCATATCTCAGAAAGCCGTTTCAGTCCTTCAGGGACATATCCAACTATGTGTTTTATCTCATCTGTACCCCATTCGCCCCATGCACCTCCTGCCCTGAATATCTCAGGTATAATCAAGCCAAGGGGTGTAAGTAGTATCAGTATCCCAATACCTATCCAGAGTTTTTTATAATTTGAGACTTGAGACTTGAGATTTGAAATCTTCATGGCTATCCCCTTATCAGTTCAGGGTTTGATCTCTGTAGATATATTAACACTAAGGCAGTGATTACCGCCTCTATTATCCCAAAGACCACAGCATATTCAATAACCATTGCAGGCACTGCTATACTAAGCGGAAACGGGCTGTAAAGCGGCCTGCCATCAGGACCTTTATAAAGGTATGGCTGGATGCCAAGCTCAACGCCTGTCAGGAATGCTCCGATGGTTATGCCTGCATAGGCACCTATAGCCCCGGAAATGACTGTCCTTTTTGATGTAGTAGGGGAGCTGCCTCTAATCAGCTTATAGATGCCGTATCCCATGATGACATCGGCAAATGCCATATTAAAACAGTTTGCACCAATGGCTGTTATACCGCCGTCGCCAAAGATAAATGCCTGAACGACTATGGTAATGGATATGGCTATGACTGCTGACCATGGGCCAAGCAGTATGGCGACAAGCGTTGCACCTGTTGCGTGGCCTGTTGTGCCGCCAGGGATTGGGACATTAAACATCATTATAACAAAGCTGAAGGCAGAGGAAAGAGCAAGGAGAGGGACCTGAGCTGCCTTCAGTGTTGTCTTAACTCTCTTTGCAGCAGTATACCATACAGGCGCTACGGCTGCCCATAAACCTCCGTATGTTATTGGCCCTAAATATCCATCAGGTATATGCATCTAAACCCTCCATTCGATAGTAAAAGGTTCCATCTCTGTGCTGTTCTTCCTCTCCGCGGCGAATAAAAAAAGCCGCAAAAGCTTTCCTGGCCTGCTGGCCATGTTTTAAGCCTTCGTGGCTGTTATTCCTTGATCCACTATATAAACTGCGTCTGCTTTACAGTCAGTTTGCAGAACGCTGTCTTTATATAAGAATACAAAACAGAAAGACTTTTGTCAACAGCTCGCTCATAACAGTTTTTCCCTTAATCGGAGAGAATTGCTCACAACAGAGACCGAGCTGAATGCCATTGCTGCCGATGCTATCATCGGGTTAAGGAGCGGCCCACCAAATGGGTAAAGCAGTCCGGCAGCCACAGGGATGCCGACCACATTATAAAAGAATGCCCAGAATAGATTCTGCTTTATGGTCTTCAAGGTAAGCCTGCTCAGTCTTATTGCCTCTGCAACACTTCTCAAGTCACCCTTTATCAATGTTATGTCAGATGCCTCCATGGCAATGTCTGTGCCTGTACCTATTGCAATCCCAACATCAGCCTCTGCAAGTGCAGGTGCATCGTTTATCCCATCGCCGACCATTGCAGTTATCTTACCCTCTGCCTTAAGGGACTTGACAACCTCTGCCTTTTCTGCCGGATGAACCTCTGCAAAGAACCTATCAACTCCAACCATCCGTGTAATAGCCTCTGCTGTTTTTTTGTGGTCACCTGTTAGCATTGATACCTCGATGCCCATTGCCTTTAATCCCTTTATCGCATCAATGGAGCCTTCCTTTATAGTATCTGCTATTGCAAATAACGCCTTTATCTCATTATCAATAGCCATGAATACAGGAGTCCTGGCTCCTTCAGATACCTGTTTGGCATATCCGCTCAGTGGTGATATGTCTATGCCCTCCTTCGACATAAGGGTCTCATTACCAATAAATATCTCTCTGCCAGATAATGCTGCCTTTATCCCTCCGCCTGAAATAGCAGTAAATCTATCTGGCTCATCAAGAACGAGTCCCCTTTCCTTTGCCATCCTGACTATTGCATGGCCCAGTGGATGTTCAGAAACCCTCTCTGCTGATGCTGCAAGGGCAATGGCATCTTTCTCTGTTATATCCCCTGTAGCATATACATCAATCACCTCAGGCTCACCCTTTGTTATCGTCCCTGTCTTGTCAAGGACAACTGTCTGAATCCTGTGTGCAAGCTCCAATGCCTCTGCATCCCTTATAAGTATCCCTCTTTCAGCAGCCTTTCCAGTGCCGACCATTATAGCGGTTGGTGTTGCAAGGCCAAGGGCACACGGACAGGCTATGATAAGGACAGCTATAAAGTTCATCATAGCAAGGGTAAATGATGGTCTTGGCCCAAATATAAACCACATTATGAATGTGATAACAGCTATGGATATTACCGATGGCACGAATATGGATGCCACCTTATCTGCAAGTCTCTGGATCGGCGCCTTACTTCCCTGGGCCTCCTCTACAAGCCTTATTATCTGGGCAAGGGCTGTTTCCTTACCTATCCTTAATGCCTTAAGCTTAAAACTCCCTGCCTTGTTTACCGTGCCTCCAAAGACCTTATCACCCATGGATTTTTCAACAGGGAGGCTTTCACCTGTCAGCATTGATTCATCAATAGTTGAATATCCATTTACAATGTCGCCATCAACAGGAATTCTCTCACCCGGCCTCATAATCACTATATCTCCAACCACAACCTCCGCTATAGGTATCTCCTTGTCCTGTCCGTCCCTTTGTATCCTTGCAACCTTTGCCTGAAGGCCCATCAGATGCCTTATTGCCTCTGATGTCCTCCCTTTTGCCTTTGCCTCAAGCAGCCTTCCAAGGAGTATAAGGGTTATTATCACAGATGATGTATCAAAATACACATCAGGCCTTAATCCACCTTTTATAAATATGCCTGGTAGAAAAGTGGCAAGTATACTGTATGCATAGGCAGAGGTTGTGCCGACTGCAATGAGTGTATTCATGTTTGTTGTCATATGTTTTAGGGCTGACCATGCTGCCCTGTAGAACCTTAGACCCGCCCAGAACTGGACAGGCGTTGCAAGGATAAAAAGTAACAGCCAGTTGGAGATAACCGGTATATGTATGATGCTTCCAATAACTATAGGGATGGTGAGTATAAGGCTTACTAAAAATCTTTTCTTTAAATCCCTGTATTCCTTTTCCCTCTCCTCCTTTTCACGGTCCATAAGCCCTTCTGTTATTGGCGATGCCTTATAGCCTGCTGCATCAATAGCCTTTTTAAAATCATCAAAATCAACCATCCCTGGTATGAATTCAATAGATGCTCTCTCGGTTGCAAGGTTAACATTTGCTGAGACAACACCGTTTAACCCTTTGAGTGCCTTTTCAACTGCAGTGGCGCACGAGGCACAGGTCATACCAGAAACAGGAATATCAATCCTCTTTGGCATAGTTTAATTATAATACAAATTATATGATAACTGGTAAGGATTAAGGTAGTTTCCGGCATCCTCCGAATATTCATACATCCTTCACATTTTTACTATATAATTATTTCGTATATATAGAGACTGTATTATTAGGCTCTAAACTTCGTTAAAAGAGAGGAGGTTCAAATGTACTGGAATTATGGATGGGGAATGGGGTTTGGATGGTTTTTTATGGTCATCTTCTGGGTGTTGGTTATACTTGGGGTCGTCTATCTTGTCAGATTGATTGCAGTCAGCGCTAAGAAGGATGACCGCGAAGAGAGCCCTCTTGATATCCTCAAGAAGAGGTATGCAAAAGGGGAGATAAGCAAAGAGGAATTTGGAAGGATGAGGGATGACCTCATGAAAAGTTAGGAAGGCATCATGGAAAGATTGAATCTAATGGTTAAGGTGCTTTCTGTTGGATTTTTAATAACAGCAGCAGTAGTAGTATTTGCAAATAGGGCAAAGGCATACCCATACGGCTCCAACTCAGTAATGGTAAGTATGGATGACCACAGTAAGAATATGGATGGCACAAAGATGGACAACAAGAATGCAGAAGATCATGGCTATGTAATATGTCCTGTGTGCCACATGAAGTTTAAGATTACAAAGGATACTCCATGGACTGTTTATAAGGATAAAACATACTACTTTGACTCAGAGGAGATGAAAAAAGAATTTTTGAAGGATCCCGAGAAGTACATCAAGGATATGCCCATGGAAGAAGAACAACAAAAACCAGAACTACATGAACACAAGAGTATGTAAAAATGAGAGGAATTAGGCTGTTAGTAACAGAAGGGAGGTGAGGATATGAAGATTAAAAGGGTCATAAAGAAAAAGGCATTGACATGTAAATGTTACAGCTCCTGCTAACCCTATTATCTGAGAGAGGAAGGGGCTTAAAAAGATGGAATGATGGCTTGTCAGAGAGGGAAGAAAAAGTCAGGTTAATCTAAGGCTTCCAGTATTCTACAAATTTTCCGCCTTTTGTGATCCATACAACATAACCGGCATGTGTTACATCGCCCTTCTGATCAAACCTTATATTTCCTGTAGCACCGTTAAATTCAAGACTGTGGAGTTTATCTATTATCTTGCTACTATCTGTACTGCCTGCCTCCTGTACAGCCCTGAGCAGGATATTTGTGGCATCATATGCGTATATGGAATATGGACCTAATTCGCCAAATCTTGCAGTGTATTTCGTAATAAATTCCCTTGCGCTCGGGATATTTCTTGGGTCAGGGCTAAAGGTGAGATATGTCCCTTCTGCTGCTTTTGCTCCGGCTATCTCTATGAACTTTGGGTCAATAACCCCATCACCGCTCATAAATGGCGCCTTTATATCAAGCTCCCTTGCCTGCCTTACAAGCAGACCGGCCTCAGGGTATATCCCACCAAAATATATGATGTCCGGGGCCTTTTCCTTCACAGCACTGAGCACCATCTTAAAGTCCTTATCTCCCTGGACAATGCCGCCATAGTAGACAACCTCTGCCTTATTATCAAGGAATTTTCTGAACTCATTTGCAAGACCCTGACCATAGGTGGTCTTGTCCTGAAGGATTGCAACCCTCTTTGCCTTCAGGTAGTTTAATACAAAATCTGCAGCTACCTTCCCTTGCTGATCATCCCTGCCGCAGACTCTGAATACACCCTTATAGCCGCGCTCTGTCAGCTCCGGATTGGTAGATGCAGGGGTAATCATAGGTATGCCTGCCCTGTTATATACATCAGAGGCAGGTATGGAACAGCTGCTGTTGAAATGCCCTATAACCCCTATAACGCCTGAATCTACAAGCTTATTTGCAATAGAGACGGCCTGTTTTGGATCGTGCTGATCATCTTCGACCAACATCTCTATCTTTTTCCCAAGAACCCCTCCCTTTGAGTTCCACTCATCTACTGCAAGTGTAACACCGTTTCTGAAGTCTGTTCCCATCTTTGCCTGGTCCCCTGTCATAGGGCCGGCAACGCCTATCTTTATATTCGTATCCTTCCTGACACAACCTGAAAAGATGAAGGCTATAACAAGAAATAAAACAATGCATCTCTTCCGGTTATCCATTTTCCTCTCCCCTAATTATAAGATTTATTTATCCGTTCAAGGAATGCTTGAGTCATTCCCCTTATATTACCCGATGCCAGTATGCCAGATACCACTGCGATTGCATCGGCCCCTGCACAAAGGACATCCTCTACATCGTCAAGTTTGATTCCGCCAATAGCTACAATCGGGATATATATATGTCTTCTTACCTCCCGTAAGGCATCAAGACCCCTGGCAGAGCCTGCATCCTTTGTCTCTGTATGAAAGATTGGCCCGAAACCTATGTAGTCCGCACCGTTTTTCTGAGCCTCTATTGCCTGTTCAAGGCTGTGGGTTGAGATGCCTATTATCTTTTCTCTACCGAGCACATCCCTGGCCTCTTTAATCGGCAGGTCTTGCTGTCCAAGATGAACGCCGTCTGCTTCGGTTACAAGGGCGACATCCGCATGGTCATTAATTATAAGTGCAGCACTATAATCGTTTGTAAGTTTCCTCAAAAAAACAGCCTCATTATAGATCTCCCTGAGCGTTATATCCTTCCCCCTGAGCTGCAGGCAGCTTAATCCACCCTTTAGTGCTTCCTCTGCAATATCTCTTATGGATACCCCTGCTATCTTTCTATCGGTTATAAGGTAAAGCCCTTTAATCTTCCTGTTTCCCATTCAGTTTATCTAAGAAACCTGTATTGAAATCACCATTGACAAAATCCTTGTTATCGAACACCTTCTTATGAAATGGGATCGTCGTTCGTATGCCTTCTATTATAAACTCATTGAGCGCCATTTTCATCTTCAATATAGCCTCGTCCCTATCCCTTCCATGCACAATAAGCTTTGCTATGAGCGAATCGTAATATGGCGGCACAAGCCAGTTTGTATAGCCGACAGAATCAACCCTTACCCCTGGGCCGCCAGGCGTGATGAATGATGTTATCCTCCCTGGCGATGGTATGAAACGCTCAGGGTCCTCTGCATTTATCCTGCACTCTATGCTGTGGCCATTAAGTTTTATCTTTGCCTGTTTATATATAAGAGGATTGCCTGCGGCCAATTTTATCTGCTCCTTTACGATGTCTATGCCTGTTACCATTTCTGTAACAGGATGCTCCACCTGGATCCTTGTATTTATCTCCATGAAATATATATTCCCCTCTTTATCAACTATAAATTCTATGGTCCCGACATTTCGGTATTTCATGGCCTTTGCTGCCTTTACTGCAAGCTCCCCGATCTTTTTACGGAATCTGTCGTTTGATATCGGAGAAGGTGATTCCTCTATAAGCTTTTGGTGCCTCCTCTGTATTGAGCAATCCCTCTCTCCCAGATGGACAACATTTCCCTTGTTGTCTGCTATTATCTGAACCTCTATGTGCCTTATCTCTGGTATATATTTCTCTATATAAAGCTCACTGTTGCCGAATGAGGCAAGGGCCTCTCTCTGGGCTATTCGATAGGTGTTAATAAAGTCTTTTTCATCCTCTACAATCCTCATCCCCTTTCCGCCGCCGCCTGCGGATGCCTTTATTATTACTGGAAGACCGATTTTTTTTGCGGTCTTTATGGCTGTATCCTCGTCCAGAACAGGCCCGTCGCTTCCAGGGACTATAGGTATTCCCCTTCTCTTCATTATCTGCCGCGCCTTTGCCTTATCGCCGCCAAGCCTTATGTTTTCAGGGGTAGGGCCGATGAATGTAATGCCTGATGTAATACATGCCTCGGCAAAATGGTGGTTTTCTGCGAGAAAACCATAACCTGGATGTATGGCATCGGCATCTGTAATCTCAGCGGCACTGATAACAGCGGGGATATTCAGGTAGCTCTGTGCGGCATTTGCAGGCCCTATGCAGATGGCCTCATCGGCAAACCGGACATGAAGGGAGTCCTTCTCTATATCAGAGAACACCGCAATGGTCTTTATGTCAAGCTCTTTACATGCCCTTATGACCCTAAGGGCTATTTCACCTCTATTTGCAATCAGTACCTTTTTGAACAGTTTCATGACAGCGGTTCGATTAAGAAGAGGGGTTCTCCATATTCCACTGGCTGTCCATTTTCAACAAGGATCTTGACCACTATCCCGTCGACCTCGCTTTCTATCTCATTCATCAATTTCATTGCCTCTATGATGCACAGGACATGACCTTTTTTAACACTTGCACCTGTATCAACGAATGGCTGCGCCTCAGGCGATGCTGCCCTGTAAAAGGTCCCAACAATCGGGGATGTGACTGTTATGAGCCTGTGTTCCTCTTCTTCCTCTTGTTTTTTGATGGATACCATCGGCTTCTGGGGTTCAAAATGGGACATGAACTTCTCTCTCCGTATCCTTACCTTTGTCCCGTTCCTCTCTATCTGAAGCTCTGTAACATCGGTATCCCTGAGGAGTTCAAGAAGCTGCCTTATTTCGTCGAGTTCCATTACTTGACCCTTTCTATATACTCCGAGGTCCTTGTATCAACCTTGATTACATCTCCCTCACTCAGATGCAGAGGGACCTTTACGGTTGCCCCGGTCTCAAGGATTGCTGATTTACTCCCCCCTGTGGCAGTATCTCCTTTGAAGCCTGGCTCAGTCTGCACAATCTTAAGTTCCACAAAGGTTGGCACCTCTACCGTGATGGGAACCTCTTTATAATAAAGAACCTTTACCACCATGTTTTCCACAAGAAACCTCTTGCTCTCGCCAAGCTGTTCCTCTGTTAAATGTACCTGCTCAAAGCTCTCTGTATCCATGAAATAGTAGAGGTCATCCTGGCCGTAGAGATACTGCATAGCCTTTTCTTCAAGCATTGGAGTTTCCACCTTATCTCCTGACCTGAAGGTCTCCTCAAGCACGCTGCCTGTCCTTATGTTCTTCATCTTTACCCTTACAATGGCACCGCCACGGCCCATCTTTACATGCTGAAAGTCAGCAATCTCAAAGGGTTCTCCCTTAAACTCGATTCTGAGTCCTTTCCTGAATTCGCTTGTAGCTATCAATGTGCAATACCTCCTAAATTATCTGAAGTTCTCTGGGCAGATGTGTCAATACCTCCGCGCCGCTCCCTTTGGCAACAATCATGTCCTCTATCCTGACTCCTCCGAGCCCTGGTATATAGATCCCTGGCTCAACAGTAAATACCATTGACCGCTTTACAGGCTCTCCTTTACCCCATGTGACATTCGGGGATTCGTGCACAGAAAGGCCAATGCCATGCCCTGTACTATGACCAAAGAACTCACCATAGCCTGCCCTTTTTATAGTCGTCCTTGCGGCAGCATCAATATCCTTTGTTGAGCGTCCCTCCCTTATTGCCTTTATCGCATTCCTCTGGGCATCAAGCACTGTTTCATATATGTGTATCTTTTTGCCCAGGTCCCTCCCTTTCAAGAAAAATGTCCTTGTCATGTCTGAGAAATAACCATTTGCCTCTCCACCCCAATCCATCACAACAATGTCTCCTTTCTTTAATGCCCGTTCAGAACTTGACGCATGGGGCATTGCAGACCTTGGGCCAGAGGCCACTATTATATCAAAAGGCAGGGAGACACATCCAGCATCCCTTAGATAACCTTCAAGCCTGACTGCTATATCCCTTTCTTTCCTGCCAACCCGTATATGATGGAATGTCTTTTTGAAGGCAGCCTCTGCCCTTGATACAGCCTGTCTCAGGCTGGAGACCTCTTCCTTATCCTTTATTACCCGCAGCCTTTCAACGAGGTCTTTAAATGGTTTCAGTCTCACCTCTTTTGAAAGACTCTTATAGAAATCATATGTTACAGCCCTTGCCTCAAAACCGAGGGTCCTGATCTTCAGGTCTAAGACAATCCTTCCAATGGCCTTTATCTTGTCTGTTTTTTCGATAATTATATCAAAACCCTTTACCTCAATCTTTGACTGCTCCTCATACCTGAAGTCTGTAATAAAAAAATCCCTGCTCTCTGTAAAGAGCAGCATGCCAGAGGAACCTGTAAAATTAGAGAGGTATCTGATGTTTTTTATATCTGTAACAAGGAAGGCCCCCCCGCACAGTCTATCTACCTGTTGTTTTATAAGGTCTTTTCTCATCCCTTGCAATCCCAACAGCAGCCCGCAACCCAAGGAGATAACTGTTAAGCCCAAAGCCTGATATCTGCCCGATTGCCACGCCTGCGATATAGGAATTTTTTCTGAACTCCTCTCTCGCATGGATATTGGAAAGGTGAACCTCTATAGTCGGTATATGAACAGATAAGATGGCATCCCTTATTGCAATACTTGTGTGTGTATATGCACCAGGATTTATAAGGAGGGCATCAAAATCAGATGCCTCTTGGATGGCCTCAACTATATCTCCTTCGTGGTTGGATTGTATAATCTTTATGACATTTACCCCGAGCTCCCTTGCCAGGGATTTAATCGCGGCATCCACTGCCTTTAATGTAAGTCTTCCATATATCTCTGGCTGCCTTCTTCCAAGGAGATTGAGATTTGGCCCATGGATTACGAGTATCTTCACACTACCTCCTTATAAAAAAATAATCCCCAACCGTGGTTATTGGTGAAGATTACAAACAGACTAAAATTCTTTTTCTATCTTCGGGGTTATGGTCTTTAGTATGAATCTTCCTTTACCATAATTCCCATCAGGTCTTATCACCAGGGCCAGATAGTATTCGGGATTAATACGCCTGAATAACAGGCCACAGGTATCCGATACAATAGAGAACTCTCTGGACTCACCAAGGCCGAGGGTTTCGGATGCCCTGTTTATGTCCTTAATAAGGGCAGATGCCTCTGCACCAAGGCCTGCAAGGTCTACAATCTTTTCTGAAAAGTATTCCTCTACTGCAATCCCATCAGAGCCGACAAGCATTGCTGAAACAGCACCATCAACCTTCTCTACTGCCTCTTTAAGTATTTCGGTAAAGCTCATCGCCTCTCCTTTTTATCTTTTCGAGAAAATCATCCAGTCTGCTTATTACCTCTTCCTTTCCCTTCCCAAGGATGCGGAGAAGCATCTTCAATTCTGCCTGTCTCTGAAGTATATGCCTGTTGTCTGGCTGCTTACCGAGTATCTCTCTATAGATATTTAAAGCCTTGTCATAGTATCCCTGTGAGATATATACATCAGCCATTGTCCCTGTAGGTATAGCATCCTCTTCATCGGTGGTTGATGCTTCCTCCTCCACAGGCTCGATTATTGGCTCAGCAATAACAGGCTCTTCTTCAAAAGCCCCCTTCTCCTCAATAGCTACATCTTCTGTCTCTTCCATTATCCCTTCAGCCTTCCCGAATATCAATGTCTTGGACTCCTCAAGCTCATTGTCCCGAATAGAAAGGCCCTCTGGAAACTGAAAATCTTCTGTTGTAACCTCTGGTGTTATCCCCTCTTGTTTTTCAGGGATAGCAGATTTTACCTCCTCCTTAAGAATGTCCATTGGTTGCATCTCTTCCTCGACAGGGGCAACTGCCTCTGTTGATACCCCTTCAGCCTCCTTTAGAGTTGCCTCTTCACGGCTCTCCTCCGTATCTTTAAGCAAATCGAGAAGATTTCTTGCCTCTATATCAGATGAGTTAAGGCTCAGGATTATATTACACTCCTCTATGGCTTTTGCCTTGTTGCCCTGGCTGTAATAGATATCTGAAAGTTTCCTGTGGGAAAAAAGGTTGTCAGGGATTGCAGCAATTACTCTTTCAAACTCCTCCTGTGCCTCGGTAATCATACCCTTTTCAAGGTATATCTTACCCAGCGACACCCTTGCACTCATATAGTTTGGCTGTTGCTCAAGTCCCCTGCGAAGCACCTCTATGGCCTCATCAAGCATGCCTGCCTTTTTATATTCTTCTGCCAGAGGGACAAAGAGTTTAGACTGCGGGTCCTTTTCGACCCTTTCCCTTAGTTTTGCAATATCTTCTTGTGCCATTGTTCAAATTTTAACAAAAATACTGTAAAAGTCAAGCATTCAATTCTAATACCATGTCATAGATGATGTCTGCTACTGCTTCTTTGGATAGTATAGGGCACTTATATAGTTTCCCTGTTTTTTCTATTAT
Organism: Nitrospirota bacterium; assembly: GCA_021789595.1. Lineage (GTDB taxonomy): Bacteria > Nitrospirota > Thermodesulfovibrionia > UBA6902 > JAJYJJ01 > JAJYJJ01. The sequence goes on along the minus strand of JAJYJJ010000015.1, from coordinate 18,501 downwards.
CGTGACAATGTTGGTATCGGCATCAAACCCCGCACCCTTTTCTGTTATATCGTTTACAACTATAATATCGAGGTTCTTTGTCCTGAGTTTGTCCTTGGCCTTCTTTATGACATCGCCTGTCTCTGCAGCAAAACCCACAAGGATCTGATTCTTCCTTAGCTTGTTGAGCCTTTTAAGGATGTCTCCTGTTTTCCTGAGGCTGAGTGTGCTGATGTCTTCCTTTTTGATCTTCTCCTTGCTTGCCTTTTCTGGTGTAAAGTCAGATACAGCCGCAGCCATCACGACTATGGATGAGTCATTAAAATTTTTCAACACTGCATCCATCATCTCATCTGCCCTTTCAACTCCTATTGTTTTGATGCCATAAGGGCTTTCTAAATATGTCGGCCCTGTTATAAGCGTTACTTCAGCACCCCTTCTTCTTGCGGCCTTTGCAAGGGCAAAACCCATTTTTCCTGACGATCGGTTTGATATAAAACGAACAGGATCTATAGGCTCTCTTGTCGGCCCTGCAGTAACCAGAACCTTTTTACCAACCAGATCCTTTATTGATACAACCTGTTTTATAACCTCAATTATGTCACCTACTGGCGCAAGCCTTCCCACCCCTTCCTCGCCGCATGCAAGCCTTCCAGTTACAGGCTCTACAAAGACCCTTCCAAGGCTCTGTAGTGTATCAATATTCTTCTTGACAACGGGATTCTCATACATGCGCCAGTTCATCGCAGGTGCAAAGACAATTGGACCATTGAAGGAAAGAAGCAGTGTTGTCAGGAGATCATCTCCTATGCCGGAGGCTGCCTTATTTATTATATCTGCAGTTGCAGGTGCAACAAGCAGTGCATCTGACTGCTCTGATAATGTTATATGGCTCAGAGGCGGATCAAAGAGGTCTGTAAATACCTTATTCTCAGAAACGACCTCAAAGGTCAAGGGCGATATAAACCTCTGTGCATTCTCTGTCATTACGACAGTTACATATGCGCCATCCTGCTTAAGGCCTCTTGCAAGCTCAATACCTTTATATGCGGCAATGCTTCCTGTAATTCCAAGGATGATCCTTTTCCCCTTAATCACCCTCGGTCGGAGCCTCTTCTACAAATATGTCCTCTAAGCCCTTCTTTTGTCTTTCTTCCTTCTCGTGCAGATATACCTTAAGATCCTTTTCAAGCTCAGAGAGTTCACCTGGGGTTGCAGCCCTCTTTGCTGCCTCTTCAGCAAGGCGTTTAAATTCGAGTTTTCTTGCCTCTTCCTTTGCCTTTTTTGCCTCTTCGCCCACAAGGTAATCTAATGGGCCATAGATCGCCTCTTGAAGGGCTATTGTTGTTACCTTTCTGGCCTTTGTTGCAATGGTCGGTTTGTTGCCCTGTGCAAGCTCCCTTGCCTTTTGTGCGGCAATCGCAACCAGCCTGTAACGGCCGTCGATCTTCTTCCTGTCAAATTCTACCGGCAGTGATATTATATCCATTTTTTCCCTCCTGTATAGAGAATTTTTCCCTTATCCAAACTGCGTCCATATTTTCTGTCCGCAGCCTCTCGGAGATTATGATTGCCCCAAGTTCTTTCAGGGCGACATCAAATCTGTCATTTACGATTAAATAATCATATCTATCAAACTCCTTTATCTCCTCTCTTGCCCTTTTTAATCTCCTCCTAATCTCCTCCTCTGAGTCGGACATCCTCTTACGCAGTCTGTCCTCAAGCACCTCCATTGACGGTGGAAGGATGAAGATGTATACACCATCTTTAAACCTGCTCTTTAACTGTATTGCCCCCTGCGTATCTATGTCGAGGATGACATCAAAGCCCTCGTCCCTTATGGCATCAAGCCTCTTCATGGATGTCCCGTAGAAGTTTCCATGGACGACTGCCCATTCTACAAATTCTCCTTCTGACACCATCCTGCTGAATTCTTCCTCTTTTATAAAGGTGTAATCAACATCATTTGCCTCGCCCTGCCTCGGGCTCCGTGTTGTATATGATATTGAGTGTTTAACCCCCTCGATTATCTTAGTTACCTCCTGGCACAGTGAGGTCTTCCCTGCACCTGAAGGTGCAGATACAACAAAAATGGCACCTCTATTGTTCTTTACCACCTTTCCTCTCTGAAAACCTCTGGGTGATTGTTTCAGCCTGAAGGGCAGAGAGTACAACATGGTCGCTATCCGTAATTATTATTGCCCTTGTCTTCCTGCCCTCTGTTGCATCAACGAGCTTTCCCCTTTCCCTGGCCTCTTCCCTGAGCCTCTTTATAGGTGCAGAGCCGGGGATAACAATAGCTATTACCCTCGATGCTGAAACTACATTGCCAAAGCCGATATTTATAAGTCTTGGGCCACAATCAGCAGTCTTCATATCTCACCTCATTGAAGGTTTTGAACCTGTTCCCTAACCCGTTCTATCTCACTTTTTATCTCAACCGCCATATGGGATATATCCGCATCGTTAGCCTTAGAAGAGATAGTATTTACCTCCCTGTGCATCTCCTGAAGCAAGAAATCGAGCTTCCTTCCCATAGGGTCTTCCGACTTCATCGTTTTCCTGAATTGATTAATGTGACTGCCAATCCTTACAACCTCCTCTGTTATATCTGCCCTTTCAGCAAGGATGGCAACCTCCTGCAGGATCCTCGATTCATCCAGTTTTGAATCGCCTATAAATTCCTTTACCCTCGCTATGAGCAGACTCCTACAATTCTGTGCATACAGACCACATCTGCCTTTTATATCTCCGACATATTTGTCTATTAACTCCAGTCGTGTCCTTATATCCTCGAGGATTGCCCGGCCCTCTTCAAAACGCATCCTCTCAAGTCCAGAAATAGCACTATCAAATGCTGTATCAATGTCCGAAGGGTCAAATACAAGCTCATCGGAAAACAGTATATCTCTGTAAGAAGACATCATGTCTATGCCTATATCACCTGAAAGTGAGAATTCTTTTTTGAGAGAATTGAGATTGTCAAACATCTCTCTGGCAATCGCCATGTTTAGCCTCAACCTGACTGCCTTCTCTGGCTTTATAGATATTATAACCTCAAACCTTCCCCTTGAAAACCTTTCCTTTAGGGCCTTTCTTAAACTATCCTCGTATCTGTAAAGTGCTGGTGGTGTCTTCGTAAGTATATCAAGATATTTATGGTTTGTTGACCTCACCTCCACAGTAAATAGACCTGTTTCACCTCTGCCATAACCTGTCATGCTCTGTACCATAGGACAAACTAAAATATAAAACACTTTGAGAAATAAGTCAAATTCTTTCCCCAGTCTGTCCCCAGTGCCTTATAAAATTATTCGGAGATCACTCGCACTATTGACACATCATGTGCAATCTGCTATCTTTACAAAAATGCTTAAATCTTCAGGAAGGCAGTTCTAAGAGGGATGCTGTGCCTGTAAATAGGGAACTTCTTGATATACTTGCATGTCCAGAATGTAAAGGCAAGCTAAGACTTACAGATTCTAAGGCCGGCCTGATATGCGATACCTGTAAACTTCTCTATCGGATAAAGGACGATATACCTGTTATGCTTATTGGCGAGGCCATCAGGCCATCAGGTTAGAATAAAAGAAGATTTAGATTCTGTGAAGCTTGCCTTTGTAAAAAAAAACTATGCCCCCTTTGGAGGGGCAGAAAATTATCTTAAGACCGTTATAGAGCAGCTCCTATCATCAGGTCATGAGGTTCATGTCTTCGCCAACAGATGGGTAAAACAGCCAGGGCTTTATTTCCATAAGATTCCATCCATAGACATATCATCTTTCATTTCTAATCTCAGTTTCGCTGTGAATGAGAAAAGGATTTTAAAAAGACTCAGTTTCGATGCCATAGTGAGTTTTGAAAGGACAGTTTTCCAGGATATATACAGGGCTGGAGAGGGCTGTCATGCAGAATGGCTGAGACTGAGGGCAAAGATAGACCCGGTGTGGAAGAGGGTTTCCTTCAGTATAAACCCGCTACACATCACGCTTCTTAACCTTGAAAAAAGGCTCTTTTCTAATACAAGGATCATCATCGCAAATTCGGATATGGGTAAGTCCCATATAATAAAACACTACAATGTTCCGGAAGAAAGAATAAGGGTCATATACAATGGAGTAGATCTAAAGAGGTTTTCCCCGGAGAACAAAAAAAGGTGGAGAACCGCTGTAAGGTCTGAATACTCTGTTACTGACAATACAGGGCTTGTACTCTTTGTCGGCTCTGGCTTTGAGAGAAAGGGGCTTAAGACCCTGCTTGCAGCAATTTCTTCCCTTAATCTTAATAAGGCATTTCTCAGGCTATTTGTTATCGGCAAGGGTAATACAGAAAAGTTTAAATCCATTGCCGAGGGATACAGGGTTCATGATGTAGTCTCATTCTTGGGTTCTCAGACAGAGATAGAGAGATTTTATGCAGCAGCAGACCTCTTTGTCCTTCCAACGGTCTATGACCCATTCAGTAATGCGACTATAGAGGCAATGGCATCTGGAATCCCTGTGATTACAACAAAGAATAACGGCGCATCTGAACTCATAGAGGATGGACAGGAAGGCTTTGTCCTGGACGACTTATTGGATGCAGGAGAACTATCCGATAAGATAATGCTTGCTTTGGATGATGCAGAAATCATGGGTGCAAGGGCAAGGACAAAGGCTGAAGGTTTCCCAATCGAAAGAGCGGGTTGTGAATTTGTAGATTTAATATCGGAATGTCTACCATCCTGAGATTCATACAAGATTTCTTAGAGGATGATTTTGAAGATTCTTGTAACAGAAGATTCTTGTAATATTGACAAAATTAGCCGTGTTCTTTTATCATGATGCTCTAAAAAAATTCAAGGGTCTATTTTGTATTTTCAAGAATTAATCCTAAGACTTCATAGGTTCTGGACAGAAAAGGGGTGTGTCTTACACCAGCCATATGATATGGAGGTTGGCGCAGGCACCTTTCACCCTGCTACATTTTTCAGGGTCATAGGCCCTGAGCCGTGGAGGACCGCATATGTTGAGCCTTCCAGAAGGCCGACAGATGGCCGCTATGGCGAAAATCCAAACAGGCTGCAGCACTACTATCAGTATCAGGTGATACTTAAGCCGTCACCGATAGACAGCCAGGAACTTTATCTTGAAAGCCTCTCTGAGATAGGGATTGAACCCCTAAAACACGACATAAGGTTTGTTGAGGACGACTGGGAATCACCCACCCTCGGTGCATGGGGTCTTGGCTGGGAGGTATGGCTTGACGGCATGGAGATAACACAGTTTACATACTTTCAGCAGATTGGCGGCATTGACCTCAAACCTGTATCTGTAGAGATAACATACGGTCTGGAGAGGATAGCCATGTATCTTCAAGGTGTGGATAATGTGTTTGACCTCAGTTGGTCACCTGATATTAGCTACAGGGATATCCATCACCAAGGAGAGGTGGAATTTTCAAGATATAACTTCGATGAGGCAAATGTAAACATGCACATGGCACAATTTGATATGTATGAGGCAGAGGCAAGGAGCCTTATAAAAAAGGGGCTCGTGCTTCCTGCCTATGATTTTTGTCTGAAATGCTCCCACGCATTTAATATCCTTGATGCAAGAGGTGCTCTGAGTGTCACAGAGAGGACAGGCTATATAACAAGGGTCAGAGCACTGGCAAGGCAGTGCGCACTTGGGTATCTGAAACAGAGAGAGGAAATGGGTTTTCCACTGTTAAGGGGTAAACAGTGAGCAGTGAAAGGTCAGCAGTAAATTCTGTACCCCCATTTACCAAAAATGGGATTAATCGCCTGCCGCTATTGTTGGAGATAGGGACAGAGGAGATCCCTGCATCTTTTTTACCAGAGGCACTTAAGAGGCTTAAGAGCCTTGCAGTAAAGATATTTGATGAATGGGCAATAGATATTGGCGGGATAAAGACATATGCAACTCCAAGGCGTTTGTGCCTGATCATCGACCGTGTATCGCTAAGACAGAGGGACAGGGTCAGGGAGGCAATAGGGCCTTCAAAAAAACTGGCCTTTGACCCTGATGGAAGGCCGACAAAGGCAGCGATTGGTTTCGCAAAGGCACAGGGGGTTGATGTTGGTTCATTGAGGATTAAGTTGACTGACAGGGGAGAATACCTTGTAGCTGTTATAGAGGAAAAAGGTCAGGAGGCAGAGACAGTTCTTCCTGATATGCTGAAGGAGATAATCCTGTCTCTGTCATTCCCAAAATCCATGCGATGGGCCAATGGCAATCTCAGATTTGCAAGGCCCATAAGATGGATACTCTGCATATTTGGAAATGAGCCGGTTACATTTGAGATAGACGGGATAAAAAGCAGTGCATCGACAAGGGGACACAGGTTTTTATCTCCTGGTGCATTCCAGATAAAGGACATCTCATCATATATCCACCTCCTTGCAAGCAACTATGTAATAGTCAACCCTGAGGAGAGGAAAAGGATAATACTTAACGATACAAGGAGGCTTGCACACGAAGTAAATGGAATGCCTGTAGAGGATGAGGAACTTCTTACAACAGTTACATTCCTCGTTGAATACCCAAAGGCAGTGCTTGGAGGCTTTGATAGCTCATATCTCCACCTTCCTAAGGAGCTCCTCATAACTGCCATGAAGGGGCATCAGAAGTATTTCTCTATTGTGGATGATAATAGTAGGCTTTTGCCATACTTTATAACCATAAGCAATACAAGGGAAGATAATAGAGAGACCGTAAGGATTGGCGCGGAAAGGGTTCTTAAGGCAAGACTGGAGGATGCAAGGTTCTATTTTGATGAGGACAGGAAAATACCGCTCAGCAGAAGAATAGATGATCTGAAAAGGGTGACCTATCAGGAAAAACTCGGCACGCTATATGATAAGGTCGAGAGGACAAACAGGGTCGCTACTTATATAGCATCCTTGATTGCCCCTGGATTAACAGGCAAGGTTGAAAGGGCATGCTGGCTTTCAAAGACAGACCTGCTCACAGGTGTTGTCAGGGAGTTCCCTGAGCTTCAGGGACTGATGGGCAAGGTATATGCCATGAATGACAAAGAGGACGTAGATGTTGCACATGCGATCTACGAGCAGTATCTGCCGAGGTTTTCAGGCGATAAGAATCCTGAATCAGATATTGGAAGCATCCTGAGCATCGCGGATAAGATAGACAACATAGTCGCATTCTTCCATATCGGGCTAATACCAACAGGCTCTGAAGATCCCTTTGCACTGAGAAGGCAGGCACTCGGCATAATAAACATCCTTTTAGATAAAGGCTATAAAATATCCATAGAAAGACTTATAGATAAGGCATCTGAGAATCTTAACAATGCGCGGGATGGACTGAAGGATGATGTTATGGCCTTTTTCTCTCAGAGGCTTGAGTCCATGTTCATTTCCGACGGCTATGATTATGATATCGTAAATGCAGCACTTGCAGGCGGAGATGCTTTTAAGACGCTTACAGAGATAAAAGGCATTATACATGCCTTATCCTCTTTCAGAAGAGAGCCCGAATTCTCTCTGTTTGTTACAGCCGCTAAGAGGATAAACAACATATTGCCATCTGATTTACCGCTGAGAGAACTAAAAGAAGAGTTCCTTTTAGAGGAAGAGGAAAAGGCCATTTATAATAGATTCCTTGATGTGAAGAGGGGTGTTGAGGAGTCCATGAAAAACATGGATTACATAGAATCGCTCAGGCTGATGACAGGGCTTACCGATGTCATAAACAGGTTTTTCGATAATGTACTTGTTATGGACAAAAGGGATGAAATAAAAATAAATAGACTATCCCTTCTTGGAGGGTTATGGAAACTATTTATGGGGATTGCAGACTTCTCCAAGATAGTAGAGACCCTCAGATAGACATACCACCCAGATCCAGACATTACGGCTTAATAAGCAGAACGGGCTTTCGCTTAAGAGGAGATTTTTGACAATTCTAACCCTGAACTTGATTCAGGGCTCGAAACTCACCCTCAGGTTGCATTTTCTTCTGTGTTGTGCTATCCTTTTTACGGTTTTGTGCTATGGAGGGAAAAGAGGCAAAGGCTATAATAGAGGCGCTTCTGTTTATATCAGGGCAGCCCCTTTCAATGGCTGAGATTAAGAGGATACTTGAACTTGGGGAGGCAGAGATAAAGGGTCTTCTGGAGGAGTTCAGGACAGAATATGATATGCGGGGCTCCGGGCTGCAGGTTGCTGAGGTTGCACAGGGTTATCAGATAGTTACAAGGCAGCAATACGCACCCTGGGTTAGAAAACTGGCGAATATAACTGTCTCTGCTAAACTCTCACAGGCAGCCCTTGAGACCCTTGCTATTGTGGCCTATAAACAGCCTGCAATAAAGGCTGAGATTGAGGCAATAAGGGGTGTAAATTCAGATGGGGTTATGAAAACCCTTTTAGAAAGGTCGCTGATAAAGATCTTAGGCAGGAGAGAGATGCCTGGAAGGCCGCTTATGTATGGGACAACAAAAGAATTCCTGCAGTATTTTGGTCTTAAAGACCTCTCAGATCTGCCAACGCTGAAGGAGTTTGATGATGTAGAAAAGGTAGCTTCATAGATATATCTTTTGAAAGGAGGGATAACCCTTGCTTCAAAGAGTTTTTTTTGTAGTGGTTATAATTTTTTTATTAGGCGGTCAGGCCATTGCTGAGACCTATAAGGTTAAAGAAGGCGATTCTCTTTATAACATAGGTAAGAAATTCCATGTCTCGGTAAAAGAGATAAAGGAGATAAACGGTCTAAGCAGTAATAGATTAAAGATAGGCAGCAGACTTGTAATCCCTGCGAAGGTCTCTTCTGAAAAGGCTGTGGATAGACACGCCATCTCTAAGGCATCTGGTATAAAATACCATAAGGTCAAAAAAGGAGAGTCACTTTATACTATTGCCAGGCAGTACGGCCTTAGCGTGGATGAGCTAAAGGAGATAAATGGACTTAAAGACAGCAACCTCAGGATCGGCCAGAGGCTTTCATTGGCGGCATCAGCCAGCCATTCTATCATAGTTAAATCATCAGGCACAGTTAAACCATCAGGTGAAGATCATAAAACAATATATGCTGTTAAGAAGGGCGATAGTATCTATGCCATTGCAAAAAGATATGGCATTAATCAAAAGGAGATCAGAAGGACGAACCGCCTTAAAGACAACAGGTTAAAACCAGGACAAAGACTTGTGCTATATGTAAAGACAGAAACAAAAAAACCACCTTCGGAAAGGCCTGATATAACCTTATCTGAGCTTTCCCATGACCCGCTTCTAAAAGACCCTGCACCTGATGTTGATGTGCAAGAGCATAAAGAGGGAACTGAAAGCGATAAACAGGAGGGGATTGAAGGCCTTGATAAACAGGAAAGGCTTGCCCTATTTGCAAAAAAATTCCTGGGCATACCATATCGTTTTGGTGGTTCTACCCTGTTTGGAATCGACTGCTCTGCCTTTGTTCAGAAGGTATTTGGTTTCTTTAAAGTCCCCCTTCCAAGGACGGCAAGGGAACAATTTTCTGTAGGTGAGGATATCGACAAAAACGACCTCTCTATAGGAGACCTTGTATTTTTCAGGACATATGCAAGATTCCCTTCCCATGTAGGCATATATATAGGCAATAATCTCTTTATCCATGCATCATCAAAGGTTAGAAGGGTAACCATTGACAGCCTTGATGAGCCATACTATCTGAAGAGGTTTATAGGTGCCAGGAGGATAATGGAGGATGGAGTCAATGATGCCCTAACAGACGGAGGGGAAAAGTGACAGGTCTGTATGGGGTAGAAATAGGGAGCCTGAAAGTTCCTTCATGAAGTTCTTATCAGAACTGAGGTCATTAAATGTTATCTTTGAGATGATGCTGTTGATTCCATCTATTGTCTCCCATCTATTGAGAAACATCTCTGCACCTTTAAGTGATGTATTTCCAAGACAGATGTAATGCTCCTCAGCAATATCAGGGAGCATGCCAATGGCTATTGCCTGTTTTGGTTTGATATAGCTGCCAAATGTCCCTGCAATATAGAACTTATTGATGTGAGAGAAGTCCATCCCCATCTCAGCCAAGAGTATTCTTATTGCAGTGAACATTGCACCTTTTGACCTTAAAATGGCCTTTAACTCCTTCTCTGTTACAAATATGTCCTGGCGGTTTGCTGTATCCTCTGACCTGACGATGAGATATGCAGGGCCGTCATCGGTCATTACAATATTTTTATCACCTGAGACAAAAGTCGCCTTCCTGTCTATGATGCCCTCCCTGAAAAGTTCTGCCATCAGGTCTATCAGTGCTGAGCCACAGATGCCATCAGGCCTTTCACCGCCAATAGTCGAGTATACAGGATTGCCATCCTCAATCCTGACACTATTGATTGCTCCTTTTGATGCCCTTTTGCCATGTCTTACAATACCTCCTTCAAGTGCAGGGCCTGCTGCACCAGAGCCGACTACTATCCAGTGCTTATTGCCAATGGCAATCTCTGCGTTGGTTCCAACATCTACAAATACCGAGATGGATTCATCCTTATACATCTCACAGCAGAGTATGCCTGCGACCATATCGCCACCGATATATCCCCCTGCATTCGGAAAGATGTATACATATGCCTCTGGATTTATATTTATCCCTATGTCCCTTGCCTTTAGAAAATCAGGCCTGTAGACTACAGGGACATGCGGATATTTTGCAATTCCCTCAGGGTCGAGATCGAGCAGGAAATGAGACATGGCAGTATTGCCTGAAACAGCCATGGCGTAAATATTATCCCTTCTTATACCAGCACTATTGCAGAGGTCTTTTATAATCCCATTTATACCTGTAATTAAGACGCTGTTAAGCCTTTTCAGGTCATCATCTGCCCTCATTATCCTTGTCAGTATATCCTCGCCGTATGGAATCTGGGGATTATCAAATACTAACTCCTCTAATCTTTCACCAGTGGATAGATCGGATATGGAGGCTGCAATGTTTGTTGTGCCAAGGTCAAGGGCAATGCCGTAGAATGGGCCTTTTGAAAAGCTGATAACCTCCCATCCATCACCTTTAAAACCAAGGACAATAGATTCCTCAGGCTCGCTGTCCCCTGCTTTTTTCTTGATAACATCTGGCAATGACCTGAGCACTGATAGTGGGATGCTTACATTATCAAATCCTGTATGTTTAATAGCCATTTTCAGTGTTTCAGCATTTGGATATTCCATGTGAAGTGATGATAGAGCAATGGTCTTAAGCAAGTTTAATCCTCGTAAATGACCTTTCCCATATCTGTTATATCATAGCCTCCAAGGGAAAGGACAAGCTCCCTAAACTCAGCATCCTCTCTTATTATCTGTAAAAGGCATTGTAACATCTCTGATCCATAAAACTCCTTCGGTATTACTATGTCATACCTCTCTTTAGCAACAGGTATAAAATCAAGGCCGAGTGCCTTTGAAGCAGCCAGTATGGCAAGTCCTGTATCTGCCACGCCGTTTAAGACAGCAGAGGCAACTGCCATGTGTGTGTATTCCTCTCTGTCATAGCCTTTTACATTGCGCGGGTCTATGCCAAGCTCCTTCAGGTGTTTGTCTGTAAGGAGCCTTGTCCCTGCGCCTGATTGCCTGTTGATGAATGTCACATCATCCCTTGCAAGGTCGCCAAAACTCTTTATATTCTTTGGGTTTCCCTTTGGCACAAGCAGCCCCTGCTCACGATAAACAAGATTTACAAGAACTATCCTCTTTTCCGGTAAAAGCCTCTTTATAAATGTTATGTTATATTGACCTGTCTCCTCATCCAGAAGGTGCGTGCCTGCGATATGTGCCTCTCCCCTTTTTATCGCAATAAGCCCCGCCATAGAGCCCACATGAGCAGATGAAAGTGAAAGCCCCGGATACCTCTTCTTCAGGGAGTTTGACAGGAGGTCAATGCAGTTGTCATGGCTTCCTATGCAGACTATGGTATTCTCAATATCCTCTTTAGCCCTGAGCATTTCAACATCTACCTCTGTCCCTGCGCCGAGACCCTCTGACATGGCAGGAACCCTGACAATGCCATCTGCCCTTACAAGGCTCATCAGTACACCCGCACCACGGCTTATAGGTGTTGCTATAATATTTTCTCCAACCTTTCCAACCTTTACCCTGATGAATTCCTCCTGGCCAAGTGCTGATGCCACCTGGCGGCTAAGCCTTGCCCGAAGTATATCAGGCCTTTCTACATTAATGCCCTGCCATTTATATATGATGGGCCTTGCAAAGAGATTAAAGGTTATGTAGGCTGATACAGGGTATCCGGGGATGCCGAGCACAGGTTTATCTTTGAGCCATCCGAGGATTAATGGTTTTCCGGGTCTTATATTAATACCGTGCAGTATGACCTCGCCGAGATCTGAGATGGCAGCAGATGAAAAGTCCTTGGAGCCAGCAGAGGCACCTGCATTTACAACGACCATATCTCCCAGTTCATACGCCTCAAGTATGGCCTTTTTCAACTCATCGTAATCATCTGGGACAATCCTGAACCTGATGGATTCGCCGCCCCACTGATTTACAAGTCCAGCAAGTATCCTTGAGTTATATTCAATTATATTACCCTTCTTCAGATCACTCCCAGGCTCTACAACCTCAGTGCCTGTGGGGATTATCACGACCTTTGGCCTTCTTCTTACCATTACATCCAGGATACCGCTTGCAAGCATTGCACCTATATCAACAGGCCGTATCCTGTGGTTTTCAGGAAGGATAAGTTCTGTTGAAACAATATCCTCTCCGATTGTCCTTACATGTTGCCAGGGTGTTAGGGGTTTTATGATTTCGATATATTCTCCCCCCCACCCCTGCCCTCCCCCTTGAGGGGGGAGGGTTAGGGAGGGGGTGTCCTTCGTTCTGTGTTCTGTGTTGTACCCCAAAGAGTCTTGCGACTTTTTGGGGACTCCGTTCTGTGTTCTGATTATATTCACATCCTCAATCATGATTACTGCATTGAAGCCCTCTGGGATCGGGTCCCCAGTATTTACAGGGATTGCCTGCTCACCCAGCCGTAGCTGTTTTGGATTGGTCTCAGAGGCACCAAAGGTATCTGAGAATCTGACGGCATAGCCGTCCATTGCGGATGAATGATAAAAGGGCGAGGAGATGCGTGTTATAACAGCCTCTGCTGTAACCCTTCCGAGGGAATCTATAACATTGACCTTTTCCCCCGGAAGGGGTCTTCCAGAGCCGCTGCTGTCAACCCTTTGGAGCCATCTATGGATGGCATCCTTGAGGGGTGTATTTTCCAGATATATTTCCCGTTTCGTGTGTATTCTGAATCTCTATGGGGTAATTGTTAGATAAAAGGTTGAACCCCTCCGATATATGAGAAGTAGCACAGAGTCCTTTGGTTTTATCTTGGATACTATGGCTTCATACTCATGGGTATTTATTATCTTTTTCCTGTCTATCTCAAGGATGATATCACCCCGTTGTAGCCCTGATGCCTCTGCCAGACTGCCACCTTCAATATCCGTTATTACAATTCCCTTTATCTTTGACGGCAGGTTAAGCCTGTTTGCAATCTCTGGTGTTATATCCTGAACAGCAATACCCTTTAAGACATTCTCAAACCTTCCACCCTCAGCAGCCTTTACCTCCTTTGGCATCTCACCAATAATGACATTTATCGATCTCAAGGCACCATCCCTTACAACCTTTAGCGCCACCTCTTTGTTGGGATGAGTTGCCGCAACTAAATTCCTCAACTGGAAGGTATCCCCTACATCCTTCCCATCATAGCCTATAATTACATCTCCCCTCTTGATGCCTGCCTTCTCTGCAGGGCCGCCTTCAACAACATCGCTGACAAGCGCACCCTTTTGTTGCTTCAGGTCAAACTCTTTGGCAATCTCAGGGGTTACATCCTGGATAGAAACCCCTAACCAGCCCCTTACGATCTTTCCATATCTCATCAGGCCTTCCATAACAGCCCTTGCCATATTGCTCGGGATTGCAAAACCAATGCCTTCGTATCCTCCACTTGTGCTGAATATTGCTGTATTTATCCCCACAAGCTCACCTCTTGCATTAACAAGTGCGCCGCCAGAGTTTCCTGGATTTATAGCAGCATCTGTTTGAATAAAATCCTCATAGTCTGCAATCCCAACATTCGCCCTTCCAACAGCACTGACTATGCCCATTGTGATGGTCTGGTTAAGGCCGAATGGATTACCTACGGCAAGGACTATCTCGCCGACCTTGAGTTTATCTGAGTTGCCCCAGGGGATGACAGGTAGATCCTTGGCATCTATCTTCACCACAGCAATATCCGTCTTAGGGTCTGTCCCGATCACCTTTCCTTTGAACTCCTTTTTATTTGAAAGAAATACCTTTATTTCATCTGCGCCTTTTACAACATGGTTATTGGTTATGATGTATCCGTTCGGGTCAACTATTACACCTGAGCCCAGACTCCTCTGTCGCTGCTCCTTAGGGACATTGAACATATGGTTAAATTCATTACCGAAAAACTGCCTGAAAAATGGGTCATTGAACGGTAGTTGTGCACCACCTGGAACCTTGATAATCCTTGTAGTAGATATGTTTACAACCGCTGGAGTAACCTCCTTTGCAATCTCAGCAAGCGCCTCACCTGTCTTTGTAAGCGTCTCAACCGCCTTTGGAGGAACCTTTGCAGAAACAGGGCTGTAGGTCAAGCCGAGCCATGCAAAGACCATTAATGCGACCACGGGGGCCTTCTTTATGAGACTGTATCTGTTCTTCATTATTCAAACCTCCTCATATTTTTTTGTAATTTAACCCTTTTTAAATCAAACTGTCAACTGGACAACTATGACAATGGACAATTATGAGCAGAAATAGCATAAAATTACTATTACGAAATTAAACAAGCGCGTCTTTTTGATTAGACGATTATGTTTCAGAATTTTTTATGATGTAGTATAATCTAAAGTTATGAAGGCACTGGTGCTAAGCGGAGGTAAGGGCTCACGGCTCAGGCCTCTTACATACACAGGGGCAAAGCAGCTTGTCCCTGTTGGAGGCAGGCCGATTCTTTTTTATATCCTCGACAACATAGCAAAGGCAGGCATAAAGGATGTCGGTATGATTATCTCACCTGAAACAGGCGAGGAAGTAAGGAATGCAGTTGGCGATGGAGATAGATGGGGCATTAATATTACATATATTCTTCAGGAATCACCCGCTGGCCTTGCCCATGCTGTAAGGGCAGGAAGGGATTTTCTTAGGGACTCTCCTTTTATCATGTATCTTGGAGATAACCTGATAGGCAGTGGCATAATGGGCATCATAGATGAGTTCAACAGAAAGATGCCTGATGCACTGATACTCTTAAAAGAGGTGGATGAGCCGAGGTCATTTGGGATTGCCACTGTTAACGGCGAGAGGATAATAAGGCTTGAGGAAAAACCTGATGTGCCACAATCCAATCTTGCACTTGTTGGCATCTACATCTTTTCTCCTTCTATACACAGGGCAATTGACGAGATAAGGCCGTCAAAAAGGGGAGAGCTTGAGATTACAGATGCAATACAGAGGCTTATAGACACAGATGGAGATGTCATCAGCCACAGGCTTGAAGGATGGTGGCTTGATACAGGCAAGAAGGACGACCTGCTCACGGCCAATGCCGTTGTCCTCGATGAATGGGGCAGGAGGGATATAAAGGGCGAGGTTGATAAGGACTCCTCTATCTTTGGAAGGGTGAGCATAGGGAAAGGTGCGAGGATAATCCACAGCACTATTAGAGGCCCTGCCTTTATAGGAGATGATGCAATAATAGAGGATGCATTTATAGGGCCATACACAAGCATAGGTGATGGTTCAAGGATCATCAAATCAGCCATTGAAAATTCTGTGATAATGCAGGGTAGTTTTGTCTCACACTTAGAAAGGCTTGAGGACTGTCTTATCGGCAGAAGGGTCAGGGTTGAGAAGAATATGAAAAGCCACAAGGCATTGAGACTTAACCTCGGTGATGATTCGGTGGTAGAGGTATGATAGAGGGAGTGGTTGTAAAGACCCTGAACAGGTTTTCTGATAAAAGGGGATGGCTATTAGAGATATTTAGAGAGGATGAGACAGGGCCCCTTTCTATACATAAACCAGCCATGGCATATGTATCTATGACCCAACCAGGCGTAGAAAGGGGACCTCATGAGCATTCACAACAGACAGATTACTTCTGTTTTTTAAGTTCAAGGTTCATGGTAACACTCTGGGATAACCGCAGGACATCACCCACCTTTGGTGAAAGGATGGATATACAGGCAGATGAGGATGCACCGACGATTATACTGGTACCACCCCTGGTTGTCCACAGATATAAGAATATCGGTGATAGGGACGGGCTTGTTATCAACCTCCCTGACAGGCTCTATAAGGGATGGGGAAGGGTTGATGCAGTTGATGAGGTAAGATACGAGAATGACCCAAACAGCCCATTCAGCTAAACAGACAGTCCTTGTCACAGGCGGGGCAGGCTTTATAGGCTCAAACTTTATAAGGTATTTCCTCCGAAGAAACCCTTTAAGCATAGTAATAAATGTGGACAAGCTTACCTATGCAGGAAACCCTGAGAACCTCAAGGATATCGAGGAAAATGAGAATTACCACTTTTTCAGAGCTGACATATGTGATAAGGCCGTGCTCAGGGGTATCTTTGATAAATACATGCCGGATGTCGTAATAAACTTTGCTGCTGAATCCCATGTTGACAGGAGTATCATTGAACCCGAGGAATTTTTAAAGACAAATATCTATGGGACATACAGCCTCCTTGAGATTGCAAGGGAAAAGGGTATTGGATTGTTCCTTCAGGTATCAACTGATGAGGTCTATGGCTCCATTGAAAGCGGTTCATTCAGGGAGGATTCTCCACTTTCTCCAAACAGTCCATATGCTGCATCAAAGGCAGGTGCAGATATGCTTGTCAGGGCATACAATAAGACATACGGATTTCCTGCAATAATCACGAGGTGTGCGAATAACTACGGGCCATATCAATTTCCTGAAAAGCTGATACCCCTTGTGATAATCAATGCCCTCAATGGTAAGTTAGTGCCTATCTACGGTGATGGGAAAAACCGCAGGGACTGGATATATGTCGCTGACCACTGTAGCGCCATTGAGCTTATCTTTAAAAAAGGCGTCCCAGGGGAGATATATAATATAGATTCAGGCGAAGAGAGGGAGAATATTGAGGTTGTAAAGATGATACTCAAAGAGGTGTCAGAAAGGATTGGAAAGGATGTAATCAGCCTCATAAACTTTGTTAAGGACAGACCTGGTCATGACAGGAGATACTCTATGGACTCATCAAAACTGAGGGCTATGGGATGGTCTCCGAGTTATTTCTTTGAGTACGGCATCAGGCAGACGATTGACTGGTATATGGAAAACAGACAGTGGTGGCAGAGGATAATAAGCGGCGAATATATGCAATATTATGAAAGGCAGTATGGTGCAAGATGAGCTTAGAGGGCATGCCTCGAATAATTGTAACAGGTGCAGGCGGTATGCTCGGCAGGGATCTGTTGTCTGCCCTCTCTGGATGTGATGTCTATGGTCTTACGCACAGTGACCTCGATATAACAAATGTGAATCTTGTTGCAAGGGTATTTGATGATATGCGTCCTGATATTGTTATCCACTCTGCTGCCTATACAGATGTTGACGGCTGTGAACTTGACCCTGATAAGGCATACAGGGTAAATGCACTTGGCACAAGGAATGTAACCGTGGCTGCAAACCGTGTAAAATGTGTGATGGTATACATAAGCACAGATTATGTATTTGATGGGACAAAGGACAGCCCCTATGTAGAATGGGATGAGCCAAATCCATTAAATGCATATGGAATGTCCAAACTCCTTGGAGAGGAATTTGTAAGGGAGCTCTCAGATAGGTTTTATATCGTGAGGACATCATGGCTTTATGGCAGAGGTGGAAAGAATTTTGTTGATACTATCTTGAAGAAGGCAGAGACAGAGAAGTCTCTCAGGGTTGTGGACGACCAGAGAGGAAGCCCTACATATACTAAAGACCTTGCATCAAAGATTATTGAGGTTATAGGGCTTAATAAGGGGCTCCAGATGGCAGGGAGAGTCGCCGGAGTATCACAGAGGTATGGTATTTATCACATCACAAACAGCGGGTATTGTTCGTGGTATGACCTTGCAAGGGAGATTGTAGGAAACAGCATAAAAGTAATTCCAATTAAATCAACAGAGATTGATAGACCTGCAAAGAGGCCTAAAAACTCTGTGCTTGAGAACAGGATGCTGTTGCTTGAGGGGATAGGTACATTAAGGCCATGGAAAGAGGCACTGAAGGATTACACGCATTAGTTTTACTGAAGGCTCATTTACAGCACTTGACAAGTTTTCTGTGCTTATTGTATCCTTTAAATCTATCACAGGTTCTTTGAAAACTAAAGAGGTGCAGGGCTCTTTGAGATTGGAAATCAAATGAGAGTTTGATCCTGGCTCAGAACGAACGCTGGCGGCGTGCCTAACACATGCAAGTCGGACGGGTCGGTGCGGAGC